>JAJOKP010000084.1 GCA_021129775.1 Clostridiales bacterium
TCTTTATTCTTTATTCTTTATTCTTTATTCTTTATTCTTTTCCTAACCAACTGTCCAACTAACCAACTTTGCCCTTTCCCCCTCAAAGCGCACCATCTTAGCGCTTCTAACCCTTTAGTTTCAATTAATTCCTTAGAAATCATTGTCGCTGTCTTTTGCTTCAACATTAATGTTTCAAGTGGTTTCAGATATTCTTTTTCCTCATGACTTAAGCCTTTTTTAGACAAATCGAATATAACAGAAATTAACTCCTTAGTTGTACATCCCAAAATATTAGCATCAAAGCCCTTTTCTAATATGTTCTCTTTCCATCTTAGCAAATCACCTTCGCCTATTTCTTGCGCAAGTAATAATAAGTAATCTAAGCTCTTCTCATTATAAAACAGTCCCTTTATTAAAGCAACGTAAGATAAATTCAAAGGATATGGCAGACTATCTCCCGTTCTTATCTCAATATATTGCTTTGCACGCACATCTGGAAACACCATAGACATCAAATGCTCAATTTCATTTTGATTGAAAACACACGTGTCCATTATGGACGCCACAGTTTCATTTTCTGTATTTTTAATTCGTCCATCTTTCACAATTAATATTGGTTCAACATTTAGTATGTATTCTGCGTATTCTCTATATCCATATACTTTACTCATAACTCCTAGGACATTTCCACATCTTGAATCGTCCATATCATTCCAAATCATAGTTCTAACACTGTTTTTCCTGTATAATTCACCTTCGAATATAGGTGCATTGTCTGTTATAATAGAAAAAAGTGGTGACAATAGGTTTGCGACTTTAAACTTTTTAACAAAATCTTTTTCATCAAAGTAGTCAATAGACACTTGCAAAGAAGCCGTCCCTTTCATCATATAATGTGCATACTTACCTTTGGTTTTAAAATAATTAGACATGTATTCATATCTTTTCTTGGGGATGAATTTGATTTGTTGAATACTTGTTTTTGGAAGAAAACCAATCCCTAGCATCATCGCACCCTTACTCTCTAGAATTGGTACAACATCATTAACAAAAGATAAATACAATTGCTCTATCTCTTTAATATCCTTGCAGGGTCTTGCGCTAAATTCCAGTTGAGCTCCTGGCTCAATTGAAACATAATTGTCTTCTTTCTTAAGTCCGATTAAATAATCTTGCTCATATTCCCCTTCATACCTTTTATGTAGGAGTTCTCTAAGAATTTCTTCTATTCCTTCTCTTCCAAAATAGCTTACTGACTCAAAATTGTTTTTTTTAACTACAATATGCTCAAATTCTACGCCAACTTTAAAGTTTCTATCCTCTTTTTCTCCTTTTCTTAGTACTTCTACAATACAGTCTACCTTTTTTTCGTATTCCATTGCAACATCCCCTAATTTTCTTTTAATTGTATTCCTAAATTATAATCACACTTCCTCTTGCTAGTCAACCATTCTTTTATAAGTACGAGGTGACTTGCAACGAAAAGTTGCCAAGAAGCTAAACTTATGATAAAATATGTTTCGAGAGTCTAAATATATTTTAAGGAATGATAAATGCATGGATCATTTAAGTAAAAAGCAGCTAATACTCACTGGCAACATGAAAAAAGTTATTCTCACTTTAGCACTACCTATAATGCTCAACAATTTAATTCAAACATTATACAATCTTGCAGATACATATTGGGTAGGTCGACTAGGAACTAACGAGATTGCTGCTCTAGGACTAGTATTCCCTTTCATATTTTTAATGCTTGCAGTTGGAATGGGCATGAATGTAGCAGGAACCGCTCTTATTTCGCAGCATATTGGCTCTGATAATCACAAAGAAGCAACTTCTATTGCTGGGCAACTTTTGACAATGTCAGCATTTTTTTCAGTTTTCATAAGTATAGTGGGCTATATCTCCATACCTCATGTTTTAAGTTTAGTTGCAGATGATATAAACGTACAGTTCTTTGCTACTCAGTATTTGCAAATTATGTTTTTAGGCGCTCCTGCAATTTTCTTGTTCTTTGTATTCAACGCAGTAAAGCATGGTCAGGGCGATACCGTTACTCCAATGGTATTAAACGGCTCTGGAGTAATTCTTAACATAGTATTATCCCCTATTTTTATATTCTATTTTGATTTGGGAGTTCAAGGTGCTGCACTCGCCACTGTTTTCTCTAGAGGAACCTTTATGCTCTACGCAATATACACTTTATTCTCTCATATAAATGGAGTTAAATTAACACTAAGAGATTTAATCCCTAACACAAAATTAATGCTGCAAATATTAAAAATCGGCCTACCTGCATCAATAGGAATGTCTACCACTGCTTTTGGCTTCATAATTCTCAATTTTTTGTCGTTTCTTTTGGTAGCGCTACACTCGCTGCATTTACTATAGGTAACCGAATCAACTCACTAGTACTAATGCCTGCTATGGGTATAGGAAATTCGCTTTCTTCTATTGTTGGTCAAAATTTGGGTGCTGATAATAAGGAACGTGCCAAGCTGGCGTTCAAAACCGCATTGCTACTATCTATTCCGTTCATGGCTCTAGGCGGTTTCTTGTTGTTTCTACTGGAACCTCAATCTGTTGGTTCTTTCACAAGAGATCCTATAGTGCTTTCTGAAGGCATCAAGTATGTAAAGCTTATCTCTCTATCCCTCCCTCTAATGGGCATTTTCCAAGCTTTACTTGGCGTTTTCCAAGGCTCTGGTCATACAATTCATGGGATGTTCCTTGAAATAGGGCGCCTTTGGGTTCTCCGCATCCCGATGATTATCCTCTTTAAAAGTATTACCGATTGGGGATCTTCTTCTGTATGGTATGCTATGGTAATAAGCAATGCAATTATTTGTGCAATCGGTCTATTTGTTTACTCACAAGGAAAGTGGTTGAAAAAAGTAATTGCCCAAGCACCTAGTACCCCTCCGCCTGTCGCTGATGATTAATGCGATTTTTTAACATATACCCTTTTGTAATCGTATCTGGTGAAAACCTTAGAGTGCCTCCTAACACAAGAAATGTCTGTAGTAGCCTATAGTAGTTTTCGTGATTGATGTTTTGTTGCAGTACTGCTATTTTTGTAAAAACCGTTTGAAATTGTTTGGTTGTTATCAATTTGCTTCGCCTCTTACTATCTATGTTTAACGAACTCAATCCATCCACTGATTTGTCATCTTCCAATCCACCAAAGCTCATCTTTTTATATCTATCCGCCTTAATTTCTAAGCCAATGCTCAATATAAAATGCAGACAATCAACGTATTCTTCTAGAATAACATTTTCTTCTGATGCTTGTTTTGTACTCCAAAATTTGAAGCACCTCGTTTCGTTTGCCAGTTCTCCTAATTCTACTAGTAAGGCAAGTATCTTAGAAGATAATAGTTCTTCTTGTTCTAACTTATGATTCATTAAAATTCTTTCGTCCAATTTTCTTTGTACCTCATATATTTTCACTAAATCCAACTTTATCTCCTCTTTTCTACAGAATTGGCGAAAATAATCTTGCTAATGACTCAATTACTCTCCTTGCCAACGATCTTTTTTTATACTCCTCAATATTTATTTCTATACAGCTCTTAATGTCAGCATAAAAATCGTCAGCCAATTTTTTAGTTGCTTCCTCATCATAAATAAAGGCATTCACTTCAAAGTTTAATTGAAAACTCCTAATATCCAAGTTTGCAGTCCCTATTGTGCTAAAACAGCCGTCTACTAAAATTACTTTCCCATGAATAAAGCCTTTATCATACTCGTATATTCTAACTCCCGCTTCAAGCAGCTCCATATAATGTGATTTTGAAGCCCAAAAAACTGCGTAATGATCAATTTTATTCGGCAATATTATTCTGGTATCTACCCCACTTAGTGCTGCTGTTTTAAGCGCCATAGATATACTTTCGTCTGGAATTAAATACGGCGTTGTAATAAAAATTCTTTCTGTAGCTACTGAAATAAGAGAGAAAAAAGCCTGATGTATCGATTGCCAATATGAATCCGGCCCGCTCGCTGCTATTTGTATCATTTTCTCACCACAATAAGCCTGTTTTGGAAAGTATATTTCGTCATCTAATTCTTCTGAGTAAACAAAATACCAATCCATTAAAAAAATAACTTGCAAAACATATACTGCTTCTCCTAAGATTTTTAAATGTGTGTCCCGCCAAAACCCCATTTTTTTGCTTTTTCCTAAGTATTCATCCCCAATATTAATTCCACCAAGAAACCCTATTTTACCATCTACTATCAATATTTTTCTATGATTTCGATAATTAAGACTGCTTCCTAGAAATGGTAGTGTAACCGGAAGAAAAACACCCACTTTTATTCCGGCCCTTTTCATTGGGTCAATAAAGCTCTTTTTTAATTTCCAGCTTCCAACAGCATCGTAAACTAAACGCACCTCAATACCTTCGTTTGCTTTTTCAATCAGAGCATCCCTTATAGTTACCCCGATTTCACTATCTTTTATTATAAAATACTCCATATGAATATGATGCTTAGCCGATTTTATTGCTAATAAAATTTCACTAAATTTTTTTTCCCCATTTTGCAATACTTGGATTGAGTTGTTTATAGTAATTGGAGAGTGTGTACTATTAAGCAGCAAGGAGATTATTTTCCATCTGCTTTCCAAGCCAGTACGCTTTGCTATGTCAGCACACGAAGTAAAGTTAATTTGCTCTTTTAAAAGTCTTCTAAGCAATTTATAATCTTCCTTGCTTTTCTTGATAAAAGTTCTTTTTTTTCTGTGATTTTGTCCAATATACAAATAAAACATTAGACCAGCAACTGGCAAAAATATCAATACTAATAACCAGGCCACCGTTCTTTGTGGACTTCTGTTTTCCATAAGTACAATTATGCAAACAAAAAAAGTCAGAATAGAGAAGAAAAGCATAATTATATTAAGAAAATTCATTATAACGCCTCCCCTACCTCTGCATTACTATTTGGCATCTTATATCCTTATCCCGCTGTTATGTCTCAGCAAAACTCCGAGTGCTTCTTTTAGCATTTTGTCTCTATCCACTCTAATAATTATATCATGATATGCTTGGCTTGCCACATTCTGCTTTGTTTTTTGAGCATCTTTTTTTATATATGCTTTTTGAACTTCTTTCAGCAAATCATCGGTAGTATAAATATGTAACTGCTCAACTTTACAACTAGCTGCCATACTTTCGATTAGTTTTGTTAACACTTCAGAATATGTACTTTTCTCATTTAATCCCGTTAATTTAATAAATCTCGGAATTATTCCTTCCAATAACAATCTATGAATGGACATAAACTGCGGTAAATCGAATAGACGGCTCAATTCTTTTATGCTTTCTTCGCTTAGCTTCATAAAAAACTGTAGCGCTTGCGCTTCGTCTACATTATCTTTTAAATAATAGTTTACACCCTTAAACCCTTTAAAAACTCGAAGCGTATCATAATAACCTAATTTTAAATTGAAATTCGCTCTTTCTTTCGCAAAATCCATCATATTACCTAAGGATTGATTTGGCGCTATTTCAATTATCTCTAAATCCTGCGGGTATTGTTTATTTCTAATCCCTCCTTTTTGCAATTTGATAATCACAATCTTTTTGTATCCCTTTCTATATAACATTTCTGTAGGCAAATTATTGTGTACCCCTCCGTCCAAATACCATTTTCCTTTCAGTTTTTTCGCCTTAAAAATAGGCAAATAAGCAGATGCTAATAAGTATTCTGGTAATTCGCCCTCTGGAATGTCCTCTAGAAATACTTCCATAGCCTTAAAGTCTGAAATAGAAAAAGTTACAAGCCCAAAATCTTTTCCTGACTTTCTGAGTTTTTTTTCTTTAAGCACTCTTTTTATTAGCTTTTCTAAGGGCTGCGTGTCTAGCCCAAGATCCATTATAGTTTTTTTCACTTCTTTATATATGATTGGCAAATCCTCTTGTATTGACCGAAAATCCTTAATTCTATCTAATATTTTCGCGTCAATATCTACTACCGAATCGAAACTCATGTTTGACCAAATATTATAACCTTCATCAAAATCGTTTTGTGCAAACAAAGCGCCATTCAAGGCTCCTACGGAAGTTCCTGTCACCCCTTGGAATTCAATGCCCAATTCCCTAAATGCCTTCCACGCACCGATCTGATACGAACCTCTTGCGCCGCCCCCACCTAATGTTAAGCCTAGCATTATTCCACCCCCAATTTTAATTAACATAAATCAAGGGGATAAGATCCTTGATTTATGCAATTTAGTTCGTAAGAACATGTTCTATTTACGCCTCTCTTTATAGTATACTCCATTTCGCTTCTTTCTAACAGCAAAAGCGAGGATATAATATCTCTACTTTTTTATTGCCTGCTTGCCAAACTGAAAAATAACAGCAGCCATGCTTAATTTTAACAGTCTAGGTCAACCTTAAATAACTCTCATATCTTTCTAAAGCTTCTTCTTCTGACTTAACAAATAACTCTTCTGCCACTTCCGGAAAAGTTTTTACTAGTGAAGCATATCTCACTTCACCCATTAAAAATTCTCTAAATGAAGCCTTAGGCTTTTTTGAATCAAGAATAAACGGATTCTTCCCTTCCTTTTTCAACTCTGGGTTATAACGATATAAATGCCAATACCCTGCTTCTACTGCGTTTTTCATTTGTGTCTGTGTTTTGCCCATTCCAGCCTTAATTCCATGCGCAATACATGGTGAGTATGCAATTACAACTGATGGTCCTTTATAAGCTTCTGCTTCTTTAACCGCTTTCATCAATTGGTTTTGATTCGCTCCCATTGCAACTTGAGCTACATATACATGCCCATAGCTCATTGCCATCATCCCCAAATCTTTTTTTCTAACTTTTTTCCCTGAAGTTGTAAACTTAGCTATTGATGCCGTAGGTGATGCCTTTGAAGATTGACCACCAGTATTAGAGTACACTTCTGTATCCATGACTAATATATTCACATCATCACCCGATGCAATTACATGATCTAGTCCCCCGAAGCCAATGTCATAAGCCCAACCATCGCCACCGACAATCCAGAAAGATTTTTTAATTAAGAAATCCTTTCTCTCAATTATTTCTTTTACTAGCTTATTATCCTTCTCCGCCTCTAATAAATGAAGCATATCTAGCGAAACTTTTTTAGACAGTTTTCCCTCTTCTTTTGCTTCAATCCATTCTTTAAACGATGCTTTCAATTCGGATGTGATGTTCTGTTCTAATAGCTCCGTCATGGTAAGAGCTATTTTATTTCTTATTTGCTGCACACCTAGGAAGATCCCATAACCAAATTCTGCATTATCTTCAAACAGCGAGTTTGCCCATGTTGGTCCTTTACCATCTTTATTCGTACAATACGGTACTGAGGGCGCACTCCCACCATAAATAGACGAGCATCCAGTAGCGTTTGCAATCATCATTCTATCACCAAATAATTGAGTAAGGAGTTTAACGTACGGAGTCTCTCCACACCCTGCACAGGCACCGGAAAATTCAAATAAAGGTTGTGCAAATTGGCTCCCTTTTACTGTTTCTATATTAGTTAATTCAGACTTATCTGTTATTGTTAAGGCATACTCCCAGTTTGTTTTTTGTACTTTCATTTGTGATTCAATCGGCTTCATTGCAATTGCTTTGTTCTTTGCTGGACAAATGTCTACACAATTTCCACATCCTGTACAATCATACGGACTCACTTGTATACGGTACCGTAGGTCTTTAAAATCTTTCCCCATGGTTTTAATCGTTGTAAAACTTTCAGGCGCATTACTAACCTCTTCTTCATCTAACAAAAAAGGTCTGATAACTGCGTGAGGACAAACGTAAGAACATTGGTTGCATTGAATACAATTTTTGTCGAGCCACTCAGGGGCACTAACTGCAATTCCTCTTTTTTCATACTTTGTAGTTCCCAGTGGGAAAGTCCCATCTTCTGTTCCTATGAATGCGCTAACTGGTAAACTATCACCTTGCTGAGCATTCATTGGATTTAGAATGTTATTTATAAAATCCGGAGCATCAACATCTGGTTCGGCTTTCTCGGTCAATTTTGCCCAGGTAGCAGGCACATCATAGCCACTTAATTTTTCGAACCCCTCATCTACTGCTTTCCAGTTCATTTTAACAATTTTCTCACCTTTAACACCATATGTTTGCTCGATTGCCTCTTTTAAATATTTTGTTGCTTCTTCAACAGAAACTACATTAGCTACCTTAAAGAAAGCAGCTTGCATTACCATGTTAATTCTGCCACCTAACCCAATTTCAGAAGCAATCTTTGTTGCATTAATGGTATAAAACTTAATATTATTTTCTGCGATATATTTTTTCATAGCAACAGACAGTCTATTATTTAGTTCGTCGTGATTCCACATAGTGTTTAGTACAAACGTTCCACCCTTTTTCAAGCCTTTTAGTAACTCATATTGGTAAACGTACGCTTGATTATGACATGCAATAAAATCCGCTTCGTCAATTAAATAAGGGGACTTTATTGGTTTTTCTCCAAATCTCAAATGAGAAACAGTCACTCCTCCCGATTTTTTTGAATCATATGAGAAATACGCCTGAGCATAAAGGTCAGTCTTATCTCCGATAATTTTAATTGCGTTTTTATTAGCTCCAACTGTTCCGTCAGACCCTAATCCCCAAAACTTGCATCTTATTGTACCTTTGGGAACTGTGTTTAAAATCCCCTCTGTAGGTAATGAAGTGAATGTTACATCGTCTACTATTCCTATTGTAAATCCATCTTTTGGCTCTTCATTGTTTAAATTATCAAAAACTGCTTTAATCTGTATTGGAGTAGTATCTTTTGATCCTAATCCATATCTTCCACCAACAATTACAGGTGCGTTATCTTTGCCTGTAAATA
Organism: Clostridiales bacterium; assembly: GCA_021129775.1. GTDB lineage: Bacteria > Bacillota > Clostridia > Peptostreptococcales > NVVX01. The sequence goes on from JAJOKP010000084.1 coordinate 8,843, forward strand.
GTGATTTTATATCCAAATAAAGTGGTTCTCCTAATGACCCTGGTTCTTTTGTTCTGTCTAATACAGAAATTTTCTTCACGGTCGCAGGTAGAGCATCGAAGAAATATTTAGTAGAAAATGGTCTGTAAAGATGTACTTTAAGAATACCTACTTTTTCTCCTTTAGCTAATAAATAATCAATTGTTTCTTCAATTGTGTCTGTTACCGATCCCATAGCAATTATTATATTTTCTGCATCCTTTGCTCCATAATAAACAAAAGGTGCATATTTTCTTCCTGTGAATTTTGCGATGTCTGTCATATACCCCGCTACAATATCAGGAACAGCATCATAATAGCTATTTGCGGCTTCTTTTGCTTGAAAGAATATATCTGGGTTCTGAGCAGTTCCCCTTAGAACAGGATGTTCTGGATTTAGCGCATTGTCTCTAAACGCCTTTACAGACTCCCAGTCCAAAAGTTTATCAAACTCATCGTACTCAATAACTTCAATTTTTTGCACTTCATGAGATGTCCTAAATCCATCAAAAAAATGTACAAAAGGAACTCTGCTTTTAATAGCCGCTAAATGTGCTATTCCACCTAAATCCATAACCTCTTGCACACTACCTGCTGCTAGCAAAGCACATCCTGTCTGCCTTACAGCCATTACATCCGAGTGATCTCCAAAGATAGAAAGTGCATGTCCTGCAATAGCTCTCGCACTCACATGAAGCACCGCTGGTAATAGTTCCCCTGCCATTTTATACATATTTGGTATCATTAATAATAAACCCTGAGACGCTGTGTAAGTAGTTGTTAAAGCTCCTGCTGCAAGCGATCCATGCACAGCTCCTGCTGCTCCCGCCTCTGATTGCATTTCAGTCACTTTTACAGTTTGTCCAAAAAGATTCTTTTTACCATACGCGCTCCACTCATCTACACTTTCCGCCATGTTTGAAGAAGGCGTAATCGGATAGATTGCTGCAACGTCTGTAAAAGCATATGAAACATATGCTGCTGCGGCGTTTCCGTCCATAGTCTTCATTTTTCTTGCCATTATACTTCCTCCTTAGTCTGTGGTAAAACTTTGCTTTGTGTTATTGTATCGGAAATCGTACCCAAGTATCATTGTATGTGACTTTAGCTTTTTTTACCTGATTTCTGATTACATTATATCATAATCATAAACTGTATTTAATTGGTTGATTTTAATTAAACTATTAACAATTTTTAAGAATTCGCACATTTACGAGTCTAGGCTTGTTTACAACTTAGCGGTAGTTTACTGACTAATTCGTCCATCAATTCATTAACAGAAATAATTTTATCGAGTCTGTAGACATTGCTCCCTATAAAAATTAGCCCATCGTCTACTTTTCCAACAACAGCATTAATCAATGCATCCGAAATACAGTACGGACTCTCACTTGCATTACAAGGTTTTAGGCAATTATTACATTTTTTAATCGGAATACTACCCTTTTCTAACCTTCTAACAAAGTCATTTTGTAGTGCTCTTCCTGGCATCCCTACGGGACTCCTCACTAATTGAATATCTTCTTTTTTTGCCTCAATATAAGCCTGCTTGAATTTAATGTCAGCATCGCATTCATGTGTTGCGACAAATCGTGTTGCTATTTGAACTCCTGACGCATTTGCTTTCAAGCATTCTACTATGTCTTCGCTCTTATAGATGCCACCAGCTGCAATTACAGGTATGTTTTCATCATATATCTGCAAAACTTCTACAACTTCCTTTACTAAATCTATTAAGTTTGCTTTCTTGTCTGAATACAATTCTTCCATAGAAAAGCCTAAATGCCCACCCGCTTCTGGTCCTTCCACTATTACAAGGTCTGGCAAATAATCGTATCTGCGCTTCCATAATCTCGATATTAATCTAGCAACTTTAGCTGATGAAACAATCGGTGCTATTTTAGTTTCAGTTCCCTCAACTAGTGATGGCAAATCTGTTGGTAACCCAGCTCCTGCAATAATCAAATCTATATTTTCTTCAACTGCTGCTTTAACCATTTCTTTAAAATTATTTACTGCAACTAAGATATTAACACCTATTATACCTTTAGGACTTAATCTTCTAGCTTCTCTAATTTCCTTTCGTAGCACTCGTACATTTGCTTCATCATTATTGCTGTCGAAATCAGGTTCTCTAAACCCAATTTGTACTGCTGAAATCACACCGATTCCTCCTGTATTAGCTACAGCCGAAGCTAGTCTTGAAAGCGAAACTCCTACACCCATCGCACCTTGAATTATTGGAATAATAGCCGTCTTTTTCCCTATTCTCAACGGTTCTAAAAGCATCTAATCGTCTCCTTCTCTTCAAATAAAAGTATCGTTACTTGCTTCTTCTGCTTTTATTATATCACATATTAATACCTGGTGCTAACAAAAATGTGCCTGCCAAGTGCTATGCGATTTCCACTTGACAAGCACGAATTATGATGTTAATATAAAAATGTAACCATTATACTTAGAGTTTAAGGAGATGTCGAATTAAATCAAGGGACAGGAACCTTGATTTGCTGAACTAGTAATCTCCTGACAAATCAAGGTTCCTGTCCCCTTAATTTTTATAAATAATCTACTGGAAGAAGGTTCCTGCTATGATTCCTACAACTGCTGAAGCTATCAAATTCTTTTTATCTAGCAAAGGGGTAAAACCATCGCTACAACGAATAAAAATTTACGAATATCTTGCTACTAACAAATCTCATCCCACAGTCGATGAAATCTATGTTGCGCTTGCGGCTGAACTAATAACTTTATCAAAGACTACTGTTTACAACACTCTTAGCCTTTTCACAGAGAAAAATATTATCTCGTCAATTTTAATCGAAGAGAACGAAACGCGTTATGATGCCAATCTCACACATCATGGTCATTTTAAATGCGTCAAATGCCAAAAGGTTTACGATTTTAACTTCGACCTATCAAAGCGACAAATTGATTCCCTAAATGATTTCATTATAGCAGAGTATCATGCCTATATTAAAGGGGTTTGTAAAAAGTGCAATAAAACCTAGTCTTTTAATCTTGGCTTAAAAAAACCACAAAAACTATGGGGTCAGGTCTGACCCCATTCTTACATTCCACGGTAGAACACAAGGGGACGGTTCTTTTGTGTCGTCAACACATGCGCCACTTAGACGACACAAAAGAACCGTCCCCTTGTGTTTGCAAGTCTTTGTGCCTCTGTCTATTATGAAAAGCCTTTAAATCTCAGTTATTTTTGCGCCTATTTTAATTAGTTTCTCTCTGTAGAAACTATATCCTCTTTCAATATACTGCGCGTTTTCAATTTCTGTTGTGCCTTCGGCTATGAGTCCTGCAATCATAAGTGCAGCTCCTGCTCTTAGGTCAGTCGCCTCAACTTTTGCTCCTGATAACTTGTCTACTCCTTGAATTACAGCTATTCTTCCTTCTACTTTTATATTCGCGCCCATCCTCTTAAGTTCCCCAACGTGTTTAAATCTACCTTCAAAAATTGTCTCAGTAACCGTACCTGTGCCATTAGCAATCGACAACAAGCTCGTCATAGGTTGCTGTAAGTCCGTCGGAAACCCTGGATATACTAAAGTTTTAATATTAATATTCTTTATAGCACTATTTCCCTCAACTCTTAGCATTTCACCGTTTTCTGTTATTTTCACTCCCATCTCCTTTAGCTTTGCAGTAATCGCTTCTAAATGTTTAGGTATAATATTAGTTATAGTGACATCACCTTTAGTTGCAGCAGCTAAAATCATATATGTTCCAGCCTCAATTTGATCCGGAATAACAGAATGTTCGCAACCTCTTAGTTTGTCTACCCCCTTGATTTTTATCGTATCTGTCCCTGCTCCTTTTATTTTTGCACCCATGCAATTCAAAAAGTTTGCAGCATCTACTATATGAGGCTCTTTCGCAGCATTTTCAATGGTTGTCACTCCCTCTGCCATCGAAGCAGCTAACATTATATTGATAGTTGCGCCCACGGTTACGACATCTAAATATATTTCTGCCCCTACTAATTTTTCGGCTTCCACCGAAATTATTCCATGCTCAATGGAAACTCTTGCCCCCAAAGCTTCAAAACCCTTAATATGTTGGTCTATAGGCCTTGTACCTATTGAACAACCTCCAGGAAATATAACCTTTGCTTTTTTAAATCTTCCTAGCCCAGCACCAAGTAGGTAATAGGAAGCCCGCAATTCTTTCGCCATATCATAGTCTGCATAGCATTTTTCTATGCCACTCGTATCTATCTCTATCGTTTTATTACCTTGTCTCTTAATCTTTGCACCATTATTTAGTAAAATTTGTGATAGCTTATCTACGTCACTAATGTCAGGAAGGTTGTCTATTACACACAACCCTCCTGCTAAAATAGTAGCAGGAATAAGTGCTACCGCAGAATTCTTGAATCCACCTATTTCAACACTACCCTCTAGTCTTCTGCCACCTTCTATTTGTATTCTTTTCATATATTCACTGACTTTGTCAGCAATCCACCACCTTCTTGTTGTTTTCAATACACTATACATGTTGTAATTTTCTAATAACCAACAAATCGCTTCCTTTTCGGGAAGTGAAAGCAGGAAATACATTCCACCGTAGGCGTATAAACTCGCCCGTCGGAAGACAACACTAAATTAAGGTTTCCCTTTATCTACAGAAGCCTATAGTACCGAATAGTAAATTCACGTATATTATTATATCAAAATCTTTAATTATATTCAATTGGTGGATTTTGATGAAATTTTGTACGCTTCACGTAGTCATTATATCAAAATCCAAACTATGGTTTAGAGGTGGATTTTGATGAAATTTTGTCAGGCTGCACCTAAGTCATTATATCAAAATCCAAACTATAGTTTAGAGGTGGATTTTGATAAAATTTTGTACGCTTCGCGTAGTCATTATAACACTTTTTTTCGTTTTTGAGAAGCCTTTACGTAAAAAATCGTCAGTTCTTCACTGCTTCTATGTAATGTACGTTCCCATTCGACAGCATTATTTTCCAAGTCGGTACAGCTGTTCCAGATTTTATTACATCCCACTCAAGTATGCGATTATCTCTTCCACTGAAATAATAACCTAATTCTACTTGTGCAACTGAAACCGTTTCGGTATTCTGGGCTTTAATCTCTCCCAATGCTTTTACTATCGCTTCTACTGCAGAGATTGTTTCTTTCTTCTGTTCGCCCGTGTCCTTAACTCTGAGCAACTTTATCCTCGCTTCGATTACCCCATAATAATTAACGTATACATAAACATAACTATTTCCTAAAAAAAAGTCGCCATGTCTTTGCTTATATACGACTTCATAAACTATCCCTGCCCCATCCACTTCGTTGGTATTTATTTCTTCTAGGCTTAGCTCCTCTCTCTTTAGAGAATGCTTGTACAAAAATTCCTTACTGTATTCAACTATTTCTTTATTATCAATTTTACGATTGCTACTCTTCTTTGTATGGTCGAAAAGAGTTAATATTTTATTCGATTCTATATTAAGGGTCTTTCCCCCCGAAGAGAAAGTATTCTCATCTATAACCTCATACTCAGAACCCAAAAACCTTTTTGCTGTCTCAGCATGTTCGAAAAACTCATACTCTACAGTAATAGTTGGCATGAATACTGTGCTTGACGGAATCTCTACCTCAATTTCCAACCCTCTTTCTTCTAAAAAACTAACAGCATAGTCAGCGAAATCGTTGATATTAGCGTAATCATGTCCCTCACCAAATATCACTTTTCTAGCACTGAATACTAAAAAAATATTTGTCACAATCAATGCAACTATTAATACGCTTTTCGCCTTCGACCAATCCACAAGTAACCCTCCTACGCCTATTCGTTTGTTCCCTGCCTTATTGTGTGTTTCAATAGTTTGCCTCTATACCCATCAAAAAAATAGTTTCTTTTCGCTGTAGTTATTTCCCAACTAGGAATTAGTAATTGTCTTTCGCTGATCTCCATGGTATCATAATACACCATTTCTACCGATACTATACTTTTAATAATATCTTCATTCCCAACGGTACTGATTTCTTTTCCATAATCAAGCGCATGTTTTTCCTTAAATAATTGTATGTTGTTTTCAATTATTGAGTGTGGGGGAAGAATTACTTCTCTTCTTACAAAAACAGGAGCATCCATCTTGTTCCTAATTAAAGACTCATAACTTCTAATTTCGTTGCCAAATACTTCGATTTCAACTGCATGGTTCATATCACTTTCGGTAAATTGAATAGAGTACTTTCCAACAATATAGTTAAATCCAAAGAAATAGCCGTCATTTTCCCCACAACTAATACTTTTCACCTCAGACAAATATGTGTTTTCAGGGAAAGAATCATGTTTTTCAATAAAAGCTAGTGCTACGTCAAGCGCATCAACAACATTAGAACTAAAAGTATTTGCAATATCTTTTGTATACTCTATTTTGCCTTGAGTATTTATTCTCACAGTCTTTTCCGCAAACCCGTACAAATAGACGAATGCACCGCTCGTTTCTCTAATCATTCTCACAAAATCAAAATTTTCATCAAAAAAGGATTGAGCCCTCTTCATAATCTTATATTCATCTTCAATATCAATTCTGTTTTTCACAAAAATACGTACCAAAGACACGTCATAGTTTAGCGGCAGAATAACATCATTCTCAACAAAAGAAAACAAATTATAATGCTTAATAAAAGTATCATCTTCAATCCTATTTAAAAAAAATGATAATAGATTATTATCATTATATATTTTAAGCGTTATTTCAAAAATAGTCCCATCCCCATCATGCATATATACAATACCTGGATTATAAACAGGTAGAACTATTTTTTCTATCTTTCTTATTCTTTTAACAATATTATTACTCGCAGAGCCAAAAACTGAAGATATTAACGCAGAGGGCATCCCATCCGCAAACTCAAGTTCAACAAAAGAGCCCCTCTTAACACTTGCATAATCTTCGCTCTGTATGCTTTTTATTTCTGTATTCCCATTAAAAAAATCGTTTAATATAGGTCTGCTAATAGCCCATGCCTCTTGTCTGTCCTCATGAAGCAATACTGCGTAATAGCTAGCTTTTTGACCTTCCCAAAAACCAAGCACAACTCTCTTTGGTACTATTACGCCTTCTCTTATTTCTTTTACTCTTCTTTGATTTTCTTCAGCACTAACTTTTTGCACTTGGTGTAGCGGTAAATCAAACCATATATTCTGAACAAGCATTATGCACATTATTATAAGGATCATTAGCAACGCTGATTTCGCTCGCTCTTTATTCATTGTACTCACTCCGCATTTCGCTACTCTACAACGTTAATTTCATTGCTTAGTATACTGAAAGTAGTGTTATCAAGTCTTTCTTTTGTTAGCAATTCTTTTATCTCTTCGATATGCTTAACTTGCACAAATATTATTTCTTTATGTAGCTTCCCTTCGTTACAAATTGCGGATATCACAATTTTATTATGTCCATTTTTCAGTTTTATTTCATACCACACACGTTCGAGAGAACCAATTTCTAGAAGTATTGGTTCTTCAACTGAAATATACTTTTCTTCCTCAGCTACAAGACTCATGCTTGCATATAATTCTATTTTTAAGCTTGTTCCTACCGGAGCTATAACTTCCAAAGCTAAACACTTTGTGTTAACAATTACAGGAAACATTGGCTCAACAACAGTGAATAAGCTGTTATAATCTAGCTCGTCAATTGGTGTGTTAGAATACTTCCTAGTTTGATTCTCTATCTCATTATCTCGAGTTTCCTCAAAATTTAAAATTTTCTCAATTAATCTATTAGTTTCACTCGCTGTTTCAACTATAATGCCGCCTGTTGCATATGAATATGAAGTTGTTGAAAATAACACTATCATTACAAGTAGTACGACTAGTACAAATACTACTGTAGTCTTTTTTTGATTCACATAAGTCACCTCCTTTACGTACATATACATTATATACAAATAGTGTTACAGTAACATTACAGTGAGGTTAAAAACTAGTTACAAGGCAGTAGTTAATATTCGTGATTTATGAATACACAACAACAACTATGATGCTGTCACAGCTTCAACGCTAGGAAGTACAATAATGACTTTTGTCCCTTCATTCATATTGCTTGATATAGAGATACTACCGTCATGCGCCTTTACAATCTCTTTTGCTATAGAAAGACCTAATCCTGTACCTCCCATTTCCCTCGTTCTAGCTTTATGTATCCTAAAAAATCTATCGAAAATTCTTGGCATATCTTCCTCTGGTATTCCAATTCCGTTGTCAAAAATACACACTTGCAGCGATGTACCTATGCTTTTCGTTTCAATTTTTATAGTTCCACCACTTGGAGTATATTTAACTGCATTACTTATTATATTGAGAAAAACTTGCTCGATTTTATCTTCATCAACAAATATTTTTACTCCTTCTGCTAACGGAGAATAACTAACTTCATGTTGATTTTTACGTATTGATATTCCCAATTTGTGAATAACTCTTTTGATAATATCGTCAACATCTACAGCTTTTTTATCCCACTTAGTCTGCTTCGCATCTATATTAGATAACTGAAGTAGATCTCTAACTAAACGCGTCATTCTATCAGTTTCTGAGTTAATAGTATTTAAGAACTTGCGAGTCATTTTTGCTTCTTCGACCGCCCCATCTAGTAAAGTTTCCGCGTAGCTTTTAATTGTTGTCAAAGGCGTTTTAAGTTCATGAGAAACATTAGCAACAAATTCTTTTCTCATATTTTCAAATTTCTCATGCTTCGTCACATCTTGAAGTAATACAATAATCCCGCCCAAACTATCACCCTGCGCTGCATATGGGGCATAACTTGCTCTTACAATTGTTTTATCCTCTCGCGTAATCAGTTGACTTCCAGACCAGTCTCTTTCATTTTTCTTTATGTAATCTAGAGTCAATTTATAGTTGAGATCTACTAGAATATCATCATACTCTTTTTCCAACACATCCCTTTCACTCATACCTAACATTTCCAAAGCTCTTGGGTTGGCATGAATGATCTGCCCCTCTTTTGTGGCTGCGATTAGCCCCTCTGCCATACTGGTGATAATTGTATCCATTTTTTGCTTCTCACTAGAAATTTCTTTCACTAGCGATTTCAACCTATCAGTCAAGTAATTGAACATGCTCGCTAGTTGCCCTATTTCATCATTAGATTTCACTTCGACTTTTTGATCGAAATCGCCCATCGCCATTTTTTTAACCTTAACTGTAACATCATTAATTGGTGCTGTTATACTCGTTGCAACAATGTAACCTAGTATTACAGTAATAGCGAGCGCTAGCAACGTGGCCTTCGTTAATATAGTTTTTGATTGTTCTAGTGTATTATAGACGTCCGCAAGGTTTCGCCTCAAATACAAAACTCCAATAATTCGACTGTCTTCATCGTACAGTGAGCGTGATATGTTCTTTGTTCTTCGCATGTTTTCCCGGTCAGTAAATTTTTTACTCATGTTTCTTCCGTTAAGTGCCCCTATAATTAATTCCGTGTCCAAAACGGCAGTAGCATTTCTGTTAATGTACAAAAAGTTTGTACTTGCAAGAATTCGTAAGTTAACGTCATTGTCGATTACATAAATCTCCATGCCCATTTTGTCAAAATAGTTAATATTCTTTTGGATTTCTTCCTCATTGTTTTCCCAATCTATATCTCTTAGCGATGACATAATGCTCTTTGTTGTTTGAGTCATGTTGCCTTCAACTACCCCAAGATGATAACTCTCAAACTGTTGTATTAAAAACACACCAATAACAGCCATTGCTATAAATACTAGAACAAAGTAAATTATTATAAACTTCCATTTAATGCTCTTCAACATATTACGCCCTCCTGAAGTAATAACCTACTCCCCTCTTTGTCATAACATATTTAGGACTACTTGAATTATCTTCAACTTTTTCTCTTAACCTTCTGACTGTAACATCTACTGTTCTTATATCTCCATAATATTCATATCCCCATACTTCTTTTAGTAGCTGCTCTCTTGTAAACACCTGTTCCGCACGTAAACCTAAATATTTTAACAACTCAAATTCTCTTGAGGTCAAATCTATTACCACTTCATCTTTTTTTACTTCGTACTTTGCAAAATCGATCATGAGACGCCCCGACACAATAATTTTGCCTTCATTTTCTACATGATCAAATTGACTTCTTCGCAAATTAGCCTTTACCCTAGCTAGAAGTTCTCTCATTCCAAATGGTTTAGTAATATAATCGTCCGCACCCATTTCTAAACCTAGTACTTTATCCAATTCTTCATCTTTTGCAGTTAACATAAGTATCGGCATAGTAAAACTTTCGCGTAGTTTTCTACACACCTGAAAGCCATCTATTTCGGGCAACATTACATCTAACAAAACTAGATCTGGCGACATTTCTGCAGCTATTTCTAACGCAACTTTTCCATCAAAAGCCGTTACAACAGTGTAACCTTCCCTCTCTAAGTTAAACTTGACAATATCCGAAATTGTCTTCTCGTCTTCAACTAATAGTATTTTTTCTCCCATAATAATACCCTCCTTATATTGTCTAGTAACTCGGCAAAGAAGCTCAAACTGAATTAATGTTCTCTTTTGTATTGTGTTTGTATATAAATTCTACGTCCGCTTCCATTTTCCTTCCTCTCATCATAGATAATTCAAAAAATTAATCACAACTACAGGCACCCACTAAAAGTTGCCCGTAAAATTTTCACCTCTTTAATCTTTTCCTGTCCAACTTAGCAACTGTTTTTCTTTTTTTCCATTCTCAATTCTGCTTTATCCACCTTTAATTAAACAAGTTATAATGCTCTTCTAATTTTTCCCCTTCGCCCAATTTTGAGATTAGTTCCACTAGCTGAACTACTCCTCTTTCATCAACAAAGTTTCTAACTATCCTGAATGATTGTGTGTAAGCCAAATGTTGGTTTAGGTCATAGAATGAGTCTTCCAATTTGCTTATTGAATAATCATCGCCCAACACTCCTACTTCTCGCCCCCACTCGTAACCATTTAATTGGTATTCAAAATACAAACTAACCCCTTCTGTAAACCAAGTAGGAAAATTGCCGTTCCCCACTACATCTGTAAATAAGTGAACCAGCTCATGAAGCACTGTATTCTCAAGACAAAAACGTGTATCATAGCTCCATTCATTTTCAATTAAATGCTCTACATTAATATACACACTCCCACTATAGTACAATCCTAAAGGCAAATTGCCTTCTTGTCTCAAAAAACTCTTCTTTATACTTTCCCCATCATATAACACTATCACTATTTTTTCTTTATGTGAAATCCCGAAGACTTTTGTAAGTTTTACATAATCCGCTTCAGCTATCTTCATAATTTTTTCAGCTGTTTCAGCGCTTGCTTGCTTATATCTAATTATAAAATTTTCTGTTTCCAATTTATCGTAATTCCTTACATGCAAAACTACTACTGTTTTTTCAATTTCTCTAACTAGTGGACGCATTGACATTGTTGTAATATCTTGATTGCTTTCATTTACTAGCTGTGCACACAATATTAGAATCGCCATAAAAATCACGCCAATAAATATCGCATTTTTTTCCTCATTTAAAAACCCCCTTCCGCTTAATTATATCAAAATAGTTAATTATATTTTATCGGTGGATTTTGATGAAATTTTGTACGCTACGCGTAGTCATTATAACACACTATCATGCGTATGTGACTTGCCAACTCTTTCTATTTTGCCTTCTAAAAAAGATTCATGCTTTGTATGTAAAAGTCGCATAGCAAAAACCCAATGTGTACCAAATTCTTTTACTGTTCTTAATCTTTTCATCACTTATTCAATTTTTCTGCATAATCTATAATATAAAGTTGATAAAGGGGGACTTAGCGTGTTTAAAAACAGCTATGTTGTGGAAGATTTAATAATTGAAAAACTACTAAATTCAGAAGAAGAGATTCCTGTTATTATTTCTGCAGAGTACTGTACTTGCGATGATTTGGAGGAATACGTAATTAAAACTGGTGGCCGAATAAAGCATAAATTTATTTTTATAAATGCTGTTGCAGCACATTTGCCTTCTATTGGAATAAGAAGTGCTGCAAGAGAGCAATTCATACGCAAAATATTCCTCGATGATAAAGTCTATAAGTTGATGGACATTGCCTCTATTACTGTAGGTTCAGACTATGCTAATGAGTTGGGTTACACCGGGAAAAACGTCACTGTTGCAATTGTTGATACAGGTGTAACTCCTCATAATGATCTCATAAGACCAACTAACAGAATAGTCGGATTTAAAGATGTTGTAAACAACAAAATGACACCTTATGATGACGATGGTCATGGCACGCATGTTGCAGGAATAGTTGCAGGAAACGCTTTTTCCTCGAGCGGTAAACATATGGGTGTCGCCCCCGATGCAAACATCGTAGGCGTAAAGGTGTTAGGGAAAGATGGCTCTGGAAATATTTCAGATGTAATAGCAGGAATCCAGTGGATAATAGAAAACAGAACAAATACGACATTAAAATCTTAACTCTTTCCTTAGGAGCAAAACCTAAAACCTCTTACAAAGAAGACCCTCTTTGCCAAGCTGTAGAAAAAGCGGCAAGTCATGGAATAACAGTAGTAGCCGCTACAGGAAACAATGGTCCTGAAGCAAAAACCATAGACTCTCCAGCTAACAGTCCAAGCATTATTTCTGTAGGCGCATGTGACGACCGCAATGCAAAAAGCCCTAACAAGGTGCTTCTTGCAGATTTCTCTAGCAGAGGACCTACTATCGATGGGTTTAACAAACCTGATATATTAGCCCCAGGCGTTAATATCCATTCATTAAGCAACCACAATAACGGTTATCAAAGATTATCAGGCACGTCAATGGCAGCTCCAATAGTAGCTGGTTGCGCCGCCCTGTTATTAGAAAAAACCCCAACACTAACGCCTCAAGAAATAAAGAGAATAATATCTGTTAGTGCACTTCATCTACCCCTAACACAAGCCGAACAAGGTGCTGGCGTACTTGATTTGCGAAAGATAGCAGATAGTACAGACTTCTTGCCCCAAAAAAACACACTCGTTGCAAATCTAAATTCCAACGCAAAAAAAGCAAGTAGTTTTCATACAGGCTTAAATAGTTGGTTTTGGGTTATTCTAATATTGGTAATTGTCCTTGTTTTATAACGACTTAGGCGTAGCCTGACAAAGTTTCAAGAGTATCATCCATAGTGTTTTGCGAGCTTTAGCTCGTACTTCAATTAAAGATTCTTTTATAACGACTTAGGCGTAGCCTGACAAACTTCATCAAAATCCACCTTAAAGGTGTAGATGTATTAAGTTACTTAGTAGTTAACAAATGACATCGGGTTTACTGGTACTCCATTTTTCCTTACTTCAAAATGTAAATGCGGTCCAGTGCTTCTTCCGGTATTCCCTACTGTTGCTATTATTTGTCCTTTATGCACACGGTCTCCTACTTTAACATGAAACCTATGACAATGAGCATAATACGTCTGAAAACCATTCTCATGATTAACAATAACAAGGTTTCCATACGCTCCTCTACGACCTGCAAATGTAACCAATCCTCCGTCTGCAGCGATAATTGATGTGCCTATCGGTGCAGCTATGTCAATTCCTTCGTGACGCCTTCCCCATCTCATCCCAAAAGGCGATGTCAATCTCCCCCTTGTAGGATTTGCGAAAATGCCTGTAGCTATCGTCTCTGGTCTTGGTTTAGTTCCTTGGGCAATAACTCTTGTCGTTGGGCTAAAAATAATCTCCTCTTCCAATATCTCTTCTTCTACTTTTTCTCCGTTTTTTCTTGCAATAAATAATCTAATTTCCTTTTGTCCTTGAACCCCGCGAGTAGTGATCATCCTATCTCCAGCATATATGGCATTCGTTTTTGTATATCTTGTATCAAACGGAATTGGTTTCGTAATAGTTGCATATTCCTTTGTGAGCACCGAAATATACGGTTTAGGCACGATTAGATTTAGTTCTTGTCCAATCTTTAGTCGGGCAGAATTTATTTCTGGGTTTGCTTCTTCAATATTTTCTACCGTCAACTTATATTTTTTAGCTATTGCCCAAGAATTTTCTCCTGGCACTACTGTATGAATTTTTGCTTCGTCTGTCCCTTTTCTTAAATAATAAAGAGCTTCTTCTTTATTTCTGATAACACCGTTAGTTATAAATAATTCTTCAACAACTACATTTTCGTAAAACTCCACAGATATATACTCAACGTCATCACCTTCTGAGTACTCTGCTTTTAGTTCATCTAGTATTTCCCAGGCGATTTCTGTGTTGTCAAGTAGTACTATAGTTTCGCCATCAATAACAATAGCGGCAGTCTTTACCTTAACGTCTGATAATCTCTTGATACTTTTTACCATATTTTCATGAGCTGTTACTTCACCCTTATAAGTTTTAACTTCCGCAAAACTAATCTCGTCAGATATTAAAACTTCTTTTTCATGCATTACCTGTATCTGCTTTTTCGCATCCTCTAATGCATTCCAAAACTCGTCTTTGTTTCTTACAATAGCAAACGGCACACCCTGAATTGCTACTTCATATGCTTTGGAGAAAGCTTCCTCTTCCTCTGTTTGGTGGTTATATATCCCATGCAATGATATAGCTGTCATCACTATAACTAGCATGCTAAGAGCTGTATACTTATTTAGCAAGTTTCCAATATTTTTCTTATTAGACAAAATTTCGCTAATAAATCCTCTTTCGTGCCACTTCATAGATGTTCTCCTCTCAATAAATTGCTCACACTTGCAAAAATCAAAATTTTCTCTTCTGTTTTTTAAAAAATCTCCTATTTTCGAATTATTTGTTCAATTATATACTAAATACTATCTGCTATTCAAGCTCGAACTTTAGTTCCCTTTCATGTAGATTTTTTTTTAAAAAGTGACATCGTTACAGTTCAGATATCGTAATTTAAAATTGGATAAACAACTTCTGTTTTTAACTATGGAAACTCTAAAA
>JAJOKP010000064.1:0-83 GCA_021129775.1 Clostridiales bacterium
ATGAAGAAAATGAACTCATAAAACTGAGAAAAGACAATAAAAGACTTCTGATGGAAAATGATATTTTAAAGCAAGCAGCGCTG
>JAJOKP010000064.1:93-23262 GCA_021129775.1 Clostridiales bacterium
AAAGTATGAGTTATCGTCATCAGCATTAAGTAACTGGATTATTCAGCATAAAAATAGCGGTTCCTTTAAAGAGAAGGATAATAGGTCTGATGAAGAAAATGAACTCATAAAACTGAGAAAAGACAATAAAAGACTTCTGATGGATCAACTGATAAAACATATAGACAAGTTCTAAAATTTAAAAAAGTTCACCTAATTAGACTATCGAAAAATGGCGGAAAAGGCGTAGCGTTAAGAATCGGCATCAAAAATGTACTCAGTTACGCAGATATAATAATTTTTCTTGATGCAGATATTATAGTTAGTGCCAATCAAATCATAAAGCTTATTAACCCTGTACTATCGAATGATGCTGATGTGACGATTGCAAAAATACAGACCAAGAATTCTAAAGCTGGTTTCGGATTAACAAAAAAACTTTCTCAAATAGGCTTGTACGTAAATACAGGTAAGTGTTTTACTTCGATACTTTCTGGGCAAAGAGCTTTTAAAAAAGAAGTTTTGAAAAACGTATCATTTGTAAGCAATGGGTTTGGTATTGAATTGGAAATGCTAATAGAAGTATTCCGTCTTGGTTATATTGTAAAAGAAGTAGAAGTTATGATGACTCATTGCGAAACTGGAAGAGATTTAGCGGGTTTTCTGCACAGAGGAAAACAATTTTATCATATATTGTATATGCTTCTTCGTAAATATACATTAAAATTGAGCAATTAGAAAGAAGTTGAATCATGGAGATTTTTATGCTATTCACCAGTAGTTCTTTGTTGACACATCTCTTGATTCCTACAGTACATAAATTTTTACTGAAGAGTAATGCTGTCAAAAAAAATTTTCGTGGAGAAATAATTATTACATGTATGGGGATTGTGCTCGTTCCTGTAGTAATATTTTGTTTTTCAATTGCAGCAGTTTTTCTAATTTTACAACATTCAATATTGCTTATTTTTTTATGTGGTGTTCTTTCAATTTCATTTGCAGGAATAATTGATGATTTACTAGGTGAAAATCTCACGAGTGGCTTTAAAGGACATATTGGCTATTTGATTAAAGGAAAGTTGACAACAGGAGGATTAAAGGCTGTAATTGGCGGATTTATAGCTGGATTCATTAGTTTGATTAGCTCAAATAGCATATATGAAGTAGCTATTAATACACTTTAGTTTCGCAGATAAAAGAGAGCGACATTACGGCATTAGTCATCATTCCTTGACTGTGTTAAACAAAATAGTGAAATGCAGAACTACGGTAATCATTCCCAAACTAGACTGTTATAAAAAAAATCATAAATAAACAAATTTTTGACTTGAAATTAGGAGAGAAACATTATATTGTAGAAGAGGAGATTAATATAGTGCCACAAGTTTTAGCCGAAATTAATATACCCTTTACAACAATGGGTAGAAATTTTTCTCAATACAAAGAATTTTTTTTGACATGCGCGTCAGCTGCGAAATATAGCAACAGACTGTTAAAAGAAAATAGATAGTGAAATACTGGAGGAATTAGATGAAAAACGAAGAAAATACAATGAAAACCGAACGTATTTTTGAAGGTAAAGTCATTAATTTGAGAGTAGATACGGTAGAATTGCCAGGTAAAAAATATTCAAGGAGAGAAATTGTTGAACACCCGGGAGGTGTTTGTGTTTTAGCTATTACTGACGACAATGAATTAGTTTTTGTTAAGCAATATAGAAAAGCAGTAGAAGAATTCATTTTAGAAATTCCAGCTGGACGTATCGAAGATGATGAAAGCCCAGAGTTTGCTGCATTAAGAGAATTAAAAGAGGAGACAGGTTTTTCAACTTCTAAGATTACGAAAGTGATGCAGTTCTATACTAGCCCTGGTTTTACAAATGAAAAAATACAATTATTTATGGCGACAAATTTAGAAGTTGGGGATCTTGATCTTGATGAAAATGAATACATTGAAGTAGTACAAATTAATATTCAAGAAGCAATAAAGATGGTTGACGAGGGGGTAATTACAGATAGTAAAACAATCATTGCATTATTATATTATCAAAAAAATCATTGTCAGGCAATAAATCTGCCTGCGTCGTTATAAAAGAATCTTCGATTTAATGACTAGCTCGAAGGATGTAGTATGTTGTTTAGCATGATCTTAGATTATTTTAAAAAACATGTAAAAGATTATTTAACACTGTATACTGTTGTATCTTGTGGGTTTTTAATAGGAATTTTTATTGGTGCTTTTACTGTAAACGAGTTAAATATGCATCAAGAGCGGGAATTAGTTTCTTATCTAAAAGGATTTTTTAGTTTTTTGAGAAGTACAGAAATTGAAAATTTGAGTATTTTTAGACAATCAATCATTAATAATACACAGATAATGCTTTTAATCTACTTTCTTGGTATTAGTGTTATTGGAGCGCCTTTGGTCTTAATAATATTAGCATTTGAAGGTTTTACTATAGGCTTCACAGTAGGCTTGCTTGCAAAAGAACTAGCTGGCTTTGGAGTTTTGATTTCATTTTTTGCCGTTTTGCCACATGTCATTATTAACGTAACAGTTTTAATAATTGCGTCTGTATTTGCATTAAGTTTTACTATTGAAATAATACTAAAAAAAGCAAACAAAATCAAGAATAATAAATTTGCAAATCAACTGATTACGTATAGCTTTGTTCAGATTTGTTTAACTTGCATTTTGGTAGTAGCATCTGTGTTTGAAGCTTTTGTTGCTCCATTCGTTATGACATTAATTCTACGATTTATCTGATAACTAACAAAGGCTCCATATGATTTAAGATGCAATTTTGGGGATTGCTTTTAGATTTAAGCAGGATTTTCATGAAATTTGTTGAATATGTAAGAATTGAACGTTATAGAAGCAAAGGAGTTTTTGTATGTATGAACTTATTTATGATTTTGGAACATATTTAGCTGATGAAAAACGCATTTCTCAAAACACGCTAGAATCGTACAAGCGTGATATTTCGCAGTACATTCTTTACTTACATAATAATAATATAAAGAACATAAATGTTGCTAATAAAACAAGTATAATTACATATATGCTTTTTCTTCAAAAAGAAAAGAAATCTGCATCTACAATAGCTAGAAATTTGTCTTCGCTGAAGACTTTTTATCGTTTCTTAATATACAAGAATTTAGTTAAAAATGATCCTACATTTAACTTAGAAGCACCAAAACCTAAAAAAGTGCTGCCTGTTATACTTACGATTAGCGAAATTGACAATCTGCTAAGTCAGCCTAAAAACAGCAGTGCAAAGGGGTCTCGTGACAAAGCAATGCTAGAACTATTATATGCTACTGGAATGAAAGTTACTGAGCTTATTTTACTGAAAATTGATGATATTTTTTTAGACTTATCCTTTGTAAAATGTTACAATGGAGAGCGAGAGAGAATTGTTCCTGTTGGGAAAATAGCTTTAAATGCAGTCAAGGAATATATAAGAGAGTATCGTAAAATACATGTGAAAAATCCTGATGAGCAGATACTGTTTTTAAACAACTCTGGAAAAGGTTTAACACGTCAAGGGGTATGGAAAATTATTAAGTATTATTCTAAACAGGCCAATATAAACAAAACAATTACTCCGCAGATTATAAGACATTCATTTGCAGCTCATATGATACACAATGGGGCGGATTTAAATTCTATCCAGGAAATACTTGGACATGTAGATATATCAACTACACAAATTTATGCCCATCTAACAAAAAAGAGAATTAAAGATGTGTATGTTAATACGCATCCTAGAGCATAAGAAAAAGGCAGTGTTAAAGGTTTTATGGTAAACCCATCCTTTGTCATCCTGAGCGAAGTCGAAGGATCGCAACACCGCTTAACGCTAACATATAGAAGATTGGAGGAAGAATAATGATTAGCAGAGTACTACTTTTAGTTATAGATAGTGTGGGCATTGGATATCTGCCAGATGCTAAAAAATATGGTGACTATGGTGCCAACACGTTAGGAAATATTGCTTCTCATACTGGCGGGATTTCACTGCCCAATATGAGGGCTTTAGGATTAGGGAATATAGCTGAAGTAAAAGGAGTAGAGCCAATATCTAGTCCAAGCGGAGCTTTTGGGCGCGCTAATGAGTTTTCTTCTGGCAAAGATACAACCACAGGGCATTGGGAAATGACAGGTTTGTATGTTGAAGAACCGTTTAATACTTTTCCTAACGGGTTTACAGACGATATTATGAAAGAGTTTGAAAGAAGAATAGGTAAAAATACTTTAGGTAATTATGCAGCTTCTGGAACAGTAATTATTGAAGATTTGGGTAAAGAACATTTAGAAACAGGATATCCAATTGTATATACTTCTGCAGATAGTGTATTTCAAATTGCTGCACATGAAGATATAATCTCGGTTCCAGAATTATATAAAATGTGCGAGATAGCAAGAGAGCTTATGATCGGAGAAAATGCAGTAGCAAGAATTATTGCTAGGCCTTTTGATGGAGAACTTGGCAATTTTAATAGAACAGTTAATAGAAAAGATTATTCCTTAGATCCTACTTCTGAAACTGTTTTAGACCTAGCTAAAAATGAGGGGTTAGATGTTATAGGAATCGGAAAAATAGAAGATATATTTAATGGAAAGGGGATCACAAGTGCATTACATACTAAGAGCAATATGTCTGGAGTTGATGCTACCATAGAGACTTTGAAAAAAGAAAGTAAGGGTATAATATTTACGAATCTTGTAGACTTTGATGCTAAATATGGGCATAGAAGAAATCCTGAAGGCTATAAGAGAGCATTAGAGGATTTTGATAAACGAGTACCCGAGATATTATCTGCAATGAAAGACGATGACGTATTAATAATCACTGCAGACCATGGAAATGACCCCACTTTTAAAGGGACAGACCATACTAGGGAATACGTACCTATACTTGTTTATGGGAAAAAAATTAGTTCCAATATTAATTTAGGGACAAGAGAATCATTTGCTGATATAGCTAGAACAATTTCAGATTTGTTAAAGATCCCAAATACAGGTGTAGGAAAGAGTTTTGCTAAATTAGTACTTAAAAAACAAAGGAGTGAATCAAATGACGTTAATAGAAAAAATAGAACAAACAACTAGCTACATTCAAGAAATATTAAGAGAGAAACCAAAGGTAGGACTAATATTAGGTTCAGGATTAGGAGTTTTAGCTGATGAAATTAATAGTCCTCAAATTATCCCATATAACGAAATACCTCATTTCCCTATTTCTACGATTGAGGGCCATGCGGGTGAATTAGTTTGTGGGGAATTAAAAGGAAAGCAAGTTTTAGCCATGAAGGGAAGATTTCATTATTACGAAGGTTATTCTATGGAGGAAGTTTCTTTCCCAGTTAGAGTTATGAAAGCTCTAGGGATAAATACAGTAATTGTGACTAATGCTGCTGGCGGCGTAAATACTGAATTTGACCCAGGTGATCTTATGATAATTGAAGATCATATTAATTTTGCATTCAGTAATCCTTTAATAGGTAAAAACTATAATGAACTTGGTGAAAGATTCACAGACATGTCAAATGCATACGATAAAGGCCTAATTAGAATTGCAGAAGAAGTAGCAAAGTTAATAAGAATGAAAGTAAGAAAAGGAACGTATACTTTTTTTACAGGTCCAATGTATGAGACCCCTGCTGAAATTAGGTTAGTCAAATTTATTGGAGGAGACGCTGTCGGAATGTCGACAGTCCCTGAAGTTATGGTTGCAGTGCATAGTGGAATGAAAGTGTTAGGAATCTCTTGTATAAGTAACATGGCAGCGGGTATTTTGAATCAACCCTTAAGTCACGATGAAGTCATTGAAACAACACAAATGGTAAAAACACAGTTTATCTCATATATAAAGCAAATTTTATTGAAAATATAAATTGACAAAACTTATAAGGAACATCGGGAAAACCGCCTTTAGTTGTCTTCCCTAGTATTCATTAAAAGAACTAGGTGGCTCAGTCGGTTGATAAAAAACATATACAACATAATAAATGAGGAGGCAGTTAAAATGATTGATTTATTAAAAAAAGTTAATGAAACAAGTAAATACATATTTAAGAAAACTGGTAAAAATCCTAAAATTGGTTTAATCTTAGGTTCAGGCTTAGGTGGTTTAGCAGATCAAATTACTAAGGGAATTAGTATTGACTATAAAGATATTCCGAATTTCCCTACATCTACAGTTGAAGGACATGCTAGTAAATTAGTACTTGGAAGATTAGAAGGTAAAGAAGTAATAGCAATGAAAGGCAGATTTCATTATTACGAAGGATACACAATGCAACAAGTAACATTTCCCGTAAGAGTTATGCAAAAACTTGGTGTAGAGTTGATTATAGTTACTAATGCATGCGGAGGATTAAATCCTCATTTACATGCTGGAGCTTTAATGATTATTAATGACCATATTAATTTTACGGGAAAAAATCCATTAATCGGCAAAAATGAAAAATCTCTTGGCCCGAGATTTCCAGATATGTCGAATGCATATGATAGTAGCTTAGTTCAGTTAGCACATAAGGTGGGTGAAAATCTTGGAGTACAAACATTTGAAGGAGTCTACCTATCTATCTCTGGTCCGAATTATTTAGCAAAAGCTGAGCTAACTATGGTTAGAAGACTAGGTGCCGATACAATAGGGATGTCTACTGTACCAGAAGTTATTGTTGCAAGTCATGCAGGAATTAAGGTCATTGGAATTTCGTGTGTTACAGACATGGCAATTCCTGATCAATTACATTCAATTAGTCACGAACAAGTAATGGAAATGGCAAGTCAAACTAAACCAAAGTTTATTAAACTTGTAAAAGGTATATTAAATGAGGTGCAGCTTTAATGAATATAGTAGACATAATACTGAAGAAAAGAAATGATGAAGCTCTTAGCAAGGAAGAAATTGATTTTTTTGTTCAGGGATATACCGAAGGAATAATCCCAGATTATCAAATATCCTCATTATTAATGGCGATATATTTTCAAAAAATGACAAGAGAAGAAACAGCCTATTTAACAGAATCTATGATGAACTCTGGTCAATTGGTAAACCTAACGAAAATAGATGGAATCAAAGTTGACAAGCATAGTACAGGAGGCGTCGGAGATAAGACTACAATCGCTTTAGGTGCCATGGTGGCAGCATGTGGAGTTCCTGTTGCAAAAATGTCAGGGAGAGGACTAGGTCACACAGGTGGCACAATAGATAAACTAGAATCAATACCAGGCTTTTCTGTAGAACTCTCCATAGACGAATTCATAAAAAATGTTAATAACATTAAAATTGCTGTTATGGGGCAAACAAACGATCTAGCTCCTGCAGACAAAAAATTGTATTCACTTCGAGATGTTACTGGAACAGTAGATAATATTTCATTAATTGCAAGTAGCATTATGTCTAAAAAACTTGCAGCAGGTGCAGATGCAATATTACTTGATGTAAAAACAGGAAATGGTGCTTTTATGAAAGATTTAGACTCTTCTTTTGAGTTAGGTAAGGAAATGGTATCAATAGGTAATAAAATGAATAGAGATACAATTGCAATAGTCACCGATATGGACCAACCATTAGGTCTAGCAATAGGCAATAGTTTAGAAGTAAAAGAAGCTGTAGAGACATTAAGAGGGAATGGACCTCAAGACTTTACGGAGTTATGCGAAACTTTAGGAGCATATATGCTTTTGCTTGCCCAAAAAGTTTTGACTGTTGAAGAAGGTAGGGAAAAAATACAAGAATCAGTAAAATCTGGAGAGGCATTAAGGGTCTTTAAAGTGTTTATTTCTAGTCAAGGTGGGGATGTAAAATATATTAATAACACAGACTTGCTGCCAAAATCAAATTATGTATACGTATTAAGAGCCTCCGAGACGGGATTTATAAGTCAAATTAAAGCTATGGATGTAGGTGTTGCTGCCTCACACTTAGGTGCAGGCAGAGAAACAAAGGACAGTATTGTTGATTTGTCTGTAGGAGTTGTTTTAGATAAAAAAGTAGGCGATTTAGCTGAAAAAGGTGAAGTTCTAGCATATATTCATTATAATGATGAGATAAAAAGAGATTTAGCTGTAGAGAAGCTTGTTGCTGCTTTTAAAATTACTAAAGAAAAACCGATTACAAGACCTTTGATTTATGGCATTGTACATGATAAAGGAATAGAAAAAAATAAATAAGAATAATAAAAGGCTTCTTTTGTATAATGAATAAGCTTGATGGAAAACCTATTAGAAAATACAATTTGGGAGGTTTTTTTTATGAAATCAGGTTTTAATGCGATGAGTGTGTTTATTGTGGTTTTGCTTTGTCTAGTTTCATTAACAAACGTAGTAAATGCACAACCTTTTGATATTGATGCAAGATCCGCAATCTTAATTGATGAAGCAACAGGTACTATATTGTACGAACAGAACATTCATGATGCATTTCCGCCAGCTAGCATTACTAAAATCATGACTATGCTTTTGTCAATGGAAGCACTCAATAGTAACAAAATTTCTTTAGAAGATGAAGTTTTAATTAGTAAGCACGCTTCAAGTATGGGTGGGACTCAACTATACTTAGAAGCCGGTGAGATTAAAACAGTAGAAGAATTGATGAAAGGTGTTGCTATTAGATCTGCAAACGATGCAAGTGTAGCAATAGCTGAATACATTTCAGGAACTGAAGAAACTTTCGTTAAAAAAATGAATAAAAGAGCTAAAGAATTAGGCATGAAGAATACGAGTTTTTTTAATACTACAGGGCTACCAGCAGAAGGTCATGTTACTTCAGCATATGACGTTTCATTAATGTCACGAGAGCTCTTAAAACATCAAGAAGTTCATAGATGGCTTACCACATGGATTGACACTGTTACGGTTGGTAGGAAGGGTTCGGTTCAAGAACTTGTAAATACGAATAGACTTATTAGATATTATAAAGGTGCTACTGGAATTAAAACAGGTTACACAAGAGCATCAAAACATTGTTTATCCGCATCCGCAACCAGAGATTCAACAACTTTTATTGCAGTAGTCATGGGGTCTCCTACATCTGCTATTCGTTTCTCGGAGACAGCTAAACTGTTAGACTATGGTTTTGCAAATTATCAGAGTATAAAAATAGTCAACAAATCTGCGAAAGTTGGTAGAGTCAGTATTAATAAAGGTAATTTGCTAGAAATAAATGCTGTCGCTTCTAAGAATCTAAGTATTTTAGTTAGAAAAGAGGATAGCAATAGTATCCAGAAAACTGTTTCTTTACACGAAGAAGTAGCCGCTCCAATTGAAGCTAGTGATAAAATTGGTGAAATTATTATAACGTTACACGGTGAAGAAATTGGCAGTATAGATATAGTTGCTGAAGTAGATGTAAAAAAAGCCTCATTTCTAAATATCATTTCAAGAATGTTTGAGAAGTTTATTAGTCATTAATGTATCATAGTTTCTGCAGTTTGATTTTATCCTGTTTTTTATCAGCATGAAAAATACTCTGGTCTACAGCAATATGTAGACTCTTTTTCTTTTTTTGCTGAACAACCGAGTTGTGGTATAATTAACTAAATCATATGATAGGTGGTGTATAAATGAAAGTGATTATCAGTCATCAAAATACTGATTTCGATGCCTTAGCAAGTATGATAGCTTGCTCTAAGATACATACGGATGCAGTTTTGTTTTTTACAGGCAAGGTAAGTGAAGAAGTAAAAAAATTTGTAAGTATGTATAAGAACATACTTACAATAAAAAATGCAAAATCTGCAAAATTAGAAAATATTACAGAATTGTTTATCACTGATGTTAACACAGACAGCAGAATTGGAAAATTTAAAAAATTAGTTGACTCAAGTATTCCTATTACTATTTATGATCATCATCCAATCACTGATAGCACAATAAAAAATGCTAATAAAACTATTCTATCTTATGGCGCGTGTACAACAATTTTACTTAAAGAGATTATAAAGAAAAATATCAAAATTTCAACTTTTGAAGCAACATTGTTTGCTTTGGGAATTTATTCTGATACAAATTGTTTGACATTCTCTCATACAACTTACCATGACGCAGAAATGATAGCCTATTTATTAAAAAATGGTGCGAATTTATCCATAATAAATGAGCATTTAACAGTTACTTTCAGTGATGAACATAATCAATTATTTTCGGAACTGATAAAAAAAGCAAAAAAATACGAAATAAACGGATATAATATAGTGATAACTACAACTGAGAGAGAAAGCTATGTTGGTGAGTTAGGAACAATGGCTGAGAAATTAATTCAAATGGAAAATTGCGATGCTGTTTTTTTGGTAGTGAGAATGTCAAATAGATGTTATATTATAGGTAGAAGTGTACCTGATGAAATTAATGTACCTCGCGTTTTAAAACAGTTTCATGGAGGAGGACATAATAAAGCAGCATCAGCTACTATTAAAGATGGAGTTGTGAGTATAGTTAAGGAACAGTTGATTTTATCACTGCATCAACATATTAAATTTCAGATGACAGCAAGAGAAGTAATGAGCAAACCAGTAAAAGTGGTTTATGATCATATGATAATTGAAGAAGTAAATAAGATTATGCTAAGATATGGGCATACGGGAATGCCAGTATTAAACGGAACACAAGTGGTAGGAATTATCTCACGGACTGATGTTGATAAAGCAATTGTGCATAATTTAGAGCATGCACCTGTAAAGGGCTTCATGACTAGGCAAGTAAAAACAATTAATCCTGATACTCCGTTTAACGAAATTAATAAATTGTTAGTGCAAAACAACATAGGAAGATTACCTGTTGTGGAAGATGAGAAAATAATTGGGATAGTTACAAGAACAGATATGTTGCGTGTTTTATATGGAAAAGACCATCCTTACTGGTATAAGAAAACATTCAATTTGTCTGATGACGAAATCGATACTACAGATTTAATAAAAAAACTACCTGATAAGATTCAAAAAGTGCTTAATTCTGCAGGGAAAATTGGTGATTCATTGAACTTCGAAGTATATGTGGTTGGAGGATTTGTTAGAGACTTATTCCTTGACTTACCTAATTGGGATATAGATTTTGTTATTGATGGTGACGGTATTGATTTTGCACACAAATTAAGAGAAGAATTAGGTGGTGAGGTCTTAGAGCATGAGAAATTTGCTACTGCTGTATTAACGCTTGAAGATGGTCTCTCAATAGATCTTGTTTCTGCAAGACGTGAGTATTATGAATATCCAGGAGCTTTACCAAAGGTGGAAAGAAGTTCTATTTGGAGTGATCTTTTTAGACGCGATTTTACAATTAATTGTATGGCAGTGAGTCTTAACAAAAAGCAATATGGCAGATTAAACGATTTTTTTGGTGGATTAGAGGATCTTAATAAAGGAAAAGTTAGGGTGCTTTACAATTTGAGCTTCATTGAAGACCCGACTAGAATTTTTAGGGCAATAAGATTTGCGGCAAGATACAATTTCGAAATTGAAATTGAGAGTAAAAGTTTTATAAAGCAAGCAGTAAAAGATGGTTTGATTCAAAAGCTTAGTAGTGATAGAGTAAGAGAAGAAATCTCATATATTTTAAGAGAGAAAAATGTATGTTTGAGCTTGAAACTATTTAAAGAGTTTGAAATACTTGATACAATACACCCCACGTTTAAAATAGATGATGAGATTATAATGAAAATTAAAAGCATAAATAATTCTATAAAAAAATTTAATCTTGAAAAAGACTATACAATAAGAAAACGCATACTAATAATTATGGAATTGTTAAGTGTTCTTTCTGAATCTAACGTAACATCTGTAATAGGAAAGTTCGTTGAGTACAAGACATATGAAAAACAAATAATAGAGGCACTAAAAAACAAAGAAAAAATATATAAATCGCTAGGACAAACAAATGTGGAAGTATCTTCAATATATAATACACTTAAGTCCTTACCAATTGAGACAATTGTTTTTTATTATAATAACTGTGACAATTCGTTAATTATGAACAATTTGTTATATTTTCACAACATACTTAGAACAACTCAAATTAAAATAACTGGCGAAGATTTGAAAACTTTAGGGGTTGAACCAGGACCAATTTACAAGGTGATTTTAGACGAAGTGACTAAGGCTAAGCTAAAAGGGTTTTTGAAAACTAAAGAAGAAGAATTAGAATTTGCAATTAACATAACTGCTAAGTTGAGAGGAGAAAAATATGCTTCCATTCGATATAAATAGAATTATACTAGTATTGCCAGGGATTTTATTTGCCATTACGTTTCACGAATTTGCTCATGGGTATGTAGCATATTTATTAGGAGATTCTACTGCAAAAAATAATGGAAGATTAACGCTAAATCCCATTGCGCATATTGATGTTGTTGGCTTTTTAATGCTGATTTTCGCAGGATTTGGGTGGGCTAAGCCTGTTCCAGTTAACCCAAATTATTTTAAAAATAGAAAACTTGGTATGCTTTATGTTGCTATGGCAGGACCACTTACAAATATGGTATTAGCAGTTATTTTAACAATAGCTTTAGGAGTGTTAATACAACTTCGATCAAATGAACTAGTTGTCAGAATTTTAATCAATGCAATTATGATAAATCTAGTTCTAGCGATTTTTAATCTACTACCCATACCCCCTTTAGATGGGTCAAAAATTTTATTTTCACTAATCCCTGATGAATGGGAATATACAGTATATAAGTATGAAAAATATTCTTATTTTATTTTACTGGCTTTACTTTTCACAGGTGCAATTAGCAAAATATTGTTTCCAATAGTTAATTATTTATTTAATTTTTTGATTGTATTTATGCAAATTGTGTTTGGTGTTTAATATGGATTACAGAATAAAGATTGAATCTTTTGAGGGTCCATTTGATTTGCTTTTTCAGCTTATTGAAAAGAACAAAATTGATATTTATGATATACCAATTCATGAAATAGCCAAACAATACATTGAACACGTACTAGCTATGGACGAGCTTAACTTAGATACAACAAGTGAGTTTTTAGTATTAGCTGCTACATTACTAGAAATAAAATCAAAAATGCTTTTACCAGTTGAACTAGAGGAGGGAGAACAGCTAGAACTCGAAGATGCAGATCCGAGAAATGAACTAGTTAGAAAATTGTTGGAATATAAAAAATATAAAATTATTGCTGAAATGTTTAAAGAACGTGAAAAAGAGTTTTTTAAAATTTTCTACAAACTAAAGGATGAAATTGTTTCTGACGAAAATGAGGAGTGCTTTAACAACACAACTATACAAGACATCTTTGTTTCTTTTCAAAAAATTATTGAGAAAAACAATATTTCAATTGATTTTCGAACTAATATTCATCAACTTAAAAAAGAACATTTCACAGTAGATGAAAAAATAGAGGTCATTCTAGATTTGCTACAGACTTCGAAAACTTTGAAATTAAACCAATTTTTTTTATTGTCTAATAGCATAGGAGAAATAATTACAATTTTCTTAGCGATTTTAGAGCTAATAAAACTAGAAAGAATAACTGTGTATCAGAATTCGTGTTTTAATGAGATAACTCTTGAACTTAAAGTTGGTTAGTTGGAAAGTTGGTTAAGAAAAGATAAAGATAAAAACCTGTAGGGACAATCCCTTGTGGTTACCCTAAATAAAGAGAAAAGAGAATTGAAAAAGAAATTGGAGTGTAGCTAATGAACAAAGATGAATTGAAAGGAATTATAGAGGCGTTATTGTTTGCATGGTCTGAACCGTTGTCAATAAAAGAATTATGTAAACTAATCGATGTTGATAAGGATGAAGTAGAAATATCGATTAATGAAATGTCAGACGAGTTCAGTTATGAAAAAAGAGGTTTGCAGATAATCAAAATGGAAGAATATTATCAATTAGCTACTAAACCTAAACATCACGAATATATAAAAAGCTTATTAGAACCTAAGCAGAAGAAGGGGCTAACTCGTGCAACTCTTGAAACTTTATCTATTATTGCCTATAAGCAACCTGTAACCAAAGTAGAAGTCGAATCAATTAGAGGAGTTAAATGTGACAAATCTATTCATACGCTTCAGGAAAAAGGATTAGTTGAAGAAAGAGGACGACTCGAGAAAACTGGCAGGCCAATTTTATATGGGACAAATATTTACTTTTTGAAGATGTTTGGGTTAACCTCTTTGGAAGAGTTACCAGAGATAAATGAGCTAGATCTGCTTACTGAAACAGAGAATGAGGTTAAAGATATTTTTTCGAGGTGATGATAGGGAAATGTTTCACCATTATCATCCTGATTCCATACGATTTTAAAGCTCGCTCAGGGAAACTCAACAAAGTTAGTCAAACTTCCACGTGTGTGTTCCTCGTGTGTCACGCGCATGCAGCCGGGTCTCACATAGGGAGAGATTTCTCCCTATTGTCTTATATCAATGGTGAATATTAACATAAAGTAACACAAATTAGTCTTACTTATGCTAAAATTTAAGTCGACGGAGGAATTTCATGTTAAAAAAGGTAGTAATCATTGATTTAGGATCGAATACAGCACGATTGGTGCTTTTGCAAATATATTCAAATGGTTCGTATAGGTTATTAGATGAGTTTAAAAAAAATGTTAGAATTATCGAAAATATAAACTGTAATAAAAAGATTAATGCTGAGGCAATCAAAAGAACTTTAAATGCAGTGAAAATTTTTCGCAACTACTGCAATTCTTGCAATGTCGATGAAGTTATCTGCGTAACTACAGCAGGGATACGTAATGCAAGTAATGGAAAAGAAATTATAGATTTAATACACAATGAAACTGGTCTGAAATTTCGCACTCTCTCTGGAAAAGAAGAAGCTTTTTATGGGTATCTAGGTGTGGTTAACACTCTAAAATTAGACCACTCACTTATAGTTGATATTGGAGGTGGAAGCACCGAGATTACTTTATGCGAGAGAAAAAAAATGGTTAATAGTATTAGCATACCTTATGGGGCAGTGAACTTAACAAATATGTTTCCTAACAACTATGTAAATGAACCAAATAATATTGACATATTAAATAATTTCATTACTGCGCAATTTGAGAGTATTAGTTGGTTAAAAAATGCAACAGGGTTTGATGTTGTTGGTGTTGGTGGAACTATGAGAAACATAGGGCGAATTGATAGAGGCAAAACGAATTATAGTTTTGGTGTCCTAAATGATTATCATGTTTCAAAAAAAGCTGTAGGAGATATTTATAGCAACTTACAAACGATGCCAATTAGTGAGCGTAAAAGAATACCTGATTTATCACGAGGAAGAGAAGATATTATCGTTAGTGGGGTTTCTATTGCAAGCAACTTGATGAATTATATATCAAGTGAAAAGTTAAGGATTTCTGGATCAGGGCTAAGAGAAGGTGTGTTTTACGAGAAATATTTAAAATACTATACTAATTCGATTGCGGATGATGTTGTTGAGCATAGTGTGCAAAACTTGATGGATGTATATCAAGTAAGAAAGGACTATGTGCAAAAGGTATCTAGGTTATCAGTAGCGTTATTTGATCAATTATCTACATACTATGAATTTGGAGAGTTTGAGAGAAAACTACTTAGAATTGCATCGTTGCTGCATACATTAGGAACTGCTGTGTCTTTTTACGGCTTTCAAGAACATACTCTATATATTCTACTTAATATTAATATTGACGGACTTACACATAGAGAACATATATTGACTGCTTTGATTTGTGCTAATCATAAAAAAATATGTCTTGAAGACTATTTTAGAAAATACGAAGATATATTGTTGTCAGAGGATAGTAATATAGTAGAAAAGCTAGGGTCGATACTTAAAACTGCTATAAAAATTAATAGAGAAAACATTTCATTAGCACATGACATATTGAATTTAGCGAATGATTAAATATATTAAAAGAGGGAGATGTAAGTATGCAACTTGAAAGTAATGGATTTAACAAATCATATTCAGGCAAATTGATTATTGTTGAGGGACTTGACGGCTCAGGAAAGAGCACGCAGCTTTATTTATTGAAATGCTGGCTAGTCAATCAAGATATTCCTGTCTTTTTCACAGAATGGAATTCTTCATCTTTGGTAAAGAAATCAACTAAACGCGCAAAAAAGCTTAACCAACTTTCACCTACAACTTTTTCACTGATTCATGCAAGTGATTTTGCAGATCGTTACGAAAAAACTATTTTACCTCATTTGAAAGCAGGATACTTGGTTTTGGCTGATAGATATGTTTACACTGCTTATGCAAGGGACATCGCTCGTGGTTGTGATTCTGAGTGGGTCCGAAACGTATATGAATTTGCAGTAAAGCCCGATTTAGCGTTGTATTTTGAAGCGCCTCTTGAAGTTTCTATAAACAGAATTATTTCTGGGAGAACTGAGCTGAAATATCATGAAGCGGGTATGGATTTAAATCTGTCAAGTGATAAAGTAGAGAGTTTTAAACTTTTTCAAGGAATAATAAAAAGAGAGTACGACAACATGGCTGAAGACGAAGACTTTGTAATCATTGATGCAACTAAACAAATAGAGAAACAGCAGAAAAAGCTTCGTAAAATAGTTACAAAACGTATATTAAATAATTTTAGTCCTCCTGTATGTGGAAAATACAATAATAATAAAATGAAGGAGGGGCATTCTGATGAAGCAAGCGTTTAGATATTATGGACAAGGAATACCCTACATCAAAGAAAAAGACTATATAGGGCAATTGATAGTAGTAGAAGGACCCGATTACGCTGGAAGGTCGACTCATATTATGCTTTTACAAAAATGGCTAGAATCTGAGGGGCATGCAGTTTTATCATGTGGGTTAAGTCGTTCTACTTTAATTGGCGAAGCAATTCAAGATGCCAAAGAAGGAAATGTCCTAGGAAAAAAAACTCTTAGTTTGCTTTATGCAACAGATTTTGCAGATCAACTTGAGAATAAAGTTCTACCAGCACTTAAAGCTGGATATGTTGTATTATTAGATAGATATATTTTCACTCTCATGGCTAGAGATATGGCTAGAGGAGCATCTAAGGAATGGTTAGTTAAACTATTTGGATTTGCACCGATTCCAAATTTGATTTTCTTTTTAAAGGTCAGTCCTCAAGTATTAATTTATCGCGCTTTAAAAAAATATGCAGCGTTAAATTTTTGGGAATCTGGCATGGATATGTCTTTTTCAAATGATACATATGAGAGTTTTTTAATTTACCAAAGCTTAATTGCCAACTATTTTGACGAAATGATTAAAGAATATGATTTTATTGTATTAGATGGTGGTAAAGATTCAGAAATTGTGCAGGGAAAAATGAAGAAAAGTATTATTGAATATTTCATAAAAATGGGAATGATAGCAAATGATGAACTTGAATAATTGTAAATATAACAACTTAGTAACATCACTTTGTGATAAATATTACTATGATCAATCACATGCTAAAACAGTCGCACGTTTGTCAATCTCTATATTTAATAAATTAAAAGATTTACATATGCTAGGAGAAAAGGAGTCGGCATTACTTAGACATGCCGCGCTTCTTCACGATATTGGATATTATGTTTCAATACAAAAGCATCATAAGCACGCTGAGTTTTTAGTGCTTTTTAATATAGATTTTGATTTATACCCTGAGAAGGAAAGACTATTTCTTTCTATTCTTGTAAGAAGTCATCGTAAAACGGTAAAACTTCAAAATAAACCTTTGACAAATTCAGAAAAAGATACACTTTCTAAATTAATTGCTATACTTAGAATTGCGGATTCACTTGACTATCTACATTATGGTAATGTTACAATACCTGATATTATCATTGATAAAGAAAATTGCATATTTAAAATCGATAATGCTGGAATATCAATAGTACGAGAGAAGGTAGATAAAAAAGCGGAATATTTTAAAGAGGTTTATGACTTGAATCCTATTTTTAGTGAAGAGTAATACACAAGTGAGTACTCGCTACATCTTTAGAGTATTAGCAACATCTCACGTATTATTTTACAGGCAACAGCTGTAGATACACCTGAAACATCGTAATCTGGAGAAAGTTCTACTACATCTGCACCGACTATATTTAATGAAGATAGCTTTTTAATTATTGTCATCATATTATTAAAAGAGAATCCACCTGGTTCTGGTGTGCCGGTACCTGTAAAAACTGAGGGGTCTAATACATCTAAATCTATTGTAACGTATACTGGTTTTCTCTTTATTTTTTTGATAACATCGTCTAACAAGTGGAATAAAAACTTATTAATAAACGTATGTCCTTGAGATGACCATTCAAATTCTTCTCTTAAACCTGAACGAATTCCAAATTGATAGATTCTATTGTCACCTAGCAAGTCCCAAACTCTTTTAATTACAGTTGCATGCGAATATTTTTCGCCTAAATAGTCTTCACGCAAGTCTGTATGTGCATCGAAATGCAAAACAACTAATTCTTCGTACCTTTTTGAAGCAGCAGAGATAGCTGGAAGTGAAATTAAATGTTCCCCACCAATCATTAAAGGTTTTTTGTTAGAGTCATAAATACTTGTAACAAGTTCGTGTATAATATCTAGAACTTTTTTTGTATTGCCAAAAGGGAACTCAAGGTCACCCGCATCGTAAATGTTTATATCTTTTAGGTCTAAGTTTAAGTAGGGGCTGTATGTTTCGAGAGCATAAGAATCCATACGTATTCTTGATGGGGCAAACCTTGATCCGGGTTTAAACGAACTTGTGCCATCAAAGGGAGCACCAAATATTACTTTTGTACATTTTTCATAATTCGACTCACAGCCAATAAATTGATATTTATTATATATCTCCATCACTAATAATTTCCTTTATGTAATTTGGTAGTGCAAAAGCGCCTAGATGCAAATCAGTATTATAGTATTTAGTTTTTATACTAAGGTTATTCCAGATTTCAGCTTTTAAATCTCTTAAAGGATGTAATTTTTTTGAGGCAAAACCAAATAACCAGTGACCAGAGGGGTAAGTAGGGATATTTGCCTGATATACTTTTGCAATCGGAAAAATCTCTTTAAGCTTTTTTGTAGCTCTTATAGTTTCTATCCTATTGTTTTCATAGACCGCAGATTCATTTTGATTAACTAGAATTCCATCTGCAGTCAAAGCATTGTAGCAGTCTGTATAAAACTCATAAGTAAATAAGCCTTCACCAGGACCAATTGGGTCAGTAGAGTCAATAATGATTAAATCATATTCATTTTTTTTCTCTTTAATAAAGCTAATGCCATCTTTATAGTGAAGATTCACTTTAGGGTTACTTAAAGCACATGATAAAGTAGGAAGAAAGTCTTTAGAAACATCGCATACCATTTTGTCTATTTCGACCATATCTATATACTGAACGTTTGAGTATCTTACTATCTCACGTACAGTTCCACCATCGCCGCCGCCAACAACAAGAATTTTTGTCATATTAGGATTAACAGCCATTGGAACATGAACAATCATATCATGATAAATAAACTCATCCTTTTCGGTAACCATTACTAGTCCATCAAGTGTCATTAGTTTACCAAACTCATAGGATTCGAAAATATCTACTTTTTGAAATTTGCTCTCTCTTGAAAATAAATGCTCTTTTATTTTTAATGAGAGGCGAACATTTTTTGTTTGTTTCTCCGTATACCATAATTCCATTAGTATCTTCCTTTTTTAATATACCTAGTAGGCTGTTTACAGCCTTTTTAGCATATTTTATTTTATCTTTTTCTTTTCTCAAGACCCCTACCTTTTCTCTTCGTTACGGACAACTACAAGGGGTTCCCCCTACAGGATTTTCACCTCTTTAATCTTTACCCTATCCAACTATCCAACTGACCGACTTTATTGCGCTTGCACAAATAGATCTGGTTTGAATTTTATTTCATCTAATTTCTTATATGAATATTTTTTTATTCTCGAATTTATACCTCGCGGGTACTCTTTGGTTTCTGTTATTTCAGCTTTTAGCATATTTTTTAAACAATCAAAGGCTAACCAAGGGTTTACCTCATCACCACAGGTAAACAAGTCTATTGCTGCATAGCCATATTCTGGCCAAGTGTGAATTGTTAAATGCGATTCTTGAATTACAACAACTCCACTTACACCCCAAGGGTTGAACATGTGGAAATTGCTTGTTACTATAGTTGCATTAGCTTCTTTTGCAGCTTGAACCATATAGTTTTCAATAAGCTTGTGATCGTTTAAGATATTTTCATCGCAATTATAGAATTCTGCTAAAACATGTCTTCCTAAATTCTCCATGAGTATCAATTCCTTTCTGTAAAAAAAATTTAAATAGTGATTAGGGCTTGTGCCACCACTTTTGATTTCTATCTTTCTTTGACGAGAGGACACCCATAATAAATATAAACTATTCTCAAAAAAAGTCAATACTTTTTTCAAAGAAAATTAACCTTGTTTTCACGACCTTAATTGTAAAACTAAATTCCACCCCTATTACGGTAAACAGTGGAATTTAGTTTTACAATTAAGGAGTTTGTTTTTAGAAACAAATAAATCGTCATTATAGTTGATATTTGTTTTTAAGAATAGTATAATAAAATGGGAAATTATTTCTTTACGGAGGTTTATTATGGAAATTAGGAAAGCTATTGAGATTATATGGGACAATAGACAATATGTGACCAATGACCCCAAAACTGCCATTAGTCACTTAAACGAAGAAGTTGCAGAATCTTTGAAAGCTTTAATGAGAGGAAATATTGACGAAGCAAAAAAAGAATTACAAGATGCGATGTCTTGTCTGTTTATTGCTATGAAAGTTTTAGAAGTTGATCCAGAAGAAGCTATTAAGCAACAAGTAGATCAGATGAGTAAGAGTAACAATAAGATCATGATTCTAAAGAGGGATAAAGTTGAAATTTATGTAAATGATATTTTAAAAGGCAGTTGGTCTATTTGGGGTGACGAAGATGTTAGGGACGCTAAAAAGCTAGCTAAAGAACTTGGATGTGATTTCAAAATTGAAGCAGAGTAATGTCGCAAGGGGATACACACTTTGAACTAAAAGTCTAAAAAAAAACATTAAAAAACATGTCAAGCGTTTTTAAAAATGTCCTAAAAATAGCAAACTATGAGCACCATTTTTTTAGTTGAAGTTTTAAAAATATCATTGAGATTAAATTGATATAATTAATAGATATGTAGTTAATAGAAAATTAAAATCCTGACTTTAGAAATCCATGTGTATGTTAAAGCTGCCTAAAGAACAGACTTCGTCATAGGAAAGGATTTAGGAATTATGTCATTTTGAAAAGGCATCACATAAAAAGTATGATTCAATAAACATTGTTTGTCAAGAGATTAGCTACTCCTGATTGATTTCTAAAGAACAGTCCATGTTTTGGATTTTAATATTGTACTATAAGCACACTCCGCATCAAGGTAGTATTTTAAAACTTTTCTTAAGTGCGAGAAAACTTTTAAAATCTCCACCCTGACATTACGCTTAGCTTATAGTGCTTACGGATTATCCAAAAACAATGGGAAATGCAAAAGATATTGTTAGCGTGGATTGATTTATAGTATTAAATAAGTTGGATCGGGAGATGAGAAAAGAAAAATTTGCAAGATTAAATTACACCTACTAACTTCCACTGCTTATGATTTTGGGGGCGGAATTCACTTTTACAATTAAGGCATTTGAATGAAGTTTTCGAGTGACAAAGCCTGTTGGCACAGCTGTAATAGCCCAGAAAATAGACCCATAAAGAAAAGATATGAAATATCGTACTAAATCAACTAAGGTAATAAAACATCTGGGTTTTTGGGTGCACTTAATAGACCTTTGTGACTTTAGGATTTTAAATTGCAAAGGAAAATTTATATTAAATATTTATTATTGTTATGCAGATACTTGTGTCCTATGAACTTGTTTCTTCATAAATTTCTCAAATGAGGCCTGTTTCCAAGGATGACTCATAGGAGGAATATATCTTTTTCTCGGTTTATCTACAGTTGCTGTAAAATCAAAGTTTTTGGATGTATGTTCATGCTTTGGTATTTCATCTAGTGAATATATTTTTTCACCTACACAGAAAAACAATTCATTGTTAAACGCTTGGATCACCATACCTGAGGTTCCTTTGTGATAATATATAGGGTATCCATTTTGATCAATAAGCCTGAAATATTTGTTTTCAAACTTAATACAGTGACCATTATCTACTTTTCTACTAGAGATAACAGCTAAGATCAAATTAATTTTTTCATCATCAGGTTGCTTTTCAAAAACAGATTTGATATTATATACACATAGAGCAAACATAGAATTATATTCTCTTATATAAGAGAGTAAGAATGCATTTGCTTGCTCTATGGTAGTTATACTAGCAAGCCTTAATTCTATCGGAAGGCGTGATTGCAGAGTTTGAAACATTCTTTCTACTCGCCCTTTAGCTTGTGGGACACTACTAGTTTCAATCTCAATTCCAAGCTGTTTGCAAGCATAGCTGAATTGAGTAAAAGTATCCTCTTTTGTGGAAGGGGATTTTTTTTGCTTATACTCAAATATAGTTCGTCTATCTGTAAGAAACATATAAGGTGTTCCATGATTGCTAAGTATTTGACTAAGCACATTATAATACCCATTAAGTGTTTCTTGGCTATCGAAATATGCACCTACAATGGCACCTGTAGCATCATCTACAGCGATATGTAGCTGTGTTTTATCATTACCAAACCAATGATGAACAAGATGCATCTATCTGAATCATTTCACCGGCATAAGCACAACGTGGTCTTCTAGGATGTGCATCTTCAATAGCTAAGATATTATCCATAATCCTAACTACTTCTTTTTTAGAAGTAGTTATTTTTTTGAGTTCATTTAACTGCTTTTTAATTCTTTTTTTTAGTGAGTCGTCTTGCCTTAGGGGATAATATAAATTCCTAGATAAGAATTGCATTTATGGAACTTGGAGACACATGAATAGCCTCATGCTTAGCCAGAAGCTCTGCAAAGTGGGTAAAGTTAGCATCCCAATATTTTGTTCGATAAAGATCTAAAATTTGCTGTCTTGTTTTATCGTCAATTGAATGTGCGGGCTTACGACCCTTATTACCGTGAATAAAGAAAGATTTACCTTCTTTTTTGTAGCCTAGAATCATACGATTTACATGTCGGACGGTACAACCAATGGTAATAGCTGCTCGCTTCTTATTCCCATTTGTTTCAACAAGTTTTTTGATAATTAAATAT
>JAJOKP010000140.1 GCA_021129775.1 Clostridiales bacterium
CAACTAGCATCATAATACCAACGGTGTTTGTCAAGATAGTTGTCGTATTTTTTTTATTTTTTGTGCCCCTTTTATAATATTTGCGTTGCTTTCATAAATCTTTTTTAAAAACTTGTTACTAGATGTTTGCAAAAGCATCCCTGTTTTGGATTGCGTCAATGTCACCCTTTTTTAAAGCTACCAAAGTGTTCTTCCAAGTCATCGGTTGAATCTCAACGTCCAAACCCATTTCAATAGCAATAGCCCTAATAATGTCAACGTTAAACCCTTTATAAACACCGTTAGAGTCTATATACTCAAACGGTGGGAAATATTCATCTCCGCCAAAAAGAATTGTCGTATTAGAAAATTCGAGATTTTTCTCAGTAGATAAAGGCATTAGTGTCATAGAAAAAATAATGACCAAACATATTGCAGTAATCCATTTTTTCAATCAGCTCCCTCCTACCTGAATATGCCTCTTTCATTACGCGAGCATGTTTTTTAAAGGCTTATTCTTATACTAGTTACAACTAAAACGTTGAATTGAACCTAGTAATATTTTTTACGAATTCAACCAAAAGTTGATTTTCCTTGTCTCTCTATTCTTCGTTATAATGGCATAGCAATACTTTATGCAGTGAACTCGTCCAGCTACGCTAAACATCGGGGAATCAGATGGGAATTCTACCCAACCTGACTGTAAATTCCCATTTTAAAAAGTATAAGTATAAGTATAAGTAGGGAACTAAAATCTATGATTTTATGTGAATCACTTAATTAGCTAAGTTGTCAAAAAGAGAACCAAAATCTCTGATTTTGTGTGAATCACTTTCTTTGTTCACCTGAAGTGGGAATCTCGACTCTAAAACATAATAGATAGATAAACTTCATGTGTTCATTAAGTTAGCTTTTTAACTTCTCTGCAAATTCTTCAATTTTTCTTAATCTATGATTAACGCCTGATTTTCCAATCGGACCGCTTAGCATTTTTCCTAATTCCTTGAGACTCGCTTCGCGATTATTAAGCCTCACTTCTGCCACTTCTCGCAAATTACTAGGTAATTTATGCAATCCTACGGTATTTTTAATGTGCTCGATTTTTTGAATCTGTCTTATAGATGCGTTAACAACTTTAGTTAAATTAGCAGTTTCACAATTAACAACTCTATTTACACTATTACGCATTGACTTTAAGACACGTATATTCTCTACGTCGAGGAGTGCTTTGTGTGCGCCAATGATATTGAGTAAATCAATAACTTTATCACCTTCTTTAAGATAAACTACATAACTTTCTTTTCTCCTAATCGTTTTTGCATTTAGTTCGTATTCGTTAAGTAGATCTTTCAATTCCTTACTATGTTTACTACTATTCGTTACAAATTCAAGGTGATATGTTTTTTCAGGGTCACTTATTGATGCTCCTCCTAAAAAAGCACCTCTTAAGTATGCGCGTTTACAACAGTTCTTCCTAACAATTTCTTTAGGTATGCTAAGGTCTATATCAAGATAATTCTCGTCTCTTTTCAAAACTCCTATTCTTTCTAAAACCTTTTCGCTTCCAGCTGCATGATTTACTAGCACTAAATAATGATTGTTTTTCTTAAGCCTTGTATTTCTCCTTACAATAATCTCAGCATGAACACTAAACAATCGTTTTATAATTCGGAAAGTTTTTCTAGCAACTGCAGCATTTTCCGTAATCAAATCAAAACTCAATTTCTTATGCCCTTGAATGTGCAAACTTCCACTCATTCTCACTAAAGCAGCCAACTCAGCAAGTTGACAACATGCATTTACTGATTTAATTCTTGCTATTTCTCCTTTAGTCCTAGCTGAAAAAGACATTTTGTTTCACTTCTTTCGCAAATTTTGATTTGAAATCGGAACAAAGTAATATAATTTTTCAAAATGCACATCCTATTATTGAAGTAACGTTCTAACAACATTTCTTGCATACATTTAAGCTTAAATCCTTCCACAAAAAAACGGAGGTGAACCTAATGAATGAACTCACAAGCACAGAAGTAACCTGTAGTGTCGCTAATTGTAAGTTCCACAGAGATAACTACTGCTTTGCTCCTAACTTAGAAATAAACAGTAAAATTGGCGTTATGCCTAAAACATCTAATGATGTTCAGTGTTCTAGCTTCAAACTTCAATAGAAATTAATTGTTTTTTTACAATTGTTTCCACTGAATAAACAAATTCATCAGGCTCGCATGTGAAGAAAACACATAAACACTCACTTCACATCTTGCCTGTCTTTTGTTGTGTATTCATTAACTGCTTTGTTAATTATACCCTTTTCATCATCATATTTAGCAATTTCACAAGCTCTATCAATGTGAATAAATTTTGCATCTATAAAGCCTTCTTCTCTTTGAGGAACACAAGCAAGACTCCTTGATTTCATTAAAAACCAATGTACTGTCTTATCTGTACACTCCTTCACTTTCCAAGTATCCTCGTAAGTGTAATTGATTTTGCCAATATATTTTAGAACTTCAGCTTTCACACCTGCTTCTTCTAAAATTTCTCTGGTTGCAGCTTCTTCGAGTTTTTCCCCAGTTTCTACCTTCCCTTTGGGTAAAACCCATTCACCATTAAATTTTTCTAACATCAAAATCGCATTTCCAAACATGACAACTCCACCAGCACTTATCTCTTGACGCATTGTTTCAACTCCTCTGCCGCTTCTTTATCCGTGTACAAACCAGAGTTTACTATTGTGCTACTATTGTATCTGATTTTTAAGAGCATTTCTATCTTTTTTTTTTAAAAAAAGACCACAAACAATACAGTTCATTTGTAGTCTTTCTATTTATCTGCCCTTTTCCTCTAAATGGTAGACTTCAGACATAACACAAATTTGCACATCACAATTAACTATCTAACGGACTTAAGCTTTGCAGTAAAATGCCTTAACACCTCTGGTTCGTACGTAAACTCGAATCCTTTTAGCATGTCTCTTCTTTTCCAAATTTCAATTAATGCGTCTGCAACTACATCCATATGCCTGTTAGTATATACTCGTCTAGGAATTGTTAACCTTAAAAATTCCATAGGCGATTCTAAATTTTCACCCGTTTCTGGGTCTCTTCCAAGTAAAAAAGATCCTATTTCTACTCCTCTTACACCTGCTTCTTTGTACAGTTCTACACATACAGCTTGAGCAGGAAACTGGTTGAAAGGAATCTGTGGACAGAATTTTTTACAATCGACAAATACTGCATGACCACCTACTGGTCTTTGAATAGGAATGCCTACATCTATTAGTCTCTGTCCCAAATATTCAATTTGATCAATTCTATACTCTAGGTAATCTTCTTCGACAACTTCTCTAAGTCCTACCGCTAGTGCTTCCATATCTCTTCCTGACATCCCGCCATAAGTTGGAAACCCTTCAATTGGAACAACCATTGATCTTACTTGTTCATAAATTTTTTCATCCTCTTTTATCGCTATCAAACCACCCATGTTAACTATTCCATCTTTTTTAGCGCTCATTGTTATCATGTCGCCATATTCAAACATCTCTTTTATGATTTCAGTAATGCTTTTATTTTCGTACCCATTTTCTCTTTTCTTAATAAAGTAAGCATTTTCTGCAAATCTGGCTGAATCAAATACTATTTTCAAACTGTATTTATCAGCGATTTTTTTTACTGCTTTAATGTTTTCCATTGATACCGGTTGACCACCTGCACTATTACATGTTATCGTCACTATTATAAACGCGCATTTATCTGCACCTTTTCCATTGATAAAGTTCTCTAATGCTACTAAGTCAAAGTTCCCCTTAAAAGGATGCTCTTTTTCTGTATCAAAAGCATCTTCAATTACTAAGTTAACAGCAACTCCGCCTTTTAATTCAATATGTGCTTTAGTTGTATCAAAATGCATATTTCCTAGGACATAATCCCCTTTATTATGAATAAGCAATGGAAAAAGAACATTTTCAGCACCTCTACCTTGATGAGTTGGTACAAAATATTTATATCCGATAATATCATGTACGCTTTTTTCTAAGTTGTAAAAGCTTCTACTGCCTGCATATGACTCATCACCCATCATAATCCCTGCCCACTGTCTATCACTCATTGCACCAGTACCACTATCCGTGAGCAAATCAATATAAATATCTTCTGCCTTAAGAGCAAATTGATTATACCCAGCTTCAATTATTTTTTGCTCCCTTTCCTCTTTTGATATTAATTTGATTGGTTCAACCATTTTAATTTTAAACGGCTCTGCTTTCCTGTAGTCCATGCCTTTTCCTCCTCGTTTTGTGAAAAAATTTGATGTGTTAAAATTTCTTTCTACTTGCTCAATATGATTGTACATAAAAAACAATGATTATTCAAGGGTAATAATCATTGTTTTTTGAATAACTTGTGATAATGTCATCTAACAGCTATCTCCACGCAGAAGTGATATACTCTAGTCATTCAGTTTTATTAACAAATAAGGTACTAATTTGCTTTTCGCCTAAATATTTTTGCGCTCCTTAATAGTGGATATACTACTAGCACCAAGGTTATGATAATCAAGCTTAATGCAAGAGTAGATTCATAAAAGATATTCAACGCTCCATCTGAAATCCGAAGCGCTTGCCTAAAGGATTGTTCCATTGTTCCACCAACAATAACTGCTAAAATCATCGGTGCTGTAGGAATATCAATCTTCTTCATAAGATAACCTACCAATCCAAAAATAACAAGCAAGTAAAAATCTACAGTACTATTTGAAATGGAATACGTTCCTACAAAAGCTAACCCAAGAACAATTGGATAAAGTATACGAGCCTTCCAGTAAACCAATCATTATACTAACCGCAAGCAAATCAGCTGAGCCTCCAGGACTGATATTTTTACCGATAAATGCCTGATCCATCTCTAAAACTTTTTTCATCGCTTCTGGTTGTAACATTCCTCCAGAATCAAGAAAAGATGATGCCTGTAGTTGTACTTCTTCTAAAGTTTTAAATTCATGTCTATAAAGAATCGTTGAATCTTCACAATGCTTTAAAATCTGAAATAGGATTTGCAGGAAAAAAGCATTTTTATCAGCATAATTGCGACTGCCTTTCCTCACTTCGTCAAGCGCTCCTTTTAGAAGCGTTGGAAATCCTGCTTCAACCTCACCTCGAATGCCAGTTTTCCCAAAACGTTTATATACTTTTTTGCCATTGGAATTAAACAACGCTAATCCCTCAAGTTCGTTTTTACAAATGCCTTCTGTCATTTGTGAAGTGACCTCAAATATATCTTCGGCTCTTGCTTTCTTGATATCACCTTTGCTAACCAATCTTAACGTTGCGAACGTTACCAACCCCAACGAGAAAATCACGCCTCTATGAGTATTTATATCTCCGGTCGCCTGAAGCATGCATTTTCCCATTTTCAAACCAATTGGGCGAATATCATTTAGTAAACTTTTTAATGGTTTATCAGACCACTCATACCCTAAATTTGCCAATAAGTGGAATCCCTTCGCCAATGCTGCTCCACTTGCCATAAAAGTAAAATAATCCATATCGCTGTGTGCTCCTGAATTACGCCTATCGACCAATCCTGGTTTTTGTGTTGTGCTAGCTTCATAAAGCAAAGATCTAATGGCAAATTGTCCGACAGTTTCTGCGTTCAAGGTCAATCGCCCCCTAGTTCGTTTATAATTTAATTATAGACTAATGGTTAATTCTTTGTAAAGTTTTTTCGATGTTTTTTTGTTTGCGCTTAGGAGCCCTCTTAGTTAATAATACCCTATCACAAACTCATGCGTTTATCTTGGGAGTATAATTTATACTTACTTACGAAGCTAAATTACTTAAGGAAGAAAATACAAAACTACAGGGAAAAGTTTCTCAGCTTAAAAACCAAATTAATAAAGATAGTTCTAATTCAAGAAAACCTCCAATCTATAACGGTATTAAAAAAGCAGATGGGAAACAGATTTATGTGCATAATGTGTGTTTTGCAAGTAAAAAATGCAGTAAAGTGCGGCGAAAGTACAACACTTGTCAACAAGAGTTCCTTTGCCG
This sequence comes from Clostridiales bacterium, assembly GCA_021129775.1. Taxonomy (GTDB): domain Bacteria; phylum Bacillota; class Clostridia; order Peptostreptococcales; family NVVX01. The sequence continues at coordinate 6,026 of JAJOKP010000140.1, forward strand.
CCTGATTGACTGCTTTAGCCGATAACTTTCGCCTGAAAAAACAAAAATATGTGAGTGATGAGTTAATCTATCAACTATAGCAGCAGTTAGTCTATTGTCTCCAAAGACAGTATTCCGCCCACTAAATTCCAGATAGATGTTACTATTAGGCTTCTGCTCTCATAACAATCTAATATCACTTAAAATATTAGTTCCGCTCCATCCCTGAGAAGTGAAATAAATCCGACTTCATCTAAAACTAGTAAATCTAGCTTCTTAATCATTTTCATAAAGACATGTAATGTCCCTTTTGGTGCTTTTCTAGTAACGTATTAGCTAACCTCAGCTGCGCTAAAAAAATTGACTTTTCTCCATTCCTGCACGCTTCTAGTGCTATTGCCGAACCCAGATGACTTTTCCCTGTTATTACAGCACCAATCATTATTAAGTTCTCTTTCTTATTAATAAATGAACCCTTTCCTAAAAATCAAAGGGACAGGAGCCTTGATTTTTTCACGGTTACAATTCACTACCAGCACACTAAGACCCAGAATATTCACGTTAAGAGAATATTCATATTTTGGGCTTATTCAAGATTCACCTCTGAACAGTAACATCAACTTCGAATCAAGAATTGAGAGTGAAAACAAACATCCTAAGCACTTCAAAATACGCATTTGTCTCAAAAACTATTTTTGTATCACTCACCTGTTTCATTCCTGGATAAAATGAGTTTCTATAAGCAGTAGACGGTTTTTTATATTCTATTTCGACTTTAAAAGAATTCGGCATAATGACATTACATTTGGTAATATCATTCTTTAGCGCTAATATAACATTCTCTTGAATTTTTTCTATTATTACAGTAGGATGCTCTCCTATTGCAGATTCTCCTATCCCCTTAAATGTTGCTACTGTTGTAATGTTATTACTAAATTCTCTTCCTACCTTACAGATACTCTCATCCCCGCTCAAGAAAACAACTGGTACTCGTTCTAAGTTTGAAGTATAAGTACTAATTAAAAATTCACTTAATAACATTCCGTTAATTTTTATTGATTGAAACTGTCCGCTCATTGTGTGAGCAAGTAAATTGCCTGCAGATGAAGCGTAAGAATGATACCCAATGAGCAGTGATGCATCGAAAGAACTATCTATTTCTTGCATCATCCCATATGGATGCCTGCTCCATCCACGAATTAGCTTTGTGTTTTTGGGTAACATGCTATGATCAATGTTTCTTGCGCTAGCATGAGCATCCTTCACCCATATTTCGTTTGCTCCTGCTTGGATTGCACCTTCGCAAGCTGCCTTCACTTCTAAAGTCATTTGTTCAGCAAATTTTTTATAGTCCTCTTTAGATTTGTCACATTCGTTCCAATGTGCAATACCAGCTACACCTTCAATGTCTGCGCTAATATAAATTTTCATGCTTTCACCCTCCTAATTTATAAGACAAGGGGACAGGTACATTGTCTTATTTCTTCAATGTTTTGTATAAGACAACGTGCCTGTCCCCTTGTCTTATTAACCGCTTACTGTTTCCTTTTGCCTTTTGCCTACTAAATCCATCAATATTATTGACAACTTCTCCGAGTCATGCCTTATATAATCTTTCTTTATTTCAACCAATTCTTCTTCGATTATTGAAATGTTTAATTTTTCTAGTTTATCACGTCCTTTTTTATTAAGTGTTACTAACCTAGCGCCTTCAAGTTTATACTTTTCAACTGTTTTTTCTGATAGTTTTTCTGAATTGGCTACAATATAATCTATTGATATATTTTTACAGTGCTTTATTATACCCTCTACATGTTTCAAAACAGAATAGCCGTCTGTTTCTCCTGGTTGCGTCATGATGTTAGGTATGTATACTTTAATTGCTTTTGTATCTAGTAATGCTCTTGCAATGCTATTTATCAACACATTTGGGATAATACTCGTATAAAGACTGCCTGGTCCGAGTACTATTAAATCAGCTTCATTTATAGCAGTAATAGCTTCTTTTACTGCCTTTGACTCTCTGGGTTTGATAAAGACTCTGTCAATTGGGCTTTGTTGCTCTAAACTTTTAATTGGAATATTAGACTCGCCTTTTATTACGCTTCCATTTTCTAATTTAGCATATAATGTAATGTTATCTAACGAAACTGGAACTACCTTCCCAGTTACAGCCAGTACTTCACTTGCTTTCCTTACAGCCTCTTCAAAGTTTTCACTAATTCCGTTCATCGAAGCAATAAAAAGATTTCCAAAGTTTTGCCCTTTTAAACTTCCTTCTGTAAAACGATACTGAAATAATTTCTCCATTGTTGGTTCCATCTTAGCTAACGCTAAAATACAACTTCTAATGTCTCCTGGCGGGAGCATCCCTAAATCCTCCCTAAGCCTTCCAGAACCACCACCATCATCGGCAACCGTCACTATTGCAGTTATATTTGGGGTAAATTGCTTTAGTCCCCTTAATAGCACCGAAATACCAGTACCACCACCAATAGCGACAATTTTAGAATTATGCTTTGAAAAAATTCGTTTGATAATTTTGCTCTGTGATTTGCTAAATGCATCCCCATTGCCTTTTATTAGTCTTTTTATGTTTTTTACAAGTTTTGCATACTCAAAAAATCTCATTTTCATCTACTCCATCTAAACACTTGAAGTTCCATCTACGGACCAATAAATTCATTAATCAATATCTCTGTTACTCATCCCCGCTCGGTATTTTTTTTCTTTCAAATACTCATATAACAAATATGAAATCGTCACAGAGCGATGCTTACCACCAGTACAGCCTATAGCAATTACTACCCTGTTCTTCCCTTCTTTGATATATTCAGGAATTAAGAAGGATACTAAATCAAATAATTTTCTGGTAAATTCTTTACTATGCTTTGCATCCATCACATAATTTCTTACAATCTCATCTTTTCCAGTAAGTTCTTTTAATCCATCAATATAAAATGGATTAGGGAGAAATCTTACATCAAAAACTAAATCAGCATCTAATGGAATACCGTATTTGAATCCAAACGATAAAATAGATATCATTAAACTGTCTGTTTTATTTCCTTCAACAAATATATTCCTTAACTCTTCTCTTAGCTGAGATGCTCTAATATTAGTCGTATCAATTATGTTAGTTGCTATTCCTCGCAAATTACTAAGTTTTTCTCTCTCTTTTGTTATACCTTCTTCTATAGAACCATATTCTGCGAGCGGATGTTTTCTTCTTGTTTCTTTGAATCGCTTTATTAAAACTTCATCACTTGCATCTAAGAACAATATTTCATAATCAAACTTCATTTTTCTCATAGATTCTAGGCTGTCAAATAAATCACCAAAAAATAATCCTCCCCTAATATCTATTACCAATGCTATTTTATCAATTTTTGAATTTGAATAATAGCACAAGTCCATAAATTTAGGAATCAAAGATGGCGGTAAATTGTCTATGCAATAATACCCAAAATCCTCCATATGCTTAACGGTTTGGCTTTTTCCTGCTCCTGATAGTCCTGAAATTATTACAAACTTCATTTTCTTAGCCTCCTATCATTTTCACTTCAGTATTTAGTTCAACACCATACTTTTCTCTCACTGTACTTTGTATATGCTCAATTAAATCACTTACGTCTTTTGAAGTTGCACCACCAACGTTCACAATAAAACCACAATGAAGCTCCGAAACTTGTGCCCCACCAATTTTATAACCTCTTAAACCAGAATCTTGAATCAGTTTCCCTGCGTATAATCCAGGTGGTCTTTTGAAAATACTTCCTGCACTTGGCAGGTTTAGCGGTTGTTTAGTAGTCCTTTTTGAGTTTATATCATCCATAAGATTTTTTATTGAATCATAATCACTACTCTTTAGCTGCATTTTTACTTCTAGCACTATCAAATTCTTCTTCTGAACTACACTCGTTCTATATCCCATTTGTAGTTCTTCTATAGTTAATTCAAAAATCTTTGCTGATTCATCCATAACTTTGCATGACACAACTACATCTCTCATCTCTCCTCCATATGCACCTGCGTTCATCGTTATTGCTCCACCTAATGTGCCAGGTATTCCTCTAGCAAATTCTAACCCACTTAGCTTTTCCCCTAGTGCAATATTTGAAATTTTAGATAGTAACACTCCCGCTTCTGCAATAATTTTATTTCCTTCAATCCTAACATCATCGAAACTATTAGCAATTTTAATAACAACTTTACTAATTCCTTTATCACTTACAAGAAGATTTGAGCCATTCCCCATAATAAAGTGTGGAATTTTGTTATTATAGCAATATTTAATTATTTTTTGAATCTCTCTTGTAGACTTTACTACTAAAAGAATATCCGCATATCCTCCTATTTTAAAAGACGTGTGCTTTTTCATCGATTCATTGGTTAATACAGTATTTTCGTCCATGATCTTAAGGAACTCTTCTTTCAATTTTGGAATATTCAGTTTAGCCACTCCCTAGGTTAATCAGTTTGTATAATCCTCTTATGTTCGCTCATATCCTGCAAATACGTTTAACTCATTTCGCCATGAATATATGTTCCACGATGTATATATTCTACTCATAGTTTTGCTTTTCCTGCAAAACAATATTCTTATTTCAGATAATACTAGTATAACGCATAATTTAGCAAATAGCTTATATTAATCGTTACTGTTTAGAGGTAAAATATGTGCCGACCATCTTGAGCCAATGCCCCCTCAACCTGTCACCCTGGCGAATGCAATGAGTCGAATGGGTCTCAAAATGGAGAAGTACGCAAAAAAAATTATTGACTTTCACTAGTTGGTCTCAGGGTAACAGCGGAGGGGTATCCTCTGAGCTGTAACTATTAATTTGTAGTCTTATATTTTTTTCTCAAAAAAGCTTGACACAGCCCTTAGGCTATTATAGTATAACATGTGCTGATAATGACTTTCAATCATCCTTATGCTTTGTTATCATTATCACTTGTTTGACAAAAATGAATGTTAAGGAGAGAATTATGAAAATAAAAATAATTACCTTATTATGGTACTAGTAAGTATGTTTGCATTAGTTGGATGCGGTGCTTATACAAATGATGTTGCTACAGAAGATAATAATGTTGATAATGTTAAGAAAGATGAAATTTCGACCTCTTGGACTGATCTAAAAAAACCTCATTGGAATAATCGTCTTGCGATTCCTGATGCAACGCAATCCGTTACTGCACTTGCTATTACTTCAGGTATAGAACAAATTTTTAATTATGATTGGGCTTTCTTTGAAGCTGTAAGCTCAAATAATGCAATGCTTTTAAAGAGCAATTCGCAAGTTGCTGAAAAAGCAAAAAATGGCGAAGTAGATGCTGGCTTCTTGCCACACGATGGTGTCCTACGCTCTATTAATAAAGATAAAAAAGACGGCATAGAGTCACCATTAAAAATAGTTTGGCCTAAAGAAGGTGCAATAAGCATTCAACGACCTATTGGAATTATTGCAAATGAGTCTAGACCTAATGAAAATACGGTGTTATCAGCAGAGTTTATTGATTTTATTCTATCAACAGAGGCACAAGAAATTATGAGTAAATTCGGATTCATTTCTGTAAGAACAGACGTGAAATTACCGAAAGGTGTGCCAAATGACGTACACTCGACTGTTGTTGATTGGGAACACGCAAGCGAGAATGAAGAAAACACAAGAAGCACTTACGAAAAAATCATGGGTGGTAATTAAAATTATTAAATCTTTTTTATCGAATTTAAATACTAACAAATCCAGCATCTTGGCCGGAACAATAACTTATCTATTAGTAGCGTCGCTGGTCTTGTACCCGCTCGCTACTTTGATTTTTAATAGTTTTGGAATATCTGTCATAAATTACAGTCCTACACTACAGACCTACACTAATGTATTTGCTGATATTAATAATTGGATTGCACTTAAAAATACTATTTATATCGGTATTGTTGCAACATTCTTTGCTCTATTATTCGGCTCTTCACTTGCTTGGATTACAACGCGTACAAATTTTAAATATAAGCATTTCGTTAGTTTCAATGTTTTTTTAACACTCTGCATTCCATCATATGTATATGCAGTTGCATGGATTGATATATTTAGACGTAATGGTCGATTAGACAGAACACTAGCTGCTATATTTGAAAATTTCGACTATACCTTTAATACCTATTCTCTCGGAGCGGTTATATTTGTACTATCTATAAACATGTACCCAATCGTTTTTATGGCAGTTTCTCATGCTTTAAACAACGCAAATCGATCATTAGAGGATACTTCAATGCTAAGCGGTGCTACAAGACTCAAAACAACATTCAAGATAACCTTACCTCTAATTGTTCCAACTATTTTTTCGATAGGATTGTTTGTATTTAGTAGAGTTATAGCTAACTTTGGAGTTCCTGCAGCGCTTGCATTCCCTTCAGGAATCGAAGTTTTGACTACTCGTGTTCTTAGCTCATTGAACAATTTGCAACTACAACTTGCAACGACTCTTTCAGTGCTTTTGCTGGCAATCTCTGTTGCTGTGTTTTATTGGCATAAGTTTGTTATGAAGAACAGGCGATATACTACAATTTCTTCTAGCACTTCCAAACCACAGTTAATAGAACTTAAAAAAAGTAAAATCTATGTCACAATATTAATTGTTGTTTTTCAATTTTTAACATCTATACTTCCTTTTATCACATTATCCTTAACTTCTCTAGTGACAAGATCTCATTTGCCACTAACTTTTGAAAACCTTACTTTTTCAAATTTTACTGGATTATTTCAAAATCCTATTGCACTGAGAGGTATTAGAAACAGTATTACATTTGGAGCAGTAGGAGCTACCATAGCAATAATTATTGGACTTGGAATAATTTTCGTCTCGTACAAAACTAAAATGTTGGGACGTAAATTTATAGAAACAGTAGCTTCTCTACCCATGGCATGTCCCAGTGTTGTCCTTGGAATTGCTGCAATTTTAGCATGGTCGAGTTCTGTTGTAAATATTTACGGAACCCCTTGGATAATCATAATCACGTATATATCTCTCTTTATTCCTATAGTACTAAAAAATTTAGCAGGTATTATTGAAAGCCAAGACCCTAGTCTTGATTCTGCTGCTCGTGTTAATGGTGCTTCTAGGCTAAGAACTTTTAGAGACATTACTTTTCCCTCACTGAAAGGCGGAATTTTCTCGGCTGGTTTAATGGCTTTTATAATTGCTCTTAGAGAAATCCCTATATCTTTGTTGCTTTTTTCATACGGAAATGAAACTATAGGAGTGTTAATGTTTAATATGCGATCTGATTTTGGGGGAACAGAATTTGTTTCTGCAATTTCAGTATTAGTCATTACACTTACTGTTATTCTAAGAATAATACTCAAACAGGTAGCGTTAAAACGAAAGAATAAAAAGAATGGTTCACTAGGAGAATATTATGCTAACTCAAATTGAAATTAAAAATTGCACAAAAAAATACAATGAAAATGTCGCTGTTAATTCAGTTAGTCTTTCCGTATACAAGGGGGGAATTTTTAGCCATTATAGGTCCTAGTGGCTGTGGTAAAAGCACGCTTCTAAGAAGCATCGCAGGACTTGAAACTCCAAACGAGGGCGAGATAGTTATTGAGGATAATCTTATGTTCTCTTCTACTACTAGCTATAATGTGCCACCAGAAAAACGCGATATAGCATTAGTATTTCAAGACTACGCTTTGTGGCCACATTTTATAGTGTTTGATAACGTTGCTTATCCGTTGAAAATAAGAAAAGTACCAAAGAAAGAAATCAAACAAAAAGTTCATCAGTTTCTATGTCTTGTAGAATTAGCAGATAAAGAACAACGCTATCCACATGAGCTAAGTGGCGGAGAACAACAGCGTGTAGCACTTGCAAGAGCTCTAATTATGTCACCTAAAGTTCTTTTATTGGATGAGCCACTCTCGAATCTTGATGCGAAACTTAGAGAGCAAATGCAATCTGAACTTGTTAAAATTCAAAAAGCGCTAAATTTAACAGTTGTGCACTTTACACATGATCAAAGTAAAGCAATGGAATTAGCTGATAGAATTATCGTAATGAATCATGGCGAGATATCACAAGTTGGTACGCCTAAAGAAATATATAAGAATCCTACTTCCTCTTTTGTTGCAAGTTTTATAGGCAAAACTAATTTAATAGCTAAGAAAAGCAAAAATATTAAAACTACAACTTTATTATTTGATGAATTAGCGACGAGTATGAATATCGATGCTAATGACAATACAGTTTTGTCCGTTCGTCCAGAAGACATTAGCCTAAGCCTAAAGTACGGAGAATATAAAGGAACAATTGCCCGGGTAATATACCACGGCAATACTACTCAATATTTAGTTAAATATAAAAACACTGAGCTTATTGTTCAATCCAATTCAAATACCAACTTCAATCAAGGTAGTTCTGTTTATTTTTCAATTGGTAAAATAGTTGTAGTGATAGTTGGTCGGTGACAGTTAGGAATGGGGCAACTATCGCCACACAACTCTTAGACTTCACCTTAGATTAAGCACCTCAAAAAACTGTTCAATTCTCTAATGTAAAATTGCTTCAAATATTCTATTTCGTCAAAATAGCCTATTCAATGCATCTATTTTATAGTATACTTAGGTGTATATCTATATTAGTAGTATTATAAAATAAATGAACGAGGTGTTTAAATGAGCAAAACAGTTGATATTGATTGGAATAACCTTGGATTTTCTTACATCAAGACTGATCTTCGTTATGTATCTATCTGGAAAGATGGAAAATGGGACGATGGTAAATTGACAGATGATAATCACCTACACATAAGTGAAGCTTCTACTGCAGTACACTATGGCCAGCAGTGTTTTGAAGGACTTAAGGCATATCGTGCAAAAAATGGAGATATTCAACTCTTTAGACCAGCCGAGAATGCTAAAAGGATGATCTCTAGTGCAGATAGAATTTTAATGCCTGAAGTTCCTGTTGAAAAATTTATTGATGCTTGTATGCAAGTAGTAAAAGCTAATGAACATTTTGTGCCGCCGTATGGAAGCGGAGCCACTCTTTATTTAAGGCCTTTCCTTATTGGAATAGGCGATACAATAGGTGTTAAAACAGCACCTGAATTCTTGTTTAGCGTTTTTTGCATTCCTGTAGGACCCTATTTTAAAGGCGGAATGACTCCTATAAACTTTATTGTTACCGATTACGACAGAGCCGCACCTAACGGAACTGGCTCTGCTAAAGTTGGCGGAAACTATGCTGCTAGTATGTTACCAAACAAATTAGCTAAAAAACAAGGTTTTGCAGATTGTATCTACCTTGACCCTAAAACTCATACAAAAATTGAAGAAGTAGGGGCTGCAAACTTCTTTGGCATTACACACGATAATGTTTTTATCACACCTACATCTAATACTATTCTGCCTAGTATAACTAAATATTCTCTATTACATGTTGCAAAAGAATACTTAGGTCTTAAAGTAAAAGAAAGAGATGTATTGGTAGCTAATCTCTCAGAATTCAAAGAGGCGGGCGCATGTGGTACTGCTGCAGTAATTACTCCAATTGGAGGGATACAATATAAGGACAAACTACATGTATTTCATAGTGAAACAGAGGTAGGTCCAGTCACCAAGAAACTTTATGACACCTTAGTTGGAATTCAACTAGGTGAAGTTGATGCCCCTGAAGGGTGGATTTATAAAGTTAAGTAGCAAGCGTACAGTTATGACTATTTAAGAACCAATGAGATAAAAAGCTAAGCTGGATCTGCTTGCTTTCTATCTCATTTTTAAATGAAATCATTGAAATCATCAATCTCAATCCTGTGGATAAACCCTTCACCAATTTTCTTCAATACTATTAGGTTCAAAAACCCTCCTTCTCTCTTCTTGTCATTACGTGTTTCTTTGCTAATCTTTTCATAATACCCCTTATCGATTTCATAAGGCAAATCAAATTTAATTAATAGCTCTTTTATGCGTTTAGCAATACCTCTTTCAGATAATCCTAGATATTCACTTTTTTGTGAGATAAGATGCATTCCAATCGCTACAGCTTCACCATGAGTGTATTTTTTGTACTTAAAAACTTTCTCTATGCTATGTCCAATTGTATGTCCGAAGTTAAGAAGCATTCTCTCAGATTTATCTCTTTCATCTCGCTGAACAATCTCCTTCTTTATCTCACAACATCTATATATAATTTCTGCTAAACTTTCATCTAATTCTTGCTTGTTTTTTATATTAAATAACCACTCAAATAGCTGTTCATCTCTAATACAAGCATATTTAATAACTTCGGCCATCCCATCATTAAAAACCCGTTGTTCTAATGTTTCTAGCAAAACTGGGTCAATGAGAACCAGTTCAGGCTGGTAGAAACTTCCCACAAGATTTTTGCCTTCTTCAAGATTTATTGCTACCTTTCCGCCTACACTACTGTCGACCTGCGCAATTAAACTAGTAGGAATTTGCACATAGGAGATCCCACGCATGTAAGTTGCTGCAGCAAAGCCTGCTACGTCCCCTACTAACCCACCACCTAGCGCGACTATCATGTCTGTTCTAGTCACTTGAAATTTTATCAGTTTCTTGTAAATCATACTTAGCGTTTCAAAGTTTTTGTTTTTTTCACCTGCTAGCATTACTATTGTTTTCACTTCATAACCCAACTTCTCTAAACCATTTTTTAAGATGCTACCGTATAATAAGTTAACATTCGTATCGGTGATAATAACAATATTGTTTCCACTAAAAATTTCTTGCACTTTTTTGCCTGCAAGTTCTAGAATTCCTTTTCCGATGTAAATTGGATATTTTTGATTTAACAAACTCACTTCAATTTTTTTCATCACTTCACTTCCAATGCTATCTATTTTGAACGTTTTATTTCCATTCATACTACCCTTTTCATGAAGTTATGTCAAGTTTATTTTGATAATTTGATTCCATATAAGCGTGGGACGAGGGGACAGGTTCCTCGTTCCTCGTCCCACCTCTCCTCGTCCCACCGTCCCCAATGACTTACATCTATCACTAGAACAAGCCAATTAGCAGCAATAAAGCTTTGACCATAAATGAATCCTGTATTAAGCCAGTTATGAAAGTATTTGGAACTATAAAACTTACTATAGTAATTAAATATACACATAATGCAGATATAAATACACTGGTAATAATCCCAAAAGCAGCCCCCAAAATTCTATCTGCCTTAGACTTTTTACGCTCTTTTTTTCGCTGAAAGAACATTTTACCTAAAAAAGAAATCGTAATTTTTAAAATAATAAATAAGACAAACATTGAAATCACAGTTAAGATTGTGTTTGTTAGCATATTCAACATAATTTGACTATTAGATAGAAAATCCCCTGACTTTTCAATGATGTCTATCAGCATTGGATTCTGTGCCATAGCTTCTCTAACCTCCGGATTTTGAGCAATTAATTGATCTAATTTAGGAAGTTCTGTATTTAATAAATTCATGTCAATACCAAGTGCATTAAATCGCTGTACAACAAAAGCATCTATACGATTAACAATTGTTGTTTTTGTTGTCAGGAACTCAACTACTTTAGGCGCAAATATTCTTGCTCCGATTATAGCCAAAATATAACTCGTAAATCCAATTAAAATTCCTACAAACCCTTTCATATAACCAAACACTGCAAAACCAACAAACAAAAGAATTATGAGTATATCCAATATTGACATGTTTTTTATTCCTCCTAATAATGACTCTATATTATTAAAAAGAGAATTTCCATCAACCATTTTTTCTACAGAGATATTAGCGGATTCGTAATACTCTTCGTGGTTAATTGTCCCCTCAAATAATTGTATTATATGCTGTGTTTGTAGTTCCACCCGCATATATTCAGCTTCTCTATGATTTTCAATTATAAATACGGTTTTTTTCTACCCAAGGTGCATGCTCAATGACAAGCAAGTGCATATTCGGTATGTCTTCAATAAGTTCAGCTACATCATGACCAGTATAATATAGCAGGACTTCGCACCTGTTTTGGTTTAGTTTTACTCCATATACTATCATGTCTAATACTTCTAAGTCCATTTTCAATTTTTCTTCTCTGCTTCTCTCATCTTGATATGTTAGCGTATCCAAAAAAAGTTCTTCGTTAATTTGACCACTTATATATCTATTAATAACCTCTCTCGGCGCAGTTATAGTAAATATTTTGTTATCTTCAAGGAAGATTTCAATGTTATACTCATTTACATCAATCTTGTTGTAAGCAATGATAAATATTTGATCTAAATCTGATATAAAATCGCTACTATCTATATTTATTTTTATTGTGATATCATCCTCTGTCGCATCTACATATGCACTTTCATAACCTACAGTTTGTATTTCAAAGAATACGTCGACTTCAGCGGTATTAATTTTCTCGGCAAAACTAATTGTAGTAAGAAACATGATGCAAAAAATACTCAGTGATAAAAAACGTCTGATCTTCTTCATATCCCCTCCTCCACAAATTCAAGATTCTTCTGAAAAAGCTCCTCATATTTTTTAAATCGTTTTCCGTTTGACTTATATTCGGGTTTAGTTCCTGTTACAACTTGGCTTTGTTTGCCACCCTGTCGCATAGCCATAAATCTGCTCCAACCTGGTTTCGAATTTTCTATAGCATCATACGTTGTTTCAAGTCCATCATTATTAACAAAATCATTTCTAATACTACTTATTGCCTTTTCTTTACTCATTCCACTTTCAATATTTTTTCTTATTCTATCTCTTAGCGATTTGTATTCAATAAAAGCAGCTTCTTTAAATTGCGCTTGTTTTGCTCCAAATATTTTATTAATAGGATAAACAAGTAGTTTAGTTAACATGTTTTTCCCTGCCCTTTCTTTTACATATTTTAGCACGAAACCATCACTATTGACACTCAAATGTTTTTGAAGCTGCTCCTTTATCACATCATCACTTTTTTTCCTATACCCATCTAAATCTTTAATTCTTTCTTTAATGTCTTCTTTTACATATGAAGAGATGATTTCTATTAGTGGAACTTTTTTAGATGCGATTTTGGATCCAACGTCAATAATTTCCCCTACTATTTTACTAATAGCTTCTCTGCCCTTCTCTAGCCTAATAATTTTTAATTTTTCTTTTTCTTTACTCATAAAATCTTCATTATTTTTGTAGCTATCCGTACTTATTTCTTCGTTGCTCGGTTGTTTCGCGATTACAATGTTTAGCTTTTGATTATCTCTCTCTTCTTGCGTATCTTCTCTTCGTTCTGCTTTGTGCTCAACAGATATTTCTGGCTTGTTTTCTGCAATTCCCTTCAATTTTTCTATAGTATCTTTTCCTCTAGCTATGTCGTCTAGCTCTAATTCATCTATATTGAATTCTGTAAAATACCCCACGTCAGATTCTTTCGTTTCGTCTTTATCTTCATGAAATATCGTCATTCCTTCTCGTATCTTTTCTAAATCTCCCTCTTTTACATTCTCCACATTAGGATGCACTGTAATATGCATAACGTTATTTATCTTCTGATTGTCATCTGAAATTACAGTAATTTTCGCATAACCTGTTGCTTTCGCCGTAATAATTCCTTTACTATTCACTATAATAATCTTAGAGTCAGAAGTCCTATAAATTACTTCTTTGTTAGTAGCTTCTTTAGGAAAAATGGTTGCTTTTAATTTTTCTTCATGCCCAACGCTAATTTCTTTTGATTCTGTATCAAACAACAGGTCTGTGACAGGTTTGTATTTTTCTTTGTTTTCATCCTTTGCTTCATTGGTCCTATTAAACAGACTAAAGCCTTCCGCTTTTTCAACACTAAACGTTCCTTCACTTTCGAGTTTGCCAGTTAGTACAATTGTGCCATAAAAAATTCCACTAATTACATCCCCATCAATAGTAGCGTCTAGTTTATACGAAATTGCTATTTCATCAGCATGTCCAAGATAACCCTCATCAAACTCAATTAAAATACGATCTCCATTTCTTGTAATACTTTTTGTTTTCATACTTCTCCCGTATTCCGTAAAAGATCCTGTATTATCATTGTTTAATTGTATAGTTATCTTCGTATTTTGGTAATCTTCTTCATCCTCAGAATAACTTATCCCCAGTTTCAGTTCTTTTAGAGCATCGTTAATGTTATTTATATATAAATTCGTTATTTTGTAAGTACCTTTATACTTACCCTCAATACTGTCCGCTCCGTATACCATTGAGCTATTTATAAATAGAATTGCTACAATTATAAATATAATAATTTTTTTCATGCTTAAAACCTCCAGTTACTTATCTTTAATTGTCGTGCAAGTTAAAATTCTGATTTAATATTTTTTAACCTTCCTCTTCTTGCATAAAACTTAGCTCTTACAAATACTACTTCTTTATTTGTCCCCTTATTCTTTCGAATTTGCTTTTATATAAAATTTTACAATATATATAACCCCAAGCACTATAACTACCTATAGTATCCCAACTGAAATATAGAGCATAGTATCTCCTCTTTTCATTTTTAATACATAATACAATAACTAAAACCATAAAAAAATCACCCCTTAGGGGTGATTTTGCATGGGGCTATATATGGGTGATGCTAGAAACACTAGTAATTACATGTTTTTAGAAAGTTTGTTTCTTTCATTTTTTTCAATAAGTTCTTTCTTGTTCTTTACTCCTAGCTTAGAATAGATCCTCTTAGCATGAGTTTTTAATGTGTTTTCGCTTATAAATACACTTTCTGCTATCTCTTTATTTCTTAGATTTCCACACATAAGTAGTGCAATTTCTAATTCCTTTTCTGTTAAACTAGCAAAGTCAATAAAAAACAGGTTCGCATTTTTTTTATCAAAAGCTATAATCATTTCTTCAAACTTTTTATAAAAAATTTGACAGAATAAAAAAGCTATTAGAATGCATATGGAGCTTATAAGTATAGATATGCTTTCATCTTCAATAGTTGTAAATAGTACCTTACCCAAAAAAACTGCAAAAAGATTGCTTCCCATAGCAGCAAAAAATACCGTGTAAGGCATATCAAACATGTAACCCGCTATACCAACCATAGCCCATATATGAATATTTAGTATAAGATATGCAAGTGTAGTTACAGTATATGGTAATATATTGTTTCTATCTAAAAGTATAAGTATAATAAAGCCAATACCAAGCATTACAAGAGCACTCGTCATGACTATTTGTCCTTGATACTTGTTATTAGTTTTTAGAAGAATCACAAATACCACAACATATAGTATCAAATCAATGAAAAATGCTGAAACTACAGTGTCTAAATTTGCAGTTACAAATGACAGTATTAATCCTCTACCAATATTCACAAAAAAGATAGCAAAACATAATGCAATTAGAACATCACTATTAAAAGCAAGAATTTTAGTACCTTCGCTACATTCATACTCATATTTTTTTAGTTTAATCATCGTGTAGTATGAGAGTCCTAACGCTAAAAAAGCAATAATCGCAGCTAAAAAATCAAGATTAAATTTGCTTAGTATCTGATTAAGTGAAAAAATTGCTTTTCCAAAACATATAGTTAGACCCATGATTTTAAACATATCTATCAACTTCATGTGCTTAACAAACAACTTTCCCCAACCAGAAATATATACTATGCTAGCTGTACCAAGTATTCCAGATATTAAATACGTGAATGTCACAATCATGTGTATGTTAAAAAACATTAAAATAACAGTGCCGACAAAACATGTGATTAGCCCATATTTCATAAGTAAGTATGCATTCCATTTTTCTTTAAAAATTAATACAAAGAAAAAGCAAGCTATAGAAGGCACCCCTATATACATAGCAACTAAATAGTTCATGTTTATAGCTAAACTGCAAAAAGCATAATTAAGAATCGGACCATCATATAAAAAAGTTAAAAGCCATGTTAGAAAAAATCCATATGACATAACTAAATACCTGTTTTTATGATTCATTAAGTCATCCCAAAAAACATATTAGTAGCTATTGGAAGCTATTATATTAATTTTATCATACTTTGATTGGAGTTTCTCTTGTATTACTTCTGAATTTTCACAAAAACTAAACTTTTTTTGGGGACAAGGAATTTGTCGTCCCACTTTTTTGTTAAGTATCTATTTTAACGCCAGTTTCGCTCATAATCCTCTTTACATTTAAAACGTCATTTTTTTCTGCATCTCTTATATGATCAAATGGATACTCAAAGCCTAGCTGCTCCCATTTAATTTTTCCAGTTGAGTGATATGGCAAAATATCAACTCGCTCTACATTTTTTAGTGTTGTAATAAATCTCGCAAGATCCATAATGTCATTTTCGTCATCAGTAATTGTTGGCACTACAACATGTCGTATCCATACAGGTATGTTTCGTGCGGATAAGTATCTTGCAAATTCAAGTGTTTTTAAGTTTGCAACTCCTGCAATTTCAATATGTTTATCATTGTCTATGTGCTTTATATCCAACAAAAACAAATCAACATAGTGTATAATGTCATCTATTGTTGACACGTTGACATACCCAGAAGTGTCAATGCAGGTATGAATACCTGCATTTTTCAATTTTCTTAGGATATCTTTCAAAAATTCAGCCTGTAAAAAGGGCTCTCCACCACTTATAGTTACTCCTCCACCTGATGAAGCGAAAAAATTCTTGTATTTTTCTATATCAGCTATTAGTTCATCCGTGCTCATTTCAGTGCCACCGCATACACTCCAGGTATCACGATTATGGCAGTATTTGCACTTAAGCGGACAGCCTTGAAGGAAAATCACATATCTAATTCCAGGACCATCTAAATTGCCAAAAGTTTCGACTGAATGAACTCTTCCTTTTACAGACATAATATTCTTCTACCTAATCACTAAACAGCATTATGAAAAGTTCTATTAACTACATCAATTTGCTGTTCACGTGTTAATTTA
>JAJOKP010000039.1 GCA_021129775.1 Clostridiales bacterium
GGTAACTATAACATTCTTAAGTAACGTAGTCAGTTAAGACTTAGGCTAATCAACCAACTTGCCTAGCAAGCCACTACCTTTCAAGGTAGTTGGCAGTTGACATATTTCACTTTACACGTATATAATAACATATTATATACATTAATTATACCACTTCATGTTTCATTTTCTTTATTTTGTTGCGCTTTTATCTTACCATATACATAGTAAATCTGTTTAAAATAAGGTTTAAAGTTTATGTTGAATAATCTGAAAAATCAGTATAAATCATTTATAAAACATTATTTAAAACGTGCGTTATAACATTGAATTGTTAGTATTAAAAAAAAGGAGGGATTTACATGTCTAATTCAGACACAAAAAGACCTAGTTTTCTAGGAGTAATGATTGTTTTTTTATTTTTAATTGGTGCAATGTACGCACAAATATTTATTTTAAAACAAGATTGGGTTACACATATTACTTTAATTTTTGCAATAGTTGTAGCAGCAATTGTTGCACTTAAAAGTGGTTTTACATGGGATGATGTTCAAGAGGGGATTTTATATGGGTGTAAAATTGCAATGTTGCCTATGTTAATATTAATGATGGTAGGGGTTCTAATTGCTACTTGGATTCCATCAGGAACAATACCAGCGCTAATTTATTATGGACTTAAAATACTATCTCCGTCTATATTTTTGTTCACAGTGTGTCTTATATGTGTAGTAGCTTCTCTTGCCACTGGAAGTTCATGGACAACGGGTGCTACTTTCGGGGTTGCTTTTATGGGGATAGGAGCAGGACTAGGAATACCAGCAGCAATGACAGCGGGGGCTGTAATATCTGGGGCCATGTTTGGAGATAAAATGTCGCCATTGTCAGATAGTACAAATCTTGCGGCCGGCGTGGCAGAAGCTGATTTGTTCGATCATATTAGGAGTATGATGTATACTACAGTTCCAGCAATAATCATTTCTTTGATAATATACTTAGTTTTAGGAATGCGTTTTGCGAGTTCAGCTATTGATCAATCACAAATTAATACTATTCTTGATGGGTTGAGAGCTAATTACTATATAGGAATAGCGGCTTTTGTTCCGCCAATTATAGTTGTGGTTTTAGCTGTAAAGAGGGTAGGCGGGTTGGCTGTAATGATAATAGGCTCTTTAGTAGCAGCAGCGATTGCTATGATCTTCCAAGGGTACGGTTTAGGTGAAATGATGAACTTTATGAATTATGGGTACATTTCAGAAACAGGTATATCAGAAATTGATGCTCTATTATCAAGAGGTGGATTACAAAAAATGATGTGGACAATATCTCTAGGGTTTGTTGCATTGAGTTTTGGAGGACTACTTGAAAAAACTAAGATGTTAGATGTTTTATTAGAAAAAATATCTCAATTAGTAAAAACTACGGGTGGACTTGTTACAACTCATGTATTGTCAGCTATTGCTGTTAACTTGTTTTCAGCAAGTCAATATATGGCAATTATTATACCAGGTAGGACGTTTATACCAGCCTACAAGGAAAAGAAATTATTACCACAGATTTGCTCTAGAGTTTGTGAAGATTCAGCAACTGTAACATCACCATTAGTTCCATGGGGATTGTGTGGGGTATTCTTTGCAGGAGCACTAGGAGTAGCTACAATTGAATATTTACCATATGTGTTCCTAGCGTATTTAGTTCCAATAATTTCTATAATATACGGATTTACAAATAAATTTATGTTTAAAGAAGGAGATATTAAATCTGTTAAAGCTTATAATGAGGCTAGCTAGGTGGAGATAATATATGAATGAAATAGACAAAATAATTAATAAAAAAAACACGATTAGTCTTTTAAAAGATTTAGTAAGTATCCATAGCCCATATTTTCATGAATTACCTGTTTTGGATTATATTCACAAATGGTTAAAATCAAGAGATTTACCCGCTGAGTACCACTATTATGAAGAAGAGAAAATTACTAAATTCAAGGGAGCAAATATAATAGGAAAAATCAGCAAAGGTAAAGATGGTCCTACAATTCTATTAAATGGACACGTAGATACAGTAAATATATGTGAAGGATGGATTAGAAATCCCTTAGAGCCGAAATCGGAAGAGAATAAACTGTATGGCTTAGGATCTCTAGATATGAAGTCAGGTGTGTGTGCAATACTGTTAGCTTTAGAAGCTTTTAAAGAAGTAAAACAAGATTTTAATGGAAGCATACTATATACTTTTGTATCAGATGAAGAAGGACCTTATGGTCTTGGAACACATTATATAATAGAAGATAAAATTGCCGAAAATGTAGATGTAGCGATTGTGCCAGAGCCAAGTTCTGGGTTTACAGGGATGGATTTTCCTTGCGTGTGTCTTGGAGCTAGAGGTGGTTATCAGTATGACATTAACCTTGTTGGAAACTCGGCCCATGCTGCAACCCCTGAATTAGGTCTCAGTGCAATAAAAGATGCTTCGAAATTAATAATAGAACTAGAAAAGACTCAGCTGATAGAAGATGAAAAGCTGGGGAAAGGTTCGATTTGCATCATTGGAATAATAGGGGGTGGGCAGGCTTGCTCCGTTGCCGATAAAACAACAATAAGTATATACAGACATATAGTAAATTTAGAGGACAAAGACACCATAATAAAAGAAGTTAAAGAAGCGGCTCTAAAAGCAGGTATTCAATGCGACTATGAAATTAGATTTAGAGAAGCGCCAACAAAGGCTTGGGATGGTTTTATGCCATATACTGTGGATGAAGAAGATTATTATACAAAGTTATTCTTAGAAACAATAGAAGGGACATTAGGCAAGAAAGCGAACATCTCTTACTTTAGCAGCATAGGAGACTTTAACCAGTTAGCATCAAGGTTAGATGTGCCAACAATTATATTTGGTCCTAGTGGTCAGAACTTTCATGGCGCTGATGAATGGGTAAATGTAGAAGATGTAGTGGATACAGCAAAAGTGATTTATAATTATTTGTCAGAGCTACTTGATTAAGTATATACCCTCTTTCCAAAACAATATGGGAAGAGGGTATAACAAACTTGAGAAAAAGTGCAGATTAATGTAAAATATGAATAAGAATATAGATAGGTGGTGAAAAAATGGGAGAAGCCAATTTGCTAATATATGATGCTGAAATACTAAGTATGGATAAAAAAAATTCTTTGTATCAGTGGATGGCAATAAAGGACGGAGAGATTATAGACATAGGCACAAATGAAGGATATAAAAAGTATTTAACTAATTATATAGATAAAGTAAACATGAATGGCAAAACTATAGTTCCTGGATTTTATGATTGCCATGTACATTTAGTCCAAACAGGGTTAAACTTTGACGGTCTAGATTTCGGAAACACTACTTCGATTAAGGATGCCCTAGAACTTATTGAAAGCAAGGTTACAACCTTAAATAAAAATGAACTCATTAGAGGGATACACTTCGATGTAATTAATATTGAAGAAAAAAGATTCCCCACGAGGCACGAATTAGATTTAGCCGCTCCTAGTAATCCTATATGGATAAATAGTATAGAATTTCACACGAGTGCTTTAAATTCTTTGGCATTAAATATTATCAATTTACCTTTAAACATAGATGGTATTGCGAGAGATGAACGGAATCTACCGTTGGGATACTTTACAGGCAAGGCAAGTGCGCTTATTAGAAATAAAATGCTAAATATTATTTCTAATAAGATTAGGATGAAGGGCGTTAAAAAAGCAGTAGAATATGCAGTATCCAAAGGGATTACATCAATCAATGCGGTGGAGGGCGGATATACATTTCATGAAAATGATGTATTGTTTCTATTGGAAAATAAAACATCTTTTCCTATAGATATTGAAATATACTATCAATCCTTTTCCTTTGATATTATTGCAGATTATGGATTAAAGCAAATAGGTGGAGACATTTTTATTGACGGATCTTTTGGCTCTAGAACAGCTGCTATATCAGAAAACTACAAAGATGCAAAGAATAATAATGGCAAGCTATATTTTAGTCAAGAAGAACTAGATTATTTTGTTATTGAAGCTCACGAAATGGGACTGCAAATTGCCCTTCATGCAATTGGAGATAGAGCGATTGAACAAGTATTAAACTCCTTTGAGTTAGCTTTAAGAAAAAAGCCAAGGAGTGATCATAGGCATAGAATTGAACATTTTGAACTTGCTACAGATGAACAAATAAAAAGAGCAAAAGAAATGAGCCTTATAATTTCTGTACAGCCGGCCTATGAATACAATTGGGGTATGCCTGGAGGAATGTATGTTAAAAGATTAGGCGAAAAACTTGCAAATAAAACAAATGATTTTAAAAAGCAAATAGAGAATGGCTTAGTTCTGTGTGGAGGCTCAGATAGTGATGTCACCGAAATGAATCCAATATTAGGTATTCATAGCGCAGTAAATCATCCTAAAAAAGAGCATTCCATTTCTGTAATAGATGCATTGAAAATATTTACGATAAATGGTGCATATGCCTGTTTTGAGGACGAAATAAAGGGGAGCTTAGAAGTTGGAAAATATGGTGATTTTGTAGTTTTAGATAAAAATCCACTTGAAGTAGATAAAAAAGAGATTATTGATATAAAGGTTTTAGAAACATATAAGGAAGGAAATAAAATATTTTGCTTAGAATCTGAAGCTTAGTTTAGGGGTGTTACTTTGAATAGATTAAAAATAAATATATTAGGTAACCCTAAAATGCAATATAATGGAGAAGACATTGCTGAAAAGCTTAGTAGGAAATCAATTGGATTACTAAGCTATCTTCTTGTTGAAGGTAAAGCAGGTATTAATAGGGAGAAAGTTGCTTATATGTTTTGGGAAACTAGTAAGGATGAAGCGGCTAAGTATAATTTAAGATATAATCTATGGGCAATTAATAAGCTAATCAGAGTAGAAAAAGATAAAATAGATAGCGCTTTATTAAAATGTGACAAAAACCAGATAAAATTTTCTGAAGATATCGAATTATATTCGGATATCGATGAGTTTGAAAAAACACATAATTCAAATAATGAATTGAAAATAGAAGATTTGATAACATTGAAAAGATTATATAAAGGTGATTTCTTAGAGGGTTTCTATTTGAAAAGCTGCTTTAAGTTTAACGATTGGGTTTTCTATGAAAGAGAAAAAAGACAAAAAAAATATTTTGACGTGCTTAATAAGATGAAGGAATATTATGAGAAAGAGAATAACTATATGAAACAGATTTCTATATTAGAAGAAATGATAAGGATTAATTCGTTCGATGAAGAATTATATGTAGAATTAATCAATATTTACATCAATCAAGGAGATAGAGCAGCCGCTTTAAATCAATATAATAGATGCACATTAATATTAAGACAAGAGCTTAACCTAGCACCAAAGGCTAGTACAAAAAGCTTGCTCTTTAAAATTAAAACGGTAGATGAAGAAGTTAATAAAACAAGAGGAGCAAGTAAAGTAAGAAGGGATAAAGATTTAGATTACAATATAGAATATGTGAGTGAAGAAGAATTCAATAGGGCATTAGAATGCAATAGAAAAATAAACACTAAGACTATTCTTGTAGAATGTAGCAGCTTTACTAACTTAAACTATTATTTTTTAGCTGCGTTAATCGATATTATTATAGAAGAATATGATAAGAATACATTTAATACTTTCGATAACGAAATGTTAAGAGAATTAAATAGAGTAAATCCACTAGTTGAGTACGACAAAAGCGAGAAATATATAATGTATTCTAATGACTTAGAAAAAATTAGAATTTATCAGGCTGTAAAACAACTGTTAAAAATTATAACTTTTGAAGAAAATTTAAATATTTTTATAAAAAATATTGAACATATGGATAGATACTCCTTTGAATTTATTAAATTTATTAGCCTCAATGCAAGACTAAAAAATATAGACATTAAGTATACTGGAGATATTAATGATGAAAAGGCAATAGAATTAAACAGATTTAATAGGTAAAAAATGGTAACTATTCAGGCGAATCATAAAATCTAGACTGTTGTAGAAAAAAATTTTGATAATTTAAAGAATTATCTAGATTTCAAAAGGCTTAGGACACATAAAGATAGTACAACTGAAGGAAAATTATTTGTAGGTTTTATTAGTTTAATCATAAAATCATATATGGAATATAAATTAAAAGATTGTTTCATCAAAAATAATAGTAGTGTAGAGAAAGTATTTAGGGAGTTAAAAAGAATTAAAATAGTAAAGGTAAATAACGGACAGCATCTTATGGCCCCGCTAACGTCGAAACAAAAAAAGATACTCAATGAATTTAATATAGTTGAAGATGAAATAACGAGTTATATAAATTCTATTTAGTCTAACTCTTTGTATGGTATAAATTTTAAGGGAATTTAGGATATACATTAATTATACCACTTCGTACATCATTTTCTTTTTTTCTAAGCTGTATTGATGTATAATGAATGCAGTAGAGAACAGGAGGTTCAACAATGAGTAAAAGGAAGGAAATTAAGGTTAATAATTTAGAGATGCAAAACCAGACTATTTATATAAAAATGCTAAAAAAAATCAACGACGAACACTTCGAAAATACAGGAGTTAGAAAGAAACATCTCACTGTAACATACGGTTGTCAAATGAATGAACACGACTCCGAAAAAATAGCTGGAATGTTACACGAAATGGGCTATGAAGAAACACAAAATAAAGAAGAATCCAATCTAATAATATATAATACTTGTTGTGTGAGAGAAAATGCAGAACTAAAAGTATATGGCAATATAGGAGCATTAAAAAAATTAAAAGCTGAGCGTGATGATTTAATCCTTGCTATTTGCGGTTGTATGATGCAACAGCCACAAATTGTAGAAACAATAAAGAAGAAGTATAAGCATGTAGATTTAGTATTTGGCACACATAATATTCATAAGCTACCGGAGCTTCTTATAAATACTATGCAATCTGAAACTCCTTTGGTTGACGTTTGGAAGGAAGAAGAAGGTATTACTGAAGACATACCTGTTAGTCGAAAATACGAAATTAAGTCATTAGTTAATATAATGTATGGCTGTAATAATTTTTGCACATATTGTATTGTACCCTATGTAAGAGGGAGAGAGCGTAGTAGAGAAATACAAGATATCATTAATGAAGTTGTTTTGCTTGCCCAAAACGGAACAAAAGAAATAACTTTACTTGGTCAAAATGTTAATTCTTACGGCAAAACACTAAAAGAAGAGGTTAGTTTTGCCTATTTATTAAGAGAGCTCAATAAAATTGAAGGGCTTGAGCGAATTAGATTTATGACCTCTCACCCCAAGGATTTATCAGACGACCTTATCAATGCTATTGCTGAATGTAAAAAAGTATGTGAGCATGTACATTTACCTTTTCAAGCAGGTAGCAATAAAGTACTTGACGAAATGAATAGAAAATATACGAAAGAAAAATATTTAGAGCTAGTTGATAAAATTAAGAAAAGAGTACCAAATATTACTTTAACAACTGACGTAATTGTAGGATTCCCAGAAGAAAGCGAAGAAGATTTTGCTGATACACTAGAGGTAATAAGGAAAGCACGATTTGATTCAGCATTTACATTCTTATACTCAATACGTTCAGGAACTCCAGCAGCTACGATGAATAATCAAATAGATAATAGAATTAAACACGAGAGATTTAATAGACTAGTTGAGCTTGTAAATTCTATTAGTGGTGAAATTAATAGCACCTACTTGAATAAAGTAGTTGAAGTTTTAGTAGAGGGAAAAAGTAAAAACAATCCAAATAAGCTAATGGGAAGAACTAGGCAGCATAAACTAGTTAATTTTGATGGGGATATTTCTTTAATTGGAAAACTGGTGAGTGTGAAAATCACAGAAGTTAAAACCTTTTCTTTAAGTGGTATTATGACGCAATATAGGAGCTAGTCAATATGAAAAATAATAAGATCAACTTAATGAATAAAATGCAATACATTGATGGAATTACGGTTGTAGATACAGACGGTACCATTCTATTCTCAGTGAAATTTTATCCGAAATTTAATCCTGAAATTGAAAACACAGAAGAAATAATCGGCAAAAATTTGTTTGATGTATTTACTAATCTAGATTCTAAATCAAGCACATTAATTAGAGCTATGAATTTAAAATTACCTATTTTTAAAGAGAAGCAAAACGTAGTTGACTTTAGAGGTTCTGAAATAAAAACAATGAATATGTCTATCCCAATTATGAATAACAATGTTGTTATTGGTGCAATAGAAATTTCGAAAAATATAAATGAGTACACATATAGTAATAGCGTGGTCAAAATGAATACTGATATGTTTAATGATAGAAAAATGATAACAGAACATATGCGTCCAGATAAAGCGCGCTATTTTTCAACTGATATCATTACTAATAATCACGAGATGAAACAAATAAAAATTTTTATAGAAAAAATAGCCGATAGTATATCTCCTGTATTAATATATGGGGAAACCGGAACTGGTAAAGAATTATTTGCTCACGCAATTCATAATGCAAGTAAGAGGGCAAAACACCCTTTCATTTCACAAAATTGCGCAGCAATACCAGAAAATTTACTTGAAAGTTTACTCTTTGGAACAACTAAAGGAAGCTTTACGGGTGCTTATGATTGCCCAGGACTTTTTGAATTAGCTGAAGGCGGGAGTATTTTTCTAGACGAAATTGCTTGTATGCCGATTAATTTGCAATCAAAGTTATTACGTGTCTTGCAAGATGGTTACGTTCGAAGACTTGGTGATGTTAAAGAACGAAAAATAAATGTAAGAATTATCTCGGCAACAAATATTCACCCCCAAAAATGTGTGCAGGAAAATAAACTTAGATTAGACATGTATTATAGGCTTTCAGTTTTAACAATAGAGATACCACCGCTTAGGAATAGGAAAGAGGACATTAAATTACTATTAAATTTTTTCATCAATAAATATAATAATATATTGATGAAAAATATTACTAACATATCTAATGAAGCATTTGCATATCTGCATGAAAATAATTGGATAGGTAATGTAAGAGAACTAGAACATGTTGTAGAATATGCAATGAACATTGTTGATGAGTCAGACGACACCATTAATATGACCCATATTAAAAAAATGTTTACGGAAAACAATTACGTCACTACTGTGTCTGATGCTAATTGTATACAGCCATTAAAAAGCAGAATTTCTGTTATTGAGAAAGAGATTATTGAGAATGCACTTATAAAATCTGAAGGTAACGTGTCGAAGGCTGCAAGAAAATTGGAAATCCCAAGACAAACATTAAAACGAAAAATTGATAGCTATGAGATACTAAACAATAAACGCCCAAAAACAAACAAATAAATATCAAATCATAACATATTAACTGCTCATTTAGTTTTTAATCAGTTTTTTTGCTTTTTATCGGTAAAATTTATTAAAAAAAGAATGATTATTTAAATATATCCCTTATTATTTTTACGAAATATGATAAAAATAGGAGTTATTCAAGTAGTTTTTGATACTTTACTGGCATGAAAGTTGCGACTAAAGATTGTATAAGTAAAACAGTTATTTGGCAACAGAAATTCGCTTTTTCATCGCAAATGAAGTCCTTGCTAATTTAGCGACAAACGCATCAAACTCGGTGGGCAGGGTAGAGTTGTGCTCGTAATAAATTACCGAAAGGAGAAAACCAAAAATGATTGTTGGATTTTACAAAGAAATAAAGAAGAAAGAATCTAGAGTAATATTAACTCCTATTGAAGTAGCTCAGCTAACAGCGCGCGGTCACAAAGTTCTGTTAGGTAGCAATGCAGGTGTCGATTCTGGATTTAAAGATGAAGACTATATTGAGGTAGGTGCAGAAATACGAGAAACAATGCAGGAGATTTATGATGAATGCGATTTTATTGTTAAAGTAAAAGAATTTGAAACAAGAGAATATAATTTATTTAAAGAGGGACAAATACTGTTCTCTTGTATACATCCTGCAGGAGACCCTAAACAAGTTGATGCACTGCTAGATAAGAAGGTAATTGCTTTTACTGCCGAAGATACGCATATTAACGGCTCTCCCAATTCAGAAGTTGCTGGAAAACTCGGTGCTCTAATGGGTGTGTTTAACTTGTTAACCATAAATGGTGGCTGCGGGAAATTAGTCTGTGGAGCTACAGGTTCACCAAGCATCAATGCTTTAGTAATCGGTGCGGGGATTGTAGGTAAAGGCGCAACAGAAATACTTTCATCTTTGGGCGCTAATTTAATACTTATGGATGTAGATATAGATTTATTACGACAATGTCACGAGATTTACCCTAAAAATGTACGCACAGTTTTATCAAACGAACATACAATCAAGAACCTTATACCTTCAATTGACCTAGTAGTAAATTGTGTGAAGTGGCCTAAACACAGAAAAGACCATTTAATTACAAGAAAAATGCTAAAATCAATGCAAAACGGTTCTGTTATTGTTGATATCAGTGCCGATATTGGTGGCGCTATCGAAACGTATCGCCCAACAACTCATGATAATCCCACATATATAGAAGAGGGGGTTATTCATTATGGTGTTGATAATATTCCAGGTATAGTCCCTAAGACAATTTCAACTGCATATGCAGCCTCTGTATTACCACATATTCTTTCTATTGCAAATCATGGTATAGTTGAAGCTTGTAAAAAAAATGGGTATTTAAGGCGCAGTTTAACAACATACAAAGGTGTTTTGACTCATAAGGAAACTGCCCTTATTCAAAATAGGGATTGGAAGACCCCAGAAGAAGTACTGGAATTAAGTGATGTAAAAAATTTAGACAATGTACCTGATGCAGTTACGTACGACGTGTAATAATTCTCTGTTAAGAACACAAAGGCTAGACATA
Organism: Clostridiales bacterium; assembly: GCA_021129775.1. Classification (GTDB taxonomy): domain Bacteria; phylum Bacillota; class Clostridia; order Peptostreptococcales; family NVVX01. The sequence continues at coordinate 10,860 of JAJOKP010000039.1, forward strand.
GAATATTAATTTTTATTTAAGCTTGAAAAGTTTAGTGATACTGGTAAAAAAATAAAGGAGGAAATTATGGACGATTATGGTATTTTATCTATTATTCCACCGCTCCTGGCTGTTGTTATAGCATTTGTATATAAGAATGTTATCTTGGCCCTTTTTATAGCTGTTTTAGCAGGAGCTTTTATACTAGCTGGTGGGAATCCGTACGCAACAACAATTGTTTTTTTCGAAGGAGTTATTTTTGAAGAATTGAAAAGTTCATTTAATTCTCAAATGCTACTAATGATGGCATTAATAGGTGGATTTGTAGCGCTTATTGAGAAATCAGGTGGAGCATTTGCTTTCGCAAAAGCAGCTACCAAAGTTGTTAATAGCAGAATGAAAGCACAACTACTTCTTTGGTTATGTGGTTTAGGAATATTTTTTACAGATTCAGGCAACAGTTTAATCTTAGGACCAACTTTTAAGCCTATTACTGATAAGCTAAGGATTTCAAGGGAAAAAGTTTCGTATATTCTTGATTCTACATCATCTCCAATTTGCATATTGATTCCTTTTATTGGCTGGGGAATCTTTATTATGAGCCTTATACAGAAGGAGTACGAACATTTAGGTATAGCAGGTTCCGAGTTAACAGCTTTTTTACGCGCCGTTCCTTTTCAATTGTATGCTATATCAGCGCTGTTACTAGTTCCGATAGTTGCAATAATTAGAACTGAGTTTGGACCTATGGCAAAAGCTGAACATAGAGCATATTATGAGAATAAAATGCTTGCTGACGGTGCGACTCCGCTTAGACCTGATACAAAAATAGAAATTCCTGAAGGAGTAGAACCTAAAGCTTCTAGCATTGTGATTCCACTTATAGTGTTATTCGTAACAATGTTTGCTATGTTTATTAGTTTCGGTTTCCCAGGGCGTATGCCTGGACCTAACATGAGAATTTCGATTTTAACGGCATATGTACTAAGTACAGCTACTTGCATGTTCCTAGTCATAAGAAACAAGGTTATGAATTTTAAAGAAGCGGTAGATACAATAATATCTGGAATGCAACGAATGATGTATATTTTAATTGTTCTTGTGCTTGCTTGGTCAATTGGTTCAATTTGCAAGTCATTAGGAACATCAGTATTTATAGTAGACTTAGCAAAGGACTTTATTCTTCCTTCACTTGTTCCAGCATTAATATTTGTAATAGGTTGTGTAATCGCTTTTGCTACTGGAACATCTTGGGGAACCTTCGCAATATTAATGCCTATTGCAATTCCAATGGCACATGCATTTGACATATCAATTTATGCAGCTATAGGTGCTGTTTTAAGTGGTGGATTATTCGGAGATCATTGCTCGCCTATTTCTGATACCACTATTTTAGCTTCGATGGGAGCAGCCAGTGATCATATTGACCATGTAAAGACTCAAATACCTTACGCAATGACTGCTGGATTAGCATCATTTGTAGGTTTCATTGTAGCAGGATTCACTGGAAGTCCTTTAACTATAATATTTACAGTTGTACTTATGCTTGGTTTACTAATGATATTTAGTAAAATATGGGGAGAAAGACTTCCAAATGTAAATTATGAGGATTTAGACACGGCTAATATTGAAGCATAGAAATAGAAAAAAATGATAAATATTTTTGATATTTAACCAGTATCATGAATTTTGCTAGTCATTAAAATCAAATCCTATAAATCGTAGGATTTGATTTTTTACTATAATCATCTTTATAATTTCTCTTAAATAATGTATAATTACTTTAAAACTATAGCATAGGAAGAGATAAATTGAAAAAACTAACCCCGATGATGCAGCAATATGTGGATATTAAAAATCAATATCCAGACACTTTCTTATTCTTTCGATTAGGCGACTTTTATGAGTTGTTTTTTGACGATGCTAAACTTGCTTCTCGCGAGCTTGAAATAGCGTTAACTGCGAGAGATTGTGGTCTCTTAGAAAAAGCACCAATGTGTGGTGTTCCGCATCACTCTGTTGATAAGTACATAGATAGGCTTATTAAAAAGGGCTACAAGGTGGCAATGTGCGACCAGATAGAAGATGCGTCGCAAACGGTTGGTATCGTAAAAAGAGATGTAGTTAGGATAATTACACCAGGGACAGTAGTTAACACAAATCTATTGGACGAAAAAAAGAATAATTACTTAATGTCTATCTATTTAGAAGAGAAATGTGGTATTTCATATGTAGACATTTCTACTGGAGAGTTTTTTACAACTGAAATTACAGGAGATGATGTTAAACAAAATTTAATTGATGAAATTGCGAAGATTATGCCACGTGAAATAATTATTCCGGATGTAGATATTGACGTGTATGAAAGTGTTTTAAATAAGTTAAAAAGTCTATATAATTTTTCTGTTAATCAACATTATTCTTGGACTTTTGAATCAACGAACGCTATCAATAGAATAAAAGAGCATTTTAATGTTATGTCTATAGACGGTCTTGGCTTAGTTAAACAACAACTTAGCACAAATGCCACAGGTGCAATAATTGATTACCTAAAGAGTACACAAAAACGCCATTTAGAACATATAAGTACTATCAATGTATATTCTCTAAGCGATACTATGATACTTGATTTAAGTACTAGAGTAAACTTAGAACTAACAGAAACAATAAGAGGAAAAAGCAAAACTGGTTCACTACTATCAGTACTAGATAAAACAAAAACATCAATGGGTGGAAGGCTGCTTAGAAAATGGATTGAATCTCCTCTAATTGTTCCAAAGCAAATTGAGTCACGATTGGATGCAGTAAGTGAAGTGTTTAATGATGTTTACTTTAAAAATGAACTTGTATCTATCTTTAAAAATATTTATGACATTGAACGGCTTGCTGTTAGAATTTCTTTTGGATCTGCTAATCCAAGAGATTTAATTGCACTTAAAAAATCTTTGCAATATATTCCTAAAATAAAGAAACTGCTAAATAATAAAACGGGCATGCTAAGTGATATTAACGAAGAACTAGATCTTCTTAAAGATGTTACAAGCTTAATTGAAAAATCGATTATAGATGAGCCTTCTGTGGGATTAAAAGAAGGCGGAATTATTAAAGATGGATTCTCAGATGAGGTTGATGAATTAAATTCTATTTCAAAAGATGGAAAAGCATGGATTGCATCACTTGAGAGTAAAGAAAGAAATAGTAGTTCAATAAAAAATCTGAAGATAAGCTACAATAGGATATTTGGATATTTTCTCGAAGTTACAAAATCAAATCTAAAAAATGTACCAGAACACTATATCAGAAAACAAACCTTAGCAAATTGTGAAAGATATATTACTCCAGAACTGAAAGAGATGGAATCAAAAATACTCTCTGCAAAGGAGAAATTACTAACCCTTGAATATAATCTATTTATAGAGATTAGAAGTGATATAGCAAAAACAATTGATCGACTTCAATCCACTGCAAAAGCAGTATCTAAAATTGATGTACTTACTTCTTTTGCTCAAATTGCACTAGATAACAGATATACAAAGCCAATAATTACAGAAGGATTAGAAATTAAAATTAAATCAGGAAGACATCCTGTTGTTGAAAGAATGTTAGATAACGACTTTTTTGTGCCAAACGATACCGTTGTTAACAACGATGAATTTCAAATCTCCATAATAACTGGACCAAACATGGCTGGGAAATCAACATATATGAGGCAGGTTTCATTAATTGTACTTATGGCGCAAATTGGTTCTTTTGTACCTGCACTTACTGCCAGTATTGGTGTAACCGATAGAATATTCACTAGAGTAGGCGCAAGTGACGATTTATCACAAGGACAGAGTACTTTTATGGTAGAGATGAGCGAGATGGCAAACATATTAAATAGTGCTACAGATAAAAGTTTATTAATTTTAGATGAAATAGGAAGAGGCACAAGCACTTTTGACGGACTTAGTATTGCATGGGCAGTAGTTGAATATATTAGCGAGAAGAATAGTTCAAGAACTTTATTTTCAACACACTATCACGAGATTACAGAGCTTGAAACTAGAGTCAAAGGCGTTAAAAATTATCGTATTTCTGTGAAAGAAGAAGGAGATAATATTATATTTTTAAGAAAGATAGAAGAAGGCAGTGCAGATAAAAGTTATGGTATTCAAGTAGCAAAACTTGCTGGACTTCCTATAGGAGTTATTAAAAAAGCAAGTAAAATATTAAAAAGACTTGAAAGAAACGATATTGCAAAAAAAAATAATGGTAAAGTTACAAATAATGAAAATGCACTTGTTGAAGAGATTGTTAAAGAAGAAAATGAACAGTTAAGTTTTAGTGAGTTTTGCTTAATGGACATAATAAATGAACTAAATCAAATTGATATTAATAATACTACTCCGTTTGATGCATTGAATATTTTAGCTAAATTGAAAGAAAAAGCAAAACTGTAAATATAGAGGAATGATAGTATATGATAAAAATTTTAAATGATCTAACAATAAATAAAATTGCAGCAGGTGAGGTTGTAGATGGACCTTTTTCTGTTGTAAAGGAACTTGTAGAAAATGCAATTGATGCGGGGGCAAGCATAATAACTGTTGAAATAAAAGATGGTGGCAGGAAGTACATACGTGTAACTGATAATGGCTTAGGCATTGTTGACAATGAAGTAGATTTAGCTTTTAGAAGACATGCAACTTCAAAAATTGAAACTCTTGAAGATTTAAGTATGTCTACACAACTAGGCTTTAGAGGAGAGGCTCTAGCAAGTATTGCTGCTGTATCTAATGTACATATTACAACAAGACCCTCTAAACAAAAATATGGGATATCGCTAGAGCTTACGGCGGGTAAAACATTATACAGAAAAGAAATAGGTTCTCCAGAAGGGACTATTATAGTTGTTAAGGATTTGTTTTTCAATACACCTGTTAGACTTAAATTCATGAAAACTGCAAGAGCAGAAACTACAAAAATTAGTGAAATAATAACAAGGTTAGCTCTATCAAACTCCAGTATTTCTTTTAAGTTTATTAACAACAACAACATTATGTTTACTACTGATGGACAGGGTTTATTGAAAAACACAATAGGGACTGTATTAAACACCACTTTAACTCAAGACTTGATGGTAGTTAACGATAGTGACATGCTAATGGATTTAATTGGATTTGTTGCTCAGACTAATAACTATAGAGGAAATAGAAATTACGAGATTTTCTTTGTAAACGGAAGGTTTGTTAAAAGCTCCTTACTTTATAGGGCAGTCGAGTTTGCCTATAAAGAGAAACTACCTACTAATAAGTTTCCAATATGCATATTAAGTCTTAGTATTAATCCGTCAGAAATAGATGTAAATGTTCATCCATCAAAAACAGAAATTAAGTTTAAGGATGAAAAGGAAGTATATAATTTTGTGTCAAATAGCATAGTTGAAATACTTGAACAAAATGATCTTATTCCTAAACTGTTTAGTACTAGTAATCAAATCTCTAAACTATCTGAACCTACAAATAGAGAATCTGCATTAGTGGAATCGACTAAAGAAAACACAAAATCATTTGACCAAGCAATCAATACTACAAGAAATAAGCCAATTAGCTTTACTAAAACAAAAAAACAAAATAAAAAGATAGCAGAAAGTAACAATTTTATTTCTAATGAAACCTTCGACATTATTGTTGGTAGAAAAGAGAATAGTGATATTAAGAAAACTGTAAATAAATCTAACAAATTTGATAAACCTTCAATAAATATTACAAGAGTTGCTGAAAAGTCAAGTGCATCAAAATATAATTATGCTAATAAAAAAACAATACAAAATGAACAAACTCAACTTAATTTTCTTACAAATATTCTATGCAATTATAAACTCATAGGACAATTATTCAATACCTATATAATTATTGAAAGTAAATTGTCTATGTATTTAATTGATCAACATGCGGCGCACGAAAGACTAATATATAATCAACTACTTTCAGAATTTAAGAGCAATAGAAATATTGACTCGCAGATTCTACTTGAACCTAAAATAATTGATTTGCCTGGAGAGGACTTTACCTTACTAATGGATAATATTGAGTCATTTAATAAACTAGGATTCAGCATTAGTGAATTCGGGCAAAATACAATTATTATTAAGGAAATTCCTCTACTATTAGGAGAACCAAGAGATTTTGAATTTATTCTTGATTTATTAGATGAAATTAAGGACAAGAAAAATGACAACAAGCACTTTAGCGAATTACTTATACAGAAGTCGTGTAAGAGCGCTATTAAAGCTAACGACAAACTAGATGTTATCGAAGTTAAAACTCTTTTAAAAGAGTTAAGTACACTTAAGCCACCATTAACCTGCCCACATGGTAGACCTATAGTTGTGAGTATGTCTAAGTATGAATTAGAGAAGCGTTTTAAGCGTGTTTAGAGAAGAGGAATCACCGTGAACGACGAAAAAACTGTATTTACAGAAGAAAAAAGGGCGGTTTCACCAAAAGATATTTTACTAATTGTAGGTCCAACAGCAGTAGGAAAAACTGACTGTGCAATACAACTTGCAAGGAGGTTAAACGGAGAGATTATTTCTGCAGATTCCATGCAGATATATAAAAAGATGAATATAGGAACTGCTAAGGTTACTAAAGAAGAGCAATCCGGGGTGAAGCATCATCTAATTGACATTATTACGCCCGATACAGACTTTAGCGTAGCAGAATTTCAGAAACTAGCTTTTGATGCAATAGATGATATTCATAAAAGAGATAAGCTACCGATTGTATCAGGTGGGACAGGACTATATATCAACTCTATTTTATACGATATGGATTTTAGCAAAACGCATTCAGATATTTCTTTCAGAGATCAACTCACTAAAGAATGCAGTGAAAAGGGCAACATTTTTTTGCACGACAAACTTAAAGGAATTGACGCTAGGGCTGCCGAGCGAATTCATCCAAACAATGTAAAAAGAGTTATCAGGGCACTTGAAATCAATTATGTTAGCAAATCTAACATGGGTGATTTTAGTACTGACATTAAGCTAAATAGCAAGCATAATCCTATTTTAATAGGGCTTAATAGAAATAGAGCAGAATTATATGAAAGAATTAACATCAGAGTTGACTTGATGATAAAACAGGGGCTTGTAGAAGAAGTTAGAGCTTTATTGATGAAAGGATATTGCAAAGATTTAGTTTCGTTACAAGGTTTGGGGTACAAAGAGATTGTTGATTATCTTAACTGCAAATGTGACCTAGCGGAAGCTATTGAAATATTGAAAAGAGGCACAAGGCGTTATGCAAAACGTCAGTTAACATGGTTTAAGCGCTATAATCAAATTGAGTTTTTTAATATTACTGAATACGAAACCTCTATTGTTTTAGTTAATGATATAATTAAATTTTTAGAACAACTTTGAAACTTAAGAAGGATTTTGAGTTTCAATATAGAATAAGAACTGTATTACTACCTATACAGTAAAAAGGAATGGAGGCTTACAGAGATGAAACAAAACGTTAATCTTCAGGATTTGTTCTTAAATCAAGTTAGAAAAGAAAAGAATGTTATAACTATTTACTTAGTAAATGGATTCCAACTGAAGGGATATGTAAAAGGCTTTGACAATTACACAATAGTTTTAGAGTCCGATGGAAAACAACAGTTAATTTATAAGCATGCTGTATCTACAATTATGCCATTAAGAAGCGTGAATTTAAGCACACAAGAGGATAACTAGATGTTATAGTCAAAAAACAATCCGTACATCAAATGAATGCAAGTGTCAAGGGAAAGAGCGTTTTTTCTAACTTCGTTCCCTTGACATAATAAAGTCTTCGATATTCCATTTGCTGTTAATGAATGTAAATTTCTTTACCAGTCTTTAATATTTCATCGATAAAAGGATTATCTTCTAAAAGTATAGAAGAGTCAAAACCTATAGGCTCTATACAGATATCGTTATGTTTTCGTGCTATTTTGATCAATAAGGTTGTAGCTTCAACAAATTTCTTGTTCTCAAAATCTTTCGAAAATATAGCTATATCAATGTTGCTATGTTGATTAAAAGAACCTTTTGCGTAAGAACCGAATAGAAGGACTTTTTCTATTTTTATTGTATTTTCAACATCAGACGAGTAATTGCAAATAATTTCATTTATTTTTTTTGGGATTCAATCCATTTGAACACATCCTTTGTTCGCTTTAAAATTAATTTTGTTTCTTTTTAATCAATCTAAACAATTTTTCTAAAAACACCAATTACTTTCCCTAAAATAGAAGCTTTCTTTACAAAGATAGGTTCCATAAAATCATTCTCTGGTTGCAGTCTTATACGATTTCTTTCTTTATAAAATCTTTTTACAGTTGCTTCATCTTCTATTAAAGCTACGACAATGTCTCCATTCGCAGCAATTGACTGTTGTTTTACTATAATATAATCACCATTTAATATTCCAGCGTTTATCATGCTGTTACCTTTGATGGTTAACATAAAAATATTACTGTTCCCAAAGTCAGCATAGTTAATTGGAAGAGGGAAGGTGTCTTCAATATTTTCAGTTGCTAATATTGGCTCTCCAGCAGTAACTTTTCCAATAATCGGTACATTAATTATTTCTATTGTGTTTGGCACGTCAAAATTGTCATTAAATCTAAGAATTTCTATAGCTCTTGGTTTTGCAGGATCTCTACGAATGTAGCCTTTCTTTTCTAGTTTAAGCAAATGATTATGTACGGTCGAGGTGGAGCTTAGGTTTACTTCTTTACAAATCTCTCTAACTGCAGGCGGATAACCTTTTTTAGCTAGATGTTTTCTAATACAATCTAAAACTTCTAATTGTTTTACGCTTATATCTTCATACATTCTTTCTTACCCCTCTCAAATATCGTTTTATTCATTATAACATAATTATTCATGCATTGCAAACATTAGTTCTGATATATTAAAATTGATGTTACTACCTAAATTACAAAACTAAATTCCACCCCCATTACGCCAAACAGTGGGATTTAGTCTAGCCATTCAAAATTTTTAACAATTTCCCGTTTTACATTCTTTTTGTGGGCGGCATAAAGTTGGGTAGTAGTAACATTGTCGTGATCTAATAAGTTTTGAACATCATATATTGAAAAACCCTGCTGTATTAGCGACGTTGCAGCAGTTGCTCTTAGTTTATGTGGGCTATAACCACTACTTGTGCTAGTCCCTAAGACGATAGCAGTATGTTTCTTAATAAGATTTCTAATTGTTTTAGAGGTCATTCGTTTCTTTTGTAAAGATAGAAACAAAGCATCTGCATTTTCGTCGTTTATCTGTTCTTTCATAGGGCGTTCATTTTCAATATATTCTTTTATTACATGCTCGCAAGTTTTATTGATTGGTATTAAAACTTCTTTACCTCGTTTTCTATAAATCGTAAATTCTCCTCTATTGAAATTAAACGAAGAAATGTTTAACTGTTGTAGTTCAGAGAGCCTTAATCCATACGTTACAAACATCAAAACTATGGCCCTGTCTCTTAACCTAGTTTTTCTCCAATACACTTTTTCTCTTTCTGATAGAGAATCCCCGCTATTAAGGTGGTCTATCAGCTTGGCTACTTCATCAATTTCAAGTCGTTTTATGGCATCAGGCTGAGGTTTTGGGAGCCTTATTGGGTTAAGTCCATCAGTTATGTTTTGTTTCACGATTTCATCTCTATATAAAAATTTGAACAAAGTAGAGAGAGATGCTTTTTTACGTGCTAATGAGCGATTACGGTTTTCCATTATTCTCATTTCTTCTTTAGTAGTAATAGTGTATCTGGCGCAATAGTCAGCCAAATATCTATTAATATCTTTTGCAGTAATTTTGTTAAAGTCTTCCACAGTTACTTCTTTAAGATTAGTTGCATTTGACAAATTAGATTGTGTTATAATATAGTTGAAGAAAAATAAAATGTCGTTTAAATATGCTAGTCTGGTCGAAAGGGCGACAGCAGATTTTAAGTACAAAAAATAATCCCTGATAAAGTTAGGTAATTTTTGTTCTATCTCAATACATTTTTCAATAATTTCATTGTCTTTTATAACAATATTGTCGGGTTTATCAGACTTATTATGTACTTTAAGTGTTTTTTTCTTGACCATAAAATCACCTCTAAGTATATTTTATAGCTTTCACATGATTAAAGCAAGGGGCTAAAAAAAGATTTGCAAGAGGTGTTTTTTATTTACGAAGCATTAGAAGATCTTAATATAAGCTTTAGCACTATTTTGGAATCTGCTAATAAATATGAAGTTTCAAGTAAACTCAAGAGCTTCATTTCATCCATTTAAAAAGAACAAATACAAGGGATTACCCGTACAGGAAAGAGAAATCGGAGGTATATGTATGATAAATAGATCACTAGTACAAGAAAGATTGCTACTAGTTTTAAACTTTTACAATGAGTTATTTGAACTTTCTAAAATGAATAATGAAGAATTTTTAGCCGAGTCAAGAAATGTAGCAGCGGCAGAAAGTTATTTAAGGCGTTCGCTAGAGGCAATCTTTGATATTGGAAGGCATGTTTTAGCTAAAACTGGCAACATTAAATTGAGTTTAGAATATGAGGCAATCGCATAAGGGTTGCATGAGTGTAATGTGATTAGTCAAGAATTAGCTAATAAACTTGTAAATATGGCTAGCTATAGAAACAGATTAGTCCATCTATATCATCAAATAACTGATGAAGAATTGCACCACATAATAAAAAACGATTTAAGAGATTTAAAGAGATTTGTTATTGAAATAAAAGGTTTCTTAGATGCTTTAGAAAGTTAGGGTTGATACTATGGAAAGAAAAAGAATTATTATTTCTACCTGTGAACATTTAGGCATTGCTCTTGTTTATATTTTGGGGTCTCGTGTTACTGAAGGCATTAAAATTCTGAACAATCAAAATGTGGAAGTCAAAGATAGGCTTACTGATATAGATATTGGCATTGTTTTTAAAGAAGAAGTTCCAATAGAGAAGCGTTATCAAATCTTTAGTGAGATTTATAATGCTTTATCAGATCTGTTTTTGCCTCTTAGACTTGATATTACATTCTTGCAAGAAAACCATTCTGTATTACAAAGTCAGGCTCTTTTAGGTAACTGTATTTATTCTGCCGATAATCGCTTTAAGGACGAGTATGAACACAATATTTTGGCTAGAGCTGCAGATTTTAAGTTTGTTTTAGATAAGTATTATGAAGAAAAAATGGAAGAATTAAATTAATAACTCTTAATTTTCTGCATTTCATTTTAATAATGTAATCAAAGAAATATGCATTTCTTTGATTGGAGGGATATATACTATGCATAATTTAACAACTAATAATGAATCAATCGACAGAAAAATTATAAGAGTTTCAGGCAAAAGACAAATTACTATACCGCAAAAATATTTTGAAAAGCTAGATTTAAACGATGAAGTTGAGTGTGTATTAGAAGAAAATGCAATCATTATTAGAAATATACCAAAAACAACGATGTATGATTTTTCAGAAAATATCTTAAGCGACTTAATAGAACAGGGTTTTACAGGAAAGGAGCTGCTCTTTAAATTTAAGGAAGTGAGCAAAAAAATAGAGCCTGCATTAGATAAAATGATAAAAGAAGCTGATATTCTTGCTAAAAGCAAAGATGCAGTAGTTACAATGTCAGATATCTTTGATATGGAGAATTAGTATATGCATGAAATTAGATTTATGAGAGTCGCAGAAAAATATCTGAAGAAAATAAAAGACAAAAATCTTAAAAATGCATTCAAAAGTACACTTGTTGAAATAAGCATTAATCCATACAAGGGTAAATTAAAAGTTGTAGACTTAGTAAAAATTTATTGTTATGATATGTACTATAACAAAACTAATTACGAGATAGCTTACAAAGT
>JAJOKP010000030.1 GCA_021129775.1 Clostridiales bacterium
CGAAAAAAGCAAAAACCCCACGACCATGTATTTACAATAGTTTAGGGCTTGTTTTATTAGTGTTTTGCTTTCAAACTCAAGATTATAAACCAAATACACAAAAAAAAACAATAAAAATTGTATTTTTTGATACTTTTTTTATTTAAATATGTATTAATTCTTTTTGCACCGTAGACAGATGTGCAGCAGCTTATCTTATCCCTGTTTCATTATCTCGCCTTATGTATCGTTATGGTTGCGAAAGTACCACGGAGATTGTCCCTATGCTTGTCCTAGGCTGTCTGTTTCTAGATATACAAAAAAAAGACAGGAAATCTCTCTCTCTCTGTCTTTTTGTATCAATTTGTTATTTCTGGGAATGTTGCCGCAGGGACTGTCCCCCATGGTACTCATTCACTTGAATAGTAATATAGTTAAACCAAAATTAATATAGCTCTATGGTCCTAATTTTCATTGTTGCTATCTTTTTTTTTCTATCTTAACCTTTGCTTGACTCCCCTCTAACCATATTTCATCAAACAGATCTATCGTATTTACCCTACTGCTTTCATTGTCACCGTTTCCACTACTATCATTAAAAAAGTCATAATAAACAATTGAATTTTCAGAATTACAACCTTTTATCTTCACAGGAACAAACTCTGTGTCTCCACTATAATCAATTCTAAAGACTCCTTCTTGTCCGTTAACTTCAACAATAGATCTATTTGCAAGTATGACTCCTTTATAATTGTTAACAACTATATCAAGTTGTATTGCTCTTGTATTGTAAAACCCCTTCATAAACTCTGACAAATCTAACAAAACGATGTTCTCTCCATTGCTATAAATAATCTTTTTAACTAGAGCATTGTATTCTCTTTCGTTATCTTTTCGTCTTAGTAACACTCTACTATTCTCTGCCATCTTTTCTACTTGTTCGTCCTCTAACATCAATATAATACTCCATCTATGATTAGTTACAATTTTAATTGCTTGTATTTGATTTTTCTTTTGCTTGTTTCGCATAATATTTCTAATTAAAGCCAGATTTTTTGATTCTATTTTCTCTATCGAATTAAGATTAAATAAATTTTCTAGTCCATCGCTATTAAATACAACAAGTCCAGCTTCTTCGCTATAAATTGATTTAACTATTCCATTTGATTTTACGTCAGCTATTCTCTGACCCCTGCCAACTTTTTCTCCTTCATCAAAGAAGTACTCCACTTCTTTTCCTTCTAAATATTCTATGACTTCTTCGTCCCTCACAATAAATCCCGTTGTAGAAATAACTGTCTCAATTCTCCCAAGCTCAGCTGTGTAAGTTCGCTTAAAGGAACTCCCGATCATAGGGTACATTCTAGATATAAAATATAAAAAAATAATTGAAAGGATAATTATTTTCAAGAAGTATCTTTTGCTTCTTTTGTTTCTTTTACGGCTCATCGTATCACCTTCTGATAATCATAATTTTGCATTTCGTAAAATCCAAGACAGGGGCAAGACAGGGGGACAGGGACTTGTCTGGTTTTTGGCTTTGTTACCAGACAAATCCCAGCCCCCCTGTCTTGCCCTTTTTATATAAATAAGAATCGGAGGTTCTTTTATAAATGCATTTCTCATTCTAAATAAACAATAGTAAACTTAAAGCCATTACCATCATTCCACCAACAAGACCATAAATCGATAGATGATGTTCCCCATATTCTCTTGCAGCAGGAAGAAGCTGATCTAGTGAAATAAATACCATAATTCCTGCTACTGAGGCAAATAGAATACCAAATAGCGTCTCACTTAGAAAGGGCATTAGTATTAAGAATCCTACCATTGCACCAATTGGCTCTGCTAATCCAGATAAAAATGAATAAACAAAAGCTTTTTTTCTGCTTCCAGTAGCATAGAATATAGGGATCGAAACTGCAATTCCTTCAGGAATATTATGAATCGCTATAGCGGCAGTGATTAGTATTCCAAGGGATGGATCATGCAGAGCAGCAATAAAAGTTGCCAAACCCTCTGGAAAATTATGTATCGCTACTGCGATAGCAGTAAATATTCCCATTCTTAATAAGTTCTTATTCTTTGTATCTGTATTGTTTTCAGCTGTTTCCTTGCTCCCAAAATTCTTTCTCATTGCATTTTTATCTTTTTCTTCAATCTCTTCAATTTCTTCAATTTCTTCGACTTTACGAATCTCATGTGGATTATCAATTGATGGAATTAAGTTGTCTATTAATGCAATAAATAATATCCCGCAAAAAAATGATATTACCGTTACCCATGAACCCCAGACATTTCCCAGTTCACCAATTAAAGATTCTTGAGCTTTTGGAAAAATTTCAATCATCGAAACGTAACTCATTACTCCTGCTGAAAAACCAAGCGCAACTGATAAAAATTTTGTATTTGTTCTTTTAGTAAAAAGAGCTAACAAACTACCTATTCCTGTAGCTAATCCTGCAAATAAGGTTAGTGAAAAAGCGAAAAATAAATTTTCAGTACCCATAACACTCCTCCTGTACACTTTTTTTGTTTAGTCATACAATACTCTCAATAACATACTATATGATACAGGAACCTGTAACGTTAATAATACGTTCATATTGTATCACTAGGTCAAAATTGATAGTGATTATCAATCTCAACTAATATGCCATTAATCTTTGCGCTCGTCAACAATTCTTTGAAAATAATTATCATCACAAGCATCTTAAAGCGTAAAGGGGGTTGTCCATTGTCATTTTAGTGTTTGTAGAGACATTCGGGGACGAAGGAGTTTGTCACACAATAATAATAAGGTTTATGCAAGTGTGACAAAACTCCTTCATTCCCAAATGTCTCTTTATGGCTTTAGCACTTACGAATTTTCTTTAAATACAACATGCATTTGTCCATATTTCCCATTTCAAAATGTAGTTCGCTATACAAAGAGTATAGTCTAGTTAGGTTAAATTTAATATTTTCTTCACTTGTCATTTTTTCGGCTTGCAATAAATATGTTTCTGCTTTACTAAAGTCATTTTGCTTTTTAAACACTTCAGCTCTAAATATGAAAACTTCAAATTGCTCTTTTAGTTTGTAATGTTCTTCAGCCTTTTTTTGTGCCACACCTAAAACGTCCAAAGCAATCTCAAATTTTCCTAATTCAAAATATTGTTTTGCTATTTCTAACAAGAACTTCGATGATACAGCATCACCTATTTTTTCTGTGATTCTAAATGATTCATTGCATGATTCTAATGCTTTTTGAGTCTCGGCAATACTTACAAATAACTGTGATTTCCCTAGGTATATACGCGCTAACATTTCTAGGTCTAGTTTATGCTCCTTATTTAGAAGCTTTTCATAAATTCTTTGCGTTTTTTCGTAATTCTTTATATTTCTACTTGCATTAGCCTCATATATAGTCGCTTTAAGTACCGCACTTTGAGACACATTGCCAACGTTTTTTAATGCTGAAGTACTCGATAAAACAGCATCAAATTGCTTTGTTTTGGTGTAATAGACAATTAGGTTTAGCAGGTGCATTGTTTCAATTTCATTTGAACTAGTAGTGTCATTTTTCAACAAAACGTCAACTGCTTTTTGACTATATTCTATAGCTTCTTGAAATTGCTCTAGCTCAGCATAACATTTAGAAAGATTCATAAATACTTCACTTATTGATTCGTATTCTTTACTCTCTAAGCGGTGTTCTAAGGCATTAAAAAAACTCATAATTGCTCTGTTGTACTTTTCTAACTCGCAATCATATTCACCTTCAAAAAAATATATTTCCGAAAGCTTATTTTCCAACCCCCAAGTTGTTGCTAATTTTTTTGCTTTTAGCAAAACCTCATTAACTCGCCTTTCATGATTGTTTTTTTTGTCGTATAATAATTGATACATTTCTTCAATGTAACCATCAATCATTTTAGAGGCTTGTATTTCTTTGCTTTCTAACAAATATTCAGCTGTTATTTCTTGTCCAAGTGTTTCATAATAAACATTTAATTTGCTAGCAATAATCGCAGCAGTTTTTTTGTTCAAATTTCTCTTGCCACTTTCTAACATGCTTACAAGACTTCTTGTAATCAAATCATCTGTCAACTCGTCCTGTCTTAAACCTACTTTCTTTCTTAGCATTTTGATTTTTTCACCGATACTCATTATCTCCATTTAGTTAACTCCTTTATATAATATTAGTTGAAAAATATTTCAAACTAGAAAAAATATATTACCTTCTTACCTTCTTACCTTCTTACCTTCTTATATATTATACTATATTTCTAGTTCAAAAATCAACTAATGTCTCAAATGTTTAGGTAAAAAGTTAAATATTTAGCTATGTCTACTCTTTTCTTTTTTAAGATTACGATAGCTTCTAAGTTCTTTCTCCGCAACATATTTATTGTTCTGCTTTTTATATAAACATCGGAACCGAAGATACATTTTTTTGTATTTCCTTTTTATTCATTGTTTTCAAAAGAACTATTTAGTTTATTAATAGCTCGTTTCTCAATTCTGGAAACATAAGATCTTGATATCCCTAGAATCTTAGCTATTTCTCTTTGTGTCATACAGCCAGTATTACATATTCCATACCTCAATTGCAGTACAATTCGTTCTCTCTTTTTGAGAACATGAATCATTTTGTTATATAGTTTTCTTATTTGCATTTTTAGTTCAACTTCTTCTAAAACTTCATTTACTTCCGTTCCCAACAAATCAATTAGTGATATTTCATTTCCCTCTTTGTCAATACCAATTGGTTCATGTATTGATACTTCACTTTGTAGTTTCTTATTTGATCGTATAGTCATCAATATTTCATTTTCAATACAACGCGCAACATACGTTGCCAATCTCGTCCCTTTGCTCCTATTAAATGTTGTTATCCCTTTTATTAGTCCAATGGTCCCAATTGAAATCAAGTCATCGGTTTCGCATCCAACATTACCATATTTTTTCACTATGTGAGCAACTAATCTTAAATTTCTTTCAACTAATATGCTTTTAGCTACTTCATTACCCTCTTCGTATTGTTTTAGATATTTCAATTCATCTTCTTCACTCAAAGGTTGAGGAAAAGAAGTATTACCAGCTATGTACGAAACTGAAAATACAAAAGGCTTTATTATTTCTGGAAGTATAGAAAAAAAACACCCCACACATTATCGTCTCCCCTCTATTTATTGTCATAGCCATAATGCTTGGTAGAAAGCATATTTGTTGCTATGTCTTAAAAAAATATACGGTTCTTATAATGTATGTCGAGATGTGTGTATAAGTGCATGTATACATTTATTTTTAGATATGATTTTTTCATTAGGAAATTTTTTTACAACAACAGCCAAAACAAACGGTATTGGCTGTTGTTACAATTTACATTCCTAGTTGAATCATCTCTTTAATTATTTCCCTAAATATAGGTACTGCAACTTTTCCACCAGAGCCTCCGTTTTGTATTAGAACTGTTATAGCATACTTTGGTTCTTCAGCAGGATAAAATCCAGTAAACCATGCATGATGCGATATTCCTTCTTCGGCTGTTCCAGTTTTACCATCCGTCAAATTTGATAAATCATCTATTTCGCTTTTCCCAGTACCAGCTTTCATTACTTCTCGCATCACTTTCTGAATTTGTCTTGCAGTAAAATGGCTTAAAACTTTCTCATCTTCTCTCACGAAGCTTTCTACCACATTATAATTCTCATTTAAAATGCTTTTCACAATATACAAAGGCTTTTTAATTCCGTAGTTCACTATAATTTGAGTCATTTGATTTATTTGTACTGGTGTTACAGAAATTTCACCTTGCCCAATCGAAATGTTTCCAATTGCTGGACCCAATCTTTCATCTCCGCTTGGTAAATTCCCACTTTCTTCTTCTGATAATCCAATATTAAGCTTTTCGCCCAATCCCATTTTTTTTGCCATGTTAATAATGTTATCTGAGCCTAGTACTTGACCTAGTTGAATAAAGCTAGAATTACACGATTTGGCAAAGGCCTCTATTAGTGAAATATGTCCGTGTCCACCTTCATCGTAATTTCCACATCTAATTTTTGTACTCCCGACTATTTCATAACCGATACACATAAACATATTGTCTATTTCAATTCTATGAAACTCTATTGCCTCAGCGGCTAAGACCATTTTGAAAATCGAACCAGGTGGAAACGTCATTTGTATTGCTTTATTAAACAATTCATCGCCATCACTATCTATGTGTTTGTAAATACTATTTGGATCATAATTTGGTCTGCTCACCATGGCTAAAATCTCCCCTGTACGAACATCAGAAATTACTACACTACCTTCTCTCATGTATTCATCCATCACTTTTTCAGAAATCTTCTGAATTTTGTAATCAATCGTAAGCTGGACGTGATTAATTTCACTTTTATTATTCTCTAGTGCTCTTACCCCTCCTAACAAAGGTTTAGTTTTTCCATCGAAGATTATCTTAAGCATATCTTCATTTGCATTTGATAATAGGAGATTTTTTTTCTTCTCTATTCCTGTTACTCCATCTCCATCAGTATGATTAATATAGCCTATTACATGCGTTATTAGTTGATTTTCATCATAACGTCTAAGCCTGTTTATAAAATAGATACCTCTATTGATTGTGGTTTCGTTCTCTTTTAAGCTATTACTTTCTATTTTTGGTAGTTTGATGAATCTCGTATTTTTACTAAGCAAATTAATTACACCAGTACGTGAGTAACCAGTAACTCTTTCGAGGTAATCTAGGTTAGCCTCACTTTCATTAAAAAGGTGTGGGAATATTATCAAATATGTTTCTTCTTCCCTATTAACTAACGGAATATAGTTCCTATCTAATATCATTCCTCTTATTCTACCTAACGGTATGTTTATACTTTTTTGTTTGTTTATTTCAGTTGTATATATATCGTGTTTTACTATTTGAATGTAATATAAACGTAACATCAATGCTAATATTATCAGCGTTGAGACTATCCCTATAAACAATATTTTATTAACGCAAGCTTTACTAGGCTCATTCTTTTTATATTCACCTTCATTATTATAATTATTTTGCATAAAAATTCCCCTATACATTTTTCTTTAGTATTATCAAATGTATAAGGGATTAAACGTTCACTTATTTTTTTACAATATTTACTCCAATGATAGCAAAAATGAAGTAAAATCTGGGTTATAAGCCTGTATTCTCTATAATAACAGCGTCTTATTAACTGACAGAAATCTCATCATAACAAAAACGGTCTGTTTCGTGTCCCATTTCGAAATATTCCTTATGCCATACTAAAAACATGTAAACCGTCCAAATTTTTCTGCTGTTATCCTTCTTTCTTTTTAGATGGTCATCTAAAAGTTTTACAAGTTCATCAATATTAAAAAATTCTTTAGCTGCCTCAGATACAAAATCAGCCTTAACCATTTTATAGTATTTTTCTTCTTTCAACCATATTCTAATTGGCACTGGGAAACCTAGTTTTTTTCTGCCCGCTACTTCTTCTGGAAGCTTTCTTTTGGCAGCTTTTCTTAAAGCGTATTTAGTCGTGGTTTTATTAATCCTATATTCTAAAGGTAATTGTGATGCCACGCTCCAAACCTCTTTATCTAAATAAGGCACTCTTAACTCTAGAGAATGTGCCATGCTCATTTTGTCTGCCTTCAAGAGAATATCCCCAGTTAACCATAGATGCAAATCTAAATACTGCATTTTAGTAGTATCGTCCATATTTTCTACTTTTTTATATATTTCTTCAGTTACCTCTTGAGGTGAGTATTGCTTAAAGCTCTTGTCCTTCATTAGCTTATCTCTCTTGTCTTCAGTAAACATATATGCATTGCCTATAAATCTTTCCGCTACGTCCTTGCTACCCCTAATGAAATAATTTTTACCTTTAATGTCAAAGAGAATTGATTCCGCTATTTTTCCAAGAGTTTTCCTAATAATTTTTGGCATATCAGTTAAGGGCTTCAAACTTAGTGGCTCTCGGTATATACCATAACCACCAAATAACTCATCTGCACCCTCTCCAGATAATACAACTTTTACATGTTCACTCGCTATCTGGCTTACAAAGTAAAGAGCTACTGCCGCAGGATCTGCCAAAGGCTCGTCCATATGATATTGCACTTTTGGCAAACACTCCCAATATTCATTTGAGGTTACAATTTTATAATGGCTCTCAACATCAATTTTTTCTGCCATTTTTAAAGCATCGTCAACTTCATTGTATGAGGCATAATCAAAACCTACTGTAAAAGTTATATCCCCCTTAAACGAGGCTGCCACGTAACTAGAATCTATTCCGCTTGATAAGAAGGACCCGACCTCAACATCGCTAAGCATGTGGGCTTTAATAGAGTCTTGCATAATTTTCTCGACATCATCCGTTGCCTCTTCAAAAGGTAGCTTTACAGAGGGAGTAGTGAATTCTGCCTGCCAGTATCTTTGAACCTCTAAATCTCCATTTTTCAACTTAAAGTAATGCCCAGGAGGTAACTTATAGATCCCTTCGAAAAATGTCTCCGTTAAGGGTGAGTATTGAAATGTCAGGTAACTTTAAAGTGCCGTTAGATTCACTTTTTTTTTCAATAGTAGGATGTTCAATAATACTCTTTATTTCTGAAGCAAAGACAAAACTACCATTAGAATTTGCATAATAAAATGGCTTAATACCAAAAAAATCTCTCGCACCGAAAAGTGTATTGGTTTTTTTATCCCAAATAACAAAAGCAAACATTCCTCTTAAATGTTGAAATAAATCTGTTCCGTACTCTTCGTAACAATGAAGTATTACCTCTGAGTCAGTTTTTGTTTTAAACTGATGCCCTTTAGCTAATAGATCCTTCTTAATATCCTTGTAGTTGTATATTTCACCATTAAACACCAAAATTAAGCTTTCATCTTCGTTAAATATAGGCTGCATACCTTCTTCTAAATCAATAATACTTAATCTTCTAAAGCCCAGTGCAATGCCTGTATCTACATAACTTCTAGCATCGTCAGGCCCTCTATGAATTATCTTGTTCATCATTTTATTAACAATAAGTTCTTTATCCTCTATATGCATTTTGTCTACAAAGCCACATATTCCGCACATGATGCATTCCACCTTTAATGAAATAATTAAATATCTCACTAAACAGTATAACACATAATGATTAAATCGTTTTAGATTTTCAGTAATATTACTAAATTCCATCTGTGTGAGGTAGTATATCATACAAGGTCTTTCCCTCTGGTATATAAGATATCGCTTGACTCCCCATTTGTAGCCAAGCTTCCTCAAAATCTTTTCGTTTGATTTTTCTATTCGGTCTATAATAAAGAGGGTCGTTTATGTAAATATATTTCTCGTCAAATCCTGTAATTAAAACAGAGTGCATTCTGTAAGTTATTCTTATTCGTCCCATAGGAGTGTCCCAAGTTTCAAACTGGTAATTGCCCAATTCTCTGAAAGTAGCATTTGTTATCACCCACACAGGAATACCTTTGTTAATGAAATAATGTAAATATTCAAAATCTCTTCCCGTTAGATTAACTGTTTGTTTCGACATATATTTCTCCCTTAGTTCCAAAATCGGACCGTAATAAACTCCTAATCCCGGTCTATAAAAAGAGAACATGTCGCCGACGAAACCTTCTTGCGGATTACCAAAAAAAACTTTTCCATTCTCTCTTTGAAAAGGAGTAGGATCTTTAGTTATCTCCTTTGCTAATGTCATTTTATCTACTTCCATACCCGCGAATTGTAACAACATGGCAAGGCTAGTCACTTCACAGCCTCTTGGTAATTTTGGAAGTTGCATTATCAAAGGCACTTCTAGAACAACTGTTTCGTATAATTCATTGTTAAAATAATTTACTTCTACCATTTCATCTGAATTAGCTTCAGTGCTATAGGCAGCAGATTCTTCCGTAATCTCGTGCCATCCTTAATATCAATAGTGCTAAAAGCAACCTTTCCACTTTTTCCATAGTCTTTCCCCTTGAAATGAGATTCTCTACGTATAATAAATTTTTATCTATCATGCTATGCACTCTCGTTAATTATATATCGTAATATCTAGGCTAATACTTGAACTGACCTTATCACTTTCTTTCATCTACTTATTATCTCTATCTGCAATTATAGATTGAATTTTAGCAACCATAATATCTATTGCTACTTGATTGTGACCGCCTTCTGCAATAATGATGTTAGCGTATCTTTTGTTTGGTTCTACAAATTGAAGATGCGCTGGTCTAACTGTCTTAAAATACTGATCTATAACTGATTCTAGGCTTCTCCCCCTAGATTCAATATCTCTAAGGATTCGCCTTATTATTCGCACGTCTGAATCTGTATCTACAAAAATTTTGATGTCTAACATATTTCTCAATTCTACATCGTCTAATATCATGATTCCTTCGAGAATAACAATATCCTCTGGTTCGATGGTAATCGTTTCAATCTTTCTTGTGTGCTTAGAAAATCATATATTGGTTTTTCTATAGATTTGTTTTCTAAAAGTTGATTTAAGTGACTAATTAAAAGATTTGTATCAAACGCTAGTGGATGAACATAATTAGTTTTTATTCTTTCTTCATAAGTTAAATGTGCTTGATCTTTATAGTATGAGTCTTGTTCAATAATTGCAATGTTTTTTTCTTGTAGGCTCTCAAATATTGCTCTAGCGACAGTACTCTTACCCGATCCTGTCCCTCCTGCAATGCCTATGAGAATCGGTCTCTTCACATTATCATCCTTCCTGTTCGTTTTAAATTAGTTCAATTCTCTCTTTTTTCTTTTCGCATTATAGAGTATTCTTGAACTGTACAGTCTAGCTTAATTTTAACAGTTTGCTTTGGATGTGGTGCTACCGTAAGCTGATTTCCATTCTCGTCCCACATATCTTCAATTGTTGAGTATAATAATTTGTGATTTGGTCCAATTATTTCTACCTTATCACCTCTAAAAAAACGATTCCTTTGTTCTACAGTCGCAACTCCTGTAATTTTATCATAATCTAACACTAATGCAATAAAATCGTAACTTCTTAAGTATGAAATATCATTATACAGATGTTCATCATGATTTGGTTTTTGCAAGTAAAAACCAGTAGTATAATCTCTATGGCTAGATTTTCTCAGCTCTCTCATCCATTCTGGGTTAAACTTCCACTCTTCTGGGTTTTCATAGTAGCTATCTATTGCCATCCTATATGCTCTTACTGTTGTCGCCACGTAATAAGCCGTCTTCATTCTTCCTTCAATCTTCAAACTACTTATGCCTGAATCTATTAACTGTGGAATATACTCTATCATACATAAGTCTTTTGAGTTCATTATATAGGTGCCTTTGTCATCTTCATATACTGGCATATATTCGTTTGGTCGCTTTTCTTCAACTAGATAATAATTCCAACGACAAGGTTGGGCACATTCTCCTTTATTCGCATCTCTATTTGCCATATAATTGCTTAAAAGACAGCGCCCTGAATAAGAAATACACATAGCTCCATGTACGAATGCTTCTAAATCTACATATTCATTTTTTTTCTCGTTAATTTCTTTAATTTCATTAAAAGAAAGTTCTCTAGCAAGCACCACTCTTTTAGCCCCTAGCTTATTCCAAAAATTGACTGTAGCATAGTTTGTTGTGTTAGCTTGGGTGCTAATATGTATTTCTATATCCGGCGCTAATTCTTTTATTATTCCAAATGTTCCAAGGTCAGACACTATTACCGCATCTACACCTATATTATAAATTTGCTTTATGTATTCTGATAACTCAGCTAAATCTTTGTTATGAGGAATAATATTTACTGTTAAATAAATTTTGACTCCATATCCATGTGCAAATAAAACGCCCTCTCTTAACTGATCAAGTGTAAAGTTCTTTGCTGTAGCACGCATTCCAAATATTTGTCCGCCTAAATAAACAGCATCTGCTCCATACAAAACTGCTATTTTAAGCCTTTCTAAATCACCAACAGGTGCTAATAACTCAACTTTATCCATTAATCATTTCCTCCTGCTTCTTGCAACTAATTGCTACTCCATCACCAATTGGAAGTATACTAGTATCAAGTTCTGGATGATTCGTTATAACTTCTAGATAGTTTCTTAATTTGTTAACAATCGTTTTTTTTCTTTTCGCCACCAATGCATCGTCTGCAACCATCCCTTTATATAATACATTATCTGAAATAAGTATTCCACCATTTTTCAAGAGGCGTAGTAAATCATTCAAGTAATCACTGTATTGACTCTTTGCGCTATCTAAAAAAATTAAATCATATTTTTCACTTAAGTGCATTAAAACATCACTGGCATCACCGTGAATAACCTTGATTCTATCTTTTAGGTTTGCTTTTTCAATATTAGCTAAGGCTACTGTGTACATGTTTTCGTTTCGCTCTATGGTAGTGATTCTACCGTTTTCGCCCATAGCAATGCAAAAAATGATTGTCGAATACGCAATGGCTGTACCTATTTCAAGAATCTTAGCTGCTCCACTTGTTTTAGTTATTACTTTTACTAATGCGGCTACTTCTTTATGAATTATAGGTACATGCTTATTTCGTGCATATTCTTCCATTTCGTATAAAATACCCGTGTTATTAGGTAGTATATTTCTAATGTATTTTTCCACTGATGGGTTCAAAATTGAATTCAAAATGCTATCTCCTTTTTTAAATATTGCTGTTTGAGCTGTTTAATTCAGAAAAAAATACGTGAACTACTTCACGTATTGTTTTCTTCGACAATTTTTATTACTTTCCTTCATCAATCTCTTCAACTTGTTTATCAGCTTTTTTTTCATCTTCATCTTTGTCAAAATTAAGATCTAGTGCTTCTCCAATAATTTTGTAAATATCACTTAACATTTGACTCAATCTGTACTCTGCTTGCATAAATGCACTGACAGTTGGATTCTTCATCATAATTTCTTGCAGTTCTTTAATTTTTTCAATCTTGTTATCTTCAATTTTTTGTCCTACCATTTGCGCACTCTGTATTTCAAATTGCCGTTTTCTAAAATCAACAACCATTTTTTTAGTTTCGGAATTTGCTGCAATTTGCTCTTCTAATTTTTTGTACTCCTTGTATTCGTCACATTCTTTTAGTGATTTCGCTAACTTATGTGCATTGTCGTAGGTTACCATTTTATCCCTCTTTCTTACTATTATTTTTTACTTCCATAACTACAGGCAGAATCATTGGTTTTCTCTTAGTTTTCTCGTAAAGGTAACTTCTTAATACATCTTTAGTTGTATTTTTTAACACAGACCATTCAGTAATATTTTGGTTTTCACAAATCATTAATGCTTCTCTGACTACTCTTTTTGCTTCTCCCATCAAATCTTCTGATTCTCTAACATATACAAATCCTCTAGAAATAATATCTGGTCCAGCAACAATTTTACCATTCTTAGCTGAAATGGTAATAACTATTACCATCAATCCATCTTCGCCCAGATGCTTGCGATCTCTAAGAACAATATTTCCAACATCTCCAACACCTAAACCGTCTACTAATATTTTGCCAGAAGGCACATTTCCATTTACTTTAGCACTATTTTTTGTAAATTCAACAACATCTCCATTTTGAATAATAAATGTGTTTTCTTTTGGCATGCCTAACTCTTCAGCTAACTTTCCATGGCTCTTTAAATGCCTGTATTCGCCGTGAACAGGTATAAAGTATTTAGAATTAGCAAGTCTATGCATCAATTTAAGTTCTTCCCTACAAGCATGCCCTGAAACATGCACATCGGCTAAACTTTTATAAATAACATCGGCTCCTAGTTTAAATAATTGGTTTATTACTCTACTTACAGTTTTTTCGTTTCCAGGTATAGGTGTAGATGAAAAGACAACTACATCACTTTGCTTTATAACTATTTTTCTATGTTCGCCGCTAGCCATCCTAGACAGCGCTGCCATAGGCTCACCTTGGCTCCCAGTCGTAATTATCACTACTTGAGAGTCTTCTAATCCATTCATATCATCAATATCGATTATTAAACCATCTGGCACAGATAACGTCCCGAGATTACTCGCAACCTTCACTACGTTAATCATACTTCTTCCCGATACTGCTACTTTTCTTCCAAATTTATAAGCTGCATCTATTATTTGCTGTACTCTATGTACGTTTGATGCGAAAGTAGCTACAATTATTCTTTTATCAGTCGATCTAAAAATATTTTCAAATGTTGCGCCAACACTCTTTTCAGACATTGTTGAGCCTGGTCTTTCTACGTTAGTACTATCTGCCATCATTACTAAAACGCCTTTTTTACCAATTTCAGCGATTTTATGCAAATCAATCATATTGCCGTCAATTGGCGTATAGTCGATTTTAAAGTCTCCAGTGTGAAAGATGATTCCTAATGGTGTATGGATAACAATTCCACAAGCGTCAGGTATACTGTGGTTCATACGGACAAATTCCACTTTAAATAACCCTGCATTAATTTCTTGCCCTGCTTTAACTTTGTTTAATGTAATATTTGAAAGCTTATGCTCTTTCAACTTGTTTTCTACCAAACCAAGAGTAAGGTTTGTTCCATATACTGGCACATTAATTTTTTTCAAGACATACGGTAATGCACCAATATGATCTTCATGCCCATGCGTTAATACAATCGCCTTAATTTTATCAGCGTTTCTTTCTAAATACGTAACGTCAGGTATAACTATATCTATTCCTAACATCTCTTCATCAGGAAAGCTCAATCCACAATCAATAATTACAATTTCGTCTCTATACTCAATGACTGTAATGTTCTTTCCTATTTCGTCTAATCCGCCTAATGGGATTATTTTTAATTCTGCAGGTTTTCTACCCAAATAAATTTCTCTCCTTTTATTAACTACTTAGTAATATTACTTATCTAGTTCCTATACTTACAACTATTATTTACCCTCCACCAGAGTGGTCATCCACCCTCACATCTACCCCCCCCCTTAGTATTTTTCCCGCACACAAAACAAAAGTATGCTGTACATGCACACACA
Organism: Clostridiales bacterium; assembly: GCA_021129775.1. GTDB lineage: Bacteria > Bacillota > Clostridia > Peptostreptococcales > NVVX01. The sequence continues at coordinate 14,978 of JAJOKP010000030.1, forward strand.
TTGGATTTTCAATCATTTTTACACGACTCGTAAAAATTACAAAACAAATTCCGCACATTAACATTATATACATTCTACCACAATTATTATCCAAACGGAACAAAAATATTCAAAAACGAAAAAATCTTTGCTTACAAGTCAAAAATACATCGCTAACTTTGATACCCAAGTCCTATTTGACAGGCACACGAGAAACACGCGCAATCGAATTCGACTCCACTTCAGTGGAGTTTATCCTAAGTAAGCTTGCGAGTCGAACGGCTCAGGGTAACAGGCAAAACAGTTTTTCCTCTACTTACAGTCTTCGCATTTCCCATAAAACTGAACTTTATGATCTGTAATTACAAAATTATAATTTGATTGAATCTCATCTTTTAATTTTTCTAACAAATCAATTTTAACTTCAATAACTTTGCTGCAATTGTCGCATATCAAATGATGATGGTGGTGCTCACCATCCTGAATATTGAACTCATATCTATTACATCCATCATCTAAGTAGAGGGTAGATATAATATCTAATTTGTCGAGTAATTGAATAGTTCTATACACAGTTGCAAGTCCAATATCCGGACAATTTTTCTTCACAATATCATATATTTCTTCTGTATTTAGGTGTCTACCTTCACTAGAAATAATAACTTCTAACACTGCTCTTCGCTGCGGTGTCAGTTTATACCCTTTTTCTTTTAATTTTTCTTTCAATTCATTAACAAATTTCTCCATAACATCACCCACATTTTCAATTAATAATATCTCTCAAATGATATTGTCGCATAAATATTAACAGATGTCAAATTTTATCCGATACATGATTCATTGTTCGTTTAATATAGCTTCATATGCCACTACAACATTATCATATTCTTCATCATCTTCAATCGCTTCTAATACATCTTCGCCATCTTCATCAACTGTTATTCTAAATATATATGCCTCTTCTTCATTAGTTGTTTCCATAGGCAACAAAATAGCATAACTATTATCGGCTACTTCAAGTGTCATTTGTATTTCAAATTCTATTTCAATCCCATCCTCATCAATTAATACTACTGTATTTTTGTTTTGTTCCATGTTTTTTCCTCCTATTTCACATATTAATTATGCACAATATCCCTTTATCGTTTTTGCACGCTATCTAAGTATCCCTGTAAAATATAGGTTGCAGCAACTTTATCAATTACGATTTTTCTCTTTTTTCTGCTTACATCAGCTTCTAGCAATATCCTCTCAGCTGCCTTAGTTGTTAATCTTTCATCCCACATTATAACTTCTAGCTTAAATCGTTTAGTAATTCTTGCTACAAATTCTAAAGTTTTTTCACCTTGAGGTCCAATAGACCCATTCATGTTTTGGGGTAGCCCGACAACTATTTTGTCTACATCCTTTTCTTCAATTAGCAGCGCTAATCTTTGCAAGTCCTTTTTTATTCCAATCCTCTCTATTGTCCCTATTCCTTGTGCAGTCCAACCAAACACATCACTAACTGCTACTCCAATAGTTTTATCTCCTACATCTAGCCCCATAGTTCTTGGCATGGTAACACCCCTAAATTATCTTAGTTTGTTAGGGGTCAGGCTTCCCGATATCCCCTTTTAAAGCAATGTAAACAAGAAAAAAGTATTGGGATATCGGGAAGTCTGACCCCATGCTTTCCAAAACCGTAAAAAATACTTTTCACAATATCTGAGTATATGCATTTATTAATTCTTCATTGTGTTCAACTGCATTGTCTGGCAAAGACTTCATATTGCAAATTTCCTAATCATTAACAATTAAGTAAAGCACTGACGTAGATAAAAAAATGACACTAGTAGATGCAATCACTACTCCGGAGTCGTTAAACATAAATCCTACAACGCATGAAACTAAAATCCCGCTCCAACCAATTGCCATATATGGATACTTAGTTAGTATGTTTCTAGCTACTCCCATTGGTCTATATAGTAAAACACCCATAATAAGTAACGCTATTAGTAGTAATCGACTCCAAACAGTTATCCCAATAATTCGCAAGTTAGTTGCTATTTTCCGTCGTATTATTTGATATGCAACCTGTAATCCATTTAATAAAATGTGCTCAAAAGAAGCCGCTAAATGTGACCTTCTATCTAAAACAAAATAATCAAAGCACAAGAAAATCCCAATGCCTAAAGCGGTTAATAAAAAAATGAGAAAAATTGTTTTCACATTCATTTCTACGTTATTCAATTTAAAAACTACATATAAGAAAGCTGAACAAGCTGTTATAGTTGCTCCAACATTTGCCCCAAAGCTAGGAAATCCGAGAGTTATTACGACTATAACAAATAACACTACCACAACTAACATCCCTCGGGCTCTAGCCTGCGAATTAGAGTTGTTAGTTTTTTTCAATGCTTCCAAAAACGAAGTTGCTACAATTAGTGTAGCAGCAATTAAAATGCCTGAAAACTCATTACCAATTCCATAATACCTTGCGCCAATAATTAGAACATACCCTAAAATAGAATTAGTTGTCAAGCCTAGCCCTGTTAGTATATCAGCTATTAGCAATAGGGTCACTGTACTAGAAGCGTACAAAATCGTTTCTAGTGGTTTTTTACAAAATACAGTATACAACGTTACTGATGCAACTAAGGAAAAGACAAAAAGCCAAACGTATATACTAAAAATAGAAAGCATTCCAAGCAGTGGCAATAATAATAAACCAACAATAGTGAAAATATTTCCCAGTAGAATATAAGAGACGTACTTTCTCCACCTCTTATCAAACTTGTTTTTGAATGTAATATAGAAAACCGCAAAAATTGATGTAGCCATTTGATAAACCGCAAAAATATTGAGGACTCTAAATCTTTGCCGAGAAACATTAACAACGCTATCATTCAAGTCTTTAATGTAATAAAAATTATCACGTCTCGCTAGTTTGTAAATTGGGCTACCTATCATTTTATCATGGGGAAGAGCAAAAAAATTTAATACTGTAGGTGCAATGTCGATGTTAGCAACGATTCCACTTCACCTTGTTGTATTAGATGTTAATATACCACCTTCCTTATTTTGCAAGTAAAATATAAGCGGTGTTAATCTAGCTCCACTTTTCAAATCTACATTTGAAGGAAAAGGAGTAATTATCATCAGTGCAGAATTATTGTTAATGTAATTAAAAATATAATTGATAAATGAGTCAATTTCCAATAATATTTGTGTTTTATGTCTACTATAAGAACTGTTATTCAAATTCCCACTATAATTATTAAGCCTCGAAGTGTCTCCCGTTTCAATAACTATAAAATCAGCCAAATCATAAACATTTTTAAATTTTTCTAATATGAATTTGTAATTAGTTTTAATACCAAAGGGACTATTTGCACTCTCTTTAATTGTCAATTCACTAACATCACCATAGTTAATTGTGCCGCTCTGATTCATAGCGATTAACCCCAAGGTTCGATCTTTTGCTGTGTCAGTATCAGCATTCCCGATCACAGCAGTAGCATATCCATTTTGCATTAAAATTTCACCTAGTGCACCAGGAATAGCACCATAATTACCTATGCTATTGTGAGCAATAAGCCTGTTTATACTTAGATTAATTACTTCACTATTTTCTAAACTATGCCCTGCTCTTCTAAAATACACTAGCGAGTTTTCGTCATTTAGAGTTGCAAAGTTTGCTGAATCTTTAGAGGCAATAGCTCTTGTTCCCCAGCCTAAAGTGGCGTATGAACTTGCTGCATTATAGCCTGTAGCACCTCGTGTGTTCATAAGTGAAACATAGGAGTTGTTTGTTAGTTTTCTTATGTGTTCCATCGTTTGCAAGTCACTAAAATTTACATTATTTACTATAACAATAATGAATTTCTTATCGTCCTCAGATTCAGGTGTCAAGGCTTCGCTAGTACTCGTTTTTGTAAAAATCATAACGATTATAAGGAAAATAAGCATTGCTGCCTTACAGTTTTTCAAAACAACCTCCTACTGCTTGTTTAAGTAACTACCGATTAACTCCTCTAGTAATTCGTCTCTTTCTAATTGTCTAATCACTCTTCTAGCATTATTATGACTCGTTATATACGTTGGATCGCCAGACAACAAGTAGCCAATAAATTGATCCGTTGAGTTATATCCTTTTTCGTCTAATGCTGCAAATACATCGATAATAATCTCACGAGCTTTTTTTTGCTTTTCTTTGTCAATGCTAAACCTCATAGTCGAATCCATATTATTGTTCATTCTCACATTCTCCTCTCACTTAATTTAACACTATTTTATCATATTATTCATACTTCATAAACTTTAAATCTCTCCAACTTTTCTTCTCTTTCTCTTTTCTTATCTTTGCCTCTTCTAAGTGCAGTCCTTACGTCTAATTCACTCCTCAGGATGACGTGCTTAGGGGCGACTTTCCTTTCCCTTTCCAACTCTTTTTCTTTTTCTTTTCCTAACCACTAACCAACCAACTAACCAACTTTTTCTATTCACTTGCATTTGTTGCTTTCTCTTCGATTGTTTTCAAGACTGACTCCAAAGCCTCATTAATCTTCTCAGGATATTTCCCCCCTGCTTGTGCCATATCTGGTCTGCCACCACCGCCGCCGCCAGTAGTTTTGGCAACTTCTTTAACAAGATTGCCAGCATGAAGTCCTTTTTGTACTAAGTCTTTCGAAACTCCTGCTACAAAACTGGCTTTTCCGTTGATCTCTGCTGCTAGAAGCACAACCCCTGTTGCTATTTTCTCTTTCAGAATATCAGCCATTTTTCTTAAGTCATCAATTTTAGAAGCTTCAATTTTTTTGACTATCACTTTAATGTTGTTAATTTCTAATGCATTCTCTAAAATCGTGCCAGTTACGCCACTAGCTAGTTGTGAATTCAATCTGCTAATCTCTTTTTCATTTTCTTTCAATTCTATCATTAATGCTTCTACACGTTTTACTACCAAATGCTCCCTAGTCTTCACTATTTTCGCTATTTTTTCTAGTGTATCTCGTTTTTCTTTCAAATACCTATGAGCTTCTTTCCCAGTAATCGCCTCTATTCTTCTAACCCCAGCGGCAATTCCGCTCTCACTTTCAATTAAAAACATATTTAACTCACTGCTGTTTTTTACATGACATCCTCCACATAGCTCCACACTATAGTCCCCTACTTTAACTATTCTTACTGTTTCACCATATTTTTCTCCGAACAAAGCCTCTGCTCCTAATTGTTCAGCTTCTTTCATTGAAGTTTTTGAAATACTTACATCTAAAGACTTTAAAATTTCTTCGTTTGCTTTGTTTTCAATTTCATTTAGCTGATCCCTAGTTAACCCTTCAAAATGCGTAAAATCAAATCTTAGTCTTTTTGAAGTAACCAAAGAGCCTGCTTGAGTAACATGTTCTCCTAAAACTTCTTTTAATGCTTTGTGCAATATATGAGTAGCTGTATGATTTTTAATAATCTCCTGCCTTCTATTACTGTCGATTTTTGCTTTTACCATATCGCCTGCTTTTAATTGTCCTCTTTTTATTCTAGCTATGTGATGAATTCGGTCATTTGCACCTTTTTTTGTGTCTAACACAATAATTTTCATGTTCTTATTAAATATAACGCCTGTATCACCTACTTGCCCACCACTTTCTGCATAAAAAGGAGTTTTATCAAGTATTATGACTACTTCTTCAGTTTCCATATCATCATCATCATTATTAGTTATTACAGCTAAAACAACACTATCAGTTTCATTGCAATCATACCCCCTAAACTTAGAGGTAATTGTTTTGTCAACTCTACTAAATGCATCTTCTTTCCACCCAATAACATCGCCATTTAACCTTGCTTTTCTTGCTCTTTCTCGTTGTTTGTCCATTTCTTTTTCAAAACCATTTTCATCAATTAACAATCCTTTTTCAGCAGCTATTTCTTTTGATAAGTCTAAAGGAAATCCATATGTATCGTACAATTTAAAAGCAAGTTCTCCAGAAATGTTTTTTTCTTTTTTCTTCTCTATTTCCAAAATATATTTTTTCAGTATCTCAAGCCCTTGCCCAAGAGTTTCTAAAAAACGTTCTTCTTCAACTAAAAATATTTTTTTAATATAATCTTTTTTCTCTCTCAGTACTGGATAACTCTCCCCGAACATGCTTATTACGCTATCAATGAATTTATATAAAAACACATCGTTCTTTCCTAGAAGCTTACCATGACGTGCTGCTCTTCTAAGCAGTTTTCTTAGTACATATCCTCGACCTTCATTGCTTGGAACAATCCCATCACTAATCATAAAAGTTATTGCTCTAACATGATCTGTGATTATTCTAATTGAAATATCTTTGTCATTGTTTTTTCCATACTTCACATTAAGCGTTTCGCAAACTTCTGTTAGTATGCTTTTCATAGTGTCTATTTCAAATATAGAGTTAACATCTTGCATTATACACGCTACCCTTTCAAGACCCATCCCTGTATCTATATTAGGGCTCGGTAAATCATGGTAAACACCATTTTCATCTTTATCAAATTGCGTGAAAACGTGATTCCAAAATTCAACATATCTGTCGCATTCACAGCCAGGTTTACAGTCTGGATTATCACATCCAAATTTTTCGCCTCTATCATAAAATATTTCTGAACAGGGACCACATGGACCAGTACCTATCTCCCAAAAATTATCTTCTTTTCCTAATCGTACGATTCTGTCATTAGATATTCCGATTTTTTTATTCCAGATTTCGAAAGCTTCATCGTCGTCTAAATAAACAGAAACCCATAATTTATCTAGTGGCATTTTAAGATCTTTGGTAATAAACTCCCATCCTAATTCAATTGAACCTTCTTTAAAGTAATCACCAAATGAAAAGTTTCCAAGCATTTCAAAAAAAGTAGCGTGTCTTGCCGTCATCCCAACATTTTCGATGTCTCCAGTTCTTATGCATTTTTGACAAGTTGCCATTCTTTTATATGGCGGTTCTTCAGTCCCCACAAAGTATGGCTTTAAGGGAGCCATTCCAGCACTAATTAATAATAAGCTCTTGTCCTTCACTGGCACAAGTGAGTAGCTAGGAACAACCAAATGATCCTTTGAGGCAAAAAATTCTAAAAATAATTTTCTTATTTCATTCAATCCTAATTTGTCCACATTATTTCCTCCTAAAATGAAAAAATATTCGCAAAAATCCCTCTACTAAATTCAACTAGGAGTCTGCCCGGAAAGTCGTGTATGCAGATTTTCAGTTCATTTTTTCGCTCGATTTCCGCAAAAAAACAGCGAATATCTGGATATTTAACGCTTTTTTGCGGAAATCGAGCGGAAATAAGGGACGAAAAAGTGCGCGCACGACTTTCCGAGCAGGCTCCTAGCAAGAGACCTATATATCTCGTAACAACTACTAAAAGTATAATAAAATCCCGTCGATTTGTCAATTGAAATGGTTAATGCTTTTTCACAATCTCATTCCCTGTTCCGCTATAATATTTTCTTTTCGGGTACCCATAAAGGGTCCCCCTACTGCCTCGCGGTAGTGTCAAGTCTGACACTACTTCATTTTCTTTAAAGCTTTTATTTTCAACGAGTTTCACTGTTC
>JAJOKP010000132.1 GCA_021129775.1 Clostridiales bacterium
CTTCGTAAATTACTTGGAAATGGGGAGTTATTTAAGTTGACGTGGAATTCGGGTCAAACAATAGTTAAAAAATTAACACGGATTTAACAAAAAAAGAAGGGATTCAAGATGAAATGTCGAATGGTTACAAAAACATGAGTTATAGGTTCTTTCAAAGGAGATTAAAATGCACAAAGACGAATATGTAAGCCACATAAGAAAAAAGTTAGCTAGATATTTTGATATTGAAGAAAATAAAGAGTATGAGGGCATGGGATACGACTTAATTGCAAAATCTTTTATACGTAGTGAAAAATATTTAGGGAGCAAAAAAATAATTATTTATGCAATGGAAAATACAGAGCACACCTTTATCAAATGTTACAATGAGATAAATGAGAATACCTTAACTAATTATTTGGATACTTTAGTTAAAGCAACTAGTGATTTAGTCAAACTCAATCATGATCATATGTGTACAATTATAACTGGGGTAATAGTTGTTGACGGTCAAATCGATGAAGAAATCAAGAAAAAAATTCATGTATATAAATACGAAAAGAGTTTTATGTTTGGACTTAAAGGTTGGTCATATATAAGATTGTTAGTAGTTCAATTAAAAGTAGGGGAGGTGTTAGCAAACAAGAGAGGTTTAGAAGCAAAAAAGTTTTACGATATTAAAAAATGAAAGAGGAGGATGTTGAATGAGCGCATTATTTGTTATTCTTTTTAGTATTATTATTTTCTTAATTGCTTATGTCACGTACGGTTCTTGGCTGGCCAAAAAATGGGGAGTAGACCCTAGTAGAAAAACGCCAGCACATGAACTTGAAGATGGAGTTGACTATGTCCCCGCATCAGCACCTGTAGTATTAGGGCATCACTTTGCTTCAATTGCAGGAGCGGGACCAATTATAGGACCGATTGCCGCAGCAGTATTTGGATGGATTCCAGTTGTTTTGTGGATAATAGTGGGTACGATTTTTGTCGGTGGAGTTCAAGATTTTGGGGCTTTGTTTGCTTCAGTACGACACGACGGAAAATCAATGGGTGAAGTAATTGGTGTTAATATTGGAGAAAAAGGAAAGAAACTATACGCCATTTTTGCTTGGTTAACCTTACTCTTAATAATAGCGGCTTTTGTAAATGTTGTTGCTAATACATTTGTTGCGGTTCCAGAAGCAGCGACTGCATCGCTTTTGTTCATGATTTTAGCACTAGGTTTTGGATATGCGGTATATAGAAAAGGCGTAGATATAAAGATTGCAAGCGTAATAGGTGTTATTCTTCTTGTAGGGTGCATAGCTTTAGGTAACATGTTCCCACTTGTTTTAGCAAAAAATGTGTGGATAGGCATTTTATTAGCATATATATTTGTAGCTTCAGTTACTCCTGTATGGATACTTCTTCAACCTAGGGATTATTTAAACTCATTTTTATTGTATGCTATGATTGTAGGAGCAGTAATAGGAATAGCATTTGCTAGGCCTACGATGGAATTAACAGGATTTACTGGTTTCACTATAGGGAACCTCCATCTATTTCCTATGTTATTTGTTATAGTAGCATGCGGGGCTATTTCAGGCTTTCACTCCCTTGTTAGCTCGGGTACTACGTCTAAACAGATAGACAATGAGCGTGATATTAAAATTGTTGGTTACGGTGCGATGCTTATCGAAGGCGTTTTGGCCATTATTGCAATTATCACAGCTGCGTATCTTACTGGCGAAAGATTAACTGAATTGTTAGGAGCAGGAGGACCGATTAATGTATTTTCAGACGGAATTGGTAATTTTATGACCAGTTTTGGTGTTCCGTTTAATGTCGGAAAAGCATTCATTGCGTTGGCGATATCGGCATTTGCATTAACAACTTTGGATACTGCTACAAGGCTTGCACGGTTTTTATTCCAAGAGTTCTTTTTAGCTAAAGGCGAAGTAGAGGGCGGAATTACAAATCGTTACGTAGCAACTGGAATAACAGTAGTATTAGGTGGAGGATTGGCGCTAGTTAACTGGAGATTAATATGGCCAATATTTGGATCAGCGAATCAATTATTAGCGGCCATGTCATTATTAGCATTTTCTGTTTGGCTTAAGAGTACAGGTAAAGATTATAAGATGAATCTGATACCAATGGTGTTTATGTTTATCGTGACTCTTTCAGCCCTAGCATTACTAATTCAAACTAACTTTATTGCTGCAAACTATTTACTTGTAGTAATACCAGCAATGTTGTTTGTACTTGCGTTAATATTGATCCACGAAGCTTATAAGGTAATGTCAAAATCAGGCACTGGTGGCAAAATAGAAAGTTAGCCTTTATAAATGTTATTAGAGACTTGAAGAATGAAAGGGCATAAGTTTTGCTAATACATTTGTATTTGAAAGAGCGGATTAGTCCGCTCTTTTTTATGCAAAAGAAAATCAAACATGACAAATGTCATATCAATTAGTGATAATAGTCACTTCTTAATAACGAATTTCTCAGATATAATTTCTGTAGGGGTGTCCCACGTGGGTACCTGAAACATCTAAAAAAAGAAAGGAGTAAAAAAATGATACTTAGCATGAAAGATGTAGTGAAAAAGTACGACCAACTCGTAGCAGTTGACAACGTATCTTTGGAAGTGACGGAGGGAGAAATATTTGGTTTGCTTGGTCCAAATGGCGCAGGTAAAACAACAATTATAAACATGATAATAGGACTTACTAAAATTAATAGTGGGGAAGTAAAAATATTTAACAAAGAAATAAAGAAAAACGAAAAGGAAGTCAAAATGAATATTGGTATAGTGCCGCAAGAAATTGCAATATTTGAAGACCTAACTGCTGAAGAGAATGTAGCATATTTTGGGAAATTATATGGATTAAAGAGAAATATAATTAAGCAGGAAGTTGAAGATGCGCTTAATTTCGTAGGACTTTGGGATAAACGAAAAGTATTTCCCAAGAAATTTTCTGGAGGTATGAAGAGAAGGTTAAATATTGCGTGCGGGATTGTCCACAAACCTAAACTAGTTATTTTAGATGAACCAACAGTTGGAATAGATGCACAGTCAAGAAACTTAATACTTGAATCAATAAGGGAGCTTAATAAAAGAGGTGCAACAATAATTTATACTTCGCATTACATGGAAGAAGTTGAAGAGATTTGTTCAGACATTGTAATAATGGATCACGGTAGGATTATGGCAAGGGGTAGTAAAGAGGAATTAAAAGGGTTGATTAAAGAAGAAGACAGAGTGGTAATTTCTGTTGAAGAAGTGAAAAACTCTATCACTCAAAAAATTGAAAAACTCAGCAGCGTTACAAGTTGTATAGAAGAGAATAGTGAAATTACAATAGTCTCAGAAAAAAACAGCGACAATTTAGGCAGAATTATAGACCTTGTTTCAAACGAAGGAATAAAAATACTGTCGGTAGAAGTTGAAAAACCAACACTAGAAAAAGTATTTTTAACTCTGACAGGAAGAAGTTTAAGAGATTAGGAAAGGAGGACGCAAAGTGAAAATTTTACAGATCATGTATTATTACTTATTAGGCCAGATTCGTGACAAGCAATCTATGGCAATGACGGTACTTATGCCAATTGGAATGATTCTTCTTTTGGGAACCGCACTTGGAGGCGGATTTGAGACACCAGAAATTCGTACCATCAAAACAGCTTTTATCAATAATGATGAAGGAGAAATTTCAAAACATTTTGAAAGATTTCTAGAGAATGACGAAATTAGGGAAATATTATGTGTGACTCATGTGGAGACTTTTGAAGAAGGAAAGAGTTTAATAGAAAAAAGAAGTGTTCGGGCAATAATATATATAAACGAGGAATATTCTAAACGTATGCTCAGGGGTGAAGAGGCAAATATTAATTTGCTGTTCATCCAAGGTAGTAGGTTGGCACAGCCCGTTGTGACAAATATAGTGGGAGCATTTAATAATGAAGCAAATAGAATTAATGCACTTGCGATGCTTGGAATATAAGACAGTGAATACGCAAGAAGGAGTTTTATTAAAGAAGAAGCTGTAGTAGCAGGAGGGAAGAGCCCAAGAGCGATAGATTACTATGCAGTAACAATGCTTGTAATGACAATAATGTATGGAAGTATGTATATTGCTTCAGGTATGGATGATATGAAAGAGAAACCGGTAGGAAAAAGAATTAAAACCTCACCAGCAAAGGCATATCAAGTTTTTACAGGGATAGCTCTATCATCGTTTTTACTGGTATTTATGCAAGGATTAATCATGATATTTTTCACAAAACATGTCTATGGAGTAAATTGGGGAGAGAATATAGTTGTTCCAATAATTATGGTTTTTACTATGACTTTATTATCTAGCAGTATAGGAATGGCAGCTGCGGTAGCAATACCAGGCAAGAACATATCTCTGAAAGTGTTAAATGCTGTTGTACCTGCAGTTACTGCTATTGCAGGAGGGTATGTGCCACTTCCTGATTTTGGGGGAATATTAGGTATCATACAACAAATTTCTCCTAACTTGTATATGCAAAATGCTTTATTCAATTACATTTTTGATGGTAGTTCCGAGAAAATAATTAGTGCTATGATTACTATTGGCGGGATGACAGTTTTAATGTTTGCAATTACTCTATTTACAAGAAGGAGGTATAGCGATGACAGTATTTAAAATGAATTTACTAAGGATTGTAAGAAAAAAATCTAATTTTATATCAATGTTCATTATGCCAGTTATATTTGTCCTTCTTATGTTTACTGGTGACGTAGGAAACCCAGCAGAACCAAAACTTGCAATAGTAGATAGCGATAATACGCATCTAACCCAACTATTTATTGAAAACTTAGAGAAGAGAAATGAAATTATAGCCCATAGCGAAGAAAGTGCAAAACAAGCACTTATTGATAGAGAGGTCGTATATGTAATAAATATTGCTTCTAATTTTACTAAAAACATTCTTCTAGGCAATGAGCCAATGTTAGAAGGAAGTAAAATCAAAGAGTCAATCGGAGCTTTTTCTACTAATATGTTTATAGAGAGTTTTATGAATGCAGTAGAAAGCATCGCTGCAGCAAGTGGCGGAGACGAAGAAAAATTCTATAGGGGCGTTGAAGAATACCTAAGGTCGCCGTTTGGTACAAAGGTTGAAACTTATAAATACGACTATTCAAGGTTAACAATGGTAGCAGGAGTAGGTTTTTTAACCATGGGAATGTTATTCTTTGCATCTACTGCAGCTCTTACTTTAGTAAATGATAAGGCGGACAAAACTCTACATCGTCTACTAATAACGCCTCTTACGATAAGGCAGTATATGATAGAAAATATTGCATGCTTTTTTCTTGTATTATTAGCACAGACGACAACTATCTTTGCATTCTTAAATGTTTATTTGGGGGTTGGATGGGAAAGTTATTTTATAGATTTATATATACTGGCTGTAATTTTTTCGATGTTAAGTGTTGCCTTTGGGATCGCCATTGCAAGCGTTGCAAAAAACACGAGGCAGACAAGTACGATCAGTTCACTTTTGATTACACCATTAGTTATGATTGGTGGTGTATTTTGGCCAAGTGAAATTATGCCTTTATTTATGCAACGATTAGGCTATTTGTCACCAATATCATGGTTTATGCAAGCGGCCAATAAAATTGGTGAAGGAGCAAATATATTTGGTCTATATAAAGAAATTGGTATACTGCTACTATTTACTTTGGTTTTTTTCTTGGTAAGTTCATTTAAAAAAGTAGATATTGCATCTTGATGGGTTGGAGAGGGGGAAGGTGTGCAAAAGAGATCCTTCCCCACTGTCACGCATTTCATGTTTCTCTTTCAGTATCTAAAATGAAGTTAAGGTATTTTCTAAAGTAAATAAATTTAAAGTTTAGCAAAATGTAAGAATGGGAGGCTAGTATAATGAAACAAGATTATCCAGCACCAATATCTAGTAATCAAAGAATTGAGATTATTGACATCATTCGTGGGTTTGCATTATTTGGAGTTTTAATAGCGAATATGTCTTTATTTAAATCTCTTGCGCTATTTTTTCCTAAATCACCATTAGAGTACGAGTCGGTAGCCAATATGTGGCATGCCTGGGGATTAACGCTATTCGTACAGGGTAGGTTTTTTGTTATTTTTTCTTTTTTGTTTGGGCTAGGGTTCTATATTTTTATGAACCGAGCTGAAACAAAAGGATTTAAAGTTTCAAAACTGTTCTCTAGGAGAATGCTGGGACTTCTAGTAATGGGGTTTTTACATTTAGCATTCATTTGGACAGGAGATATACTACTGGCATATAGTATTGCTGGTTTATTTATGATGTCGCTTAGAAAAAAATCTTCGAAATCTATTATTAAATGGATTGTTATACTATTTGTTGTCGCTATAATATTCATGTCTATTGTACATTCAATGCAATATATAAACCAAACATTTAACTCAGTAAATCCAGAGGCACTGGCTAGTTGGAAGCAGAACGTACATGATAGTATGGCTAGCGGGACATATTTACAAATATTATCTATGCGCTTTAAAAACGAAATGCTTGTAGCGTTAATAATAATTTTGCCATATATAGTGACAATAGTAATGCCGCTATTTCTTATGGGCTTTTACGTGGGCAAAAAAAGATATTTCGAAAGGGTTCCTGAATTACTTTTAGGATTTAAAAAAATATGGCGTATTTCATCGCTTTTGGGGGTATTAGGGTCTATCGCTTTAGTACTACTTGAGATTCACACTTTTCATTATTCTTCTCTAATAATGATTATTTCATTAAGTTTACTAAGATATTTTTCTGGCATAATAGTTGGTACTTTCTATATTACTTCTTTGGTATTACTTTTCAATAATAAAAAACTTGCAAAACTGATAAACGGGTTTTCTCATATTGGCAAAATGGCATTAACTAGCTACCTAATGCAGTCATTTATTTGCGTGCTCATCTTTTATGGTTTTGGATTAGGTTTTTTTGGAAAAGTGAGTCTCATAGAGGGAACAATTATTTCGTTAGTGATACTAATAATTCAAGTATATGCAAGCAAGCTATGGCTTAATTATTACAAGTATGGACCGTTTGAGTGGTTATGGCGTATGTTTACCTATGGTAAGAAATTTTCGATAAAGAGGTAATCTGTTAGTTGCAACAAACAAGTATATAACACAGCTGAGCTTTGTATAAAATGTGCTTAGTTGTGTTGCGTTTTGCGGAAACCTTTGTTTTTCAAGAAAAAAGAAGGAAAAAAATTAAACTTTGTAGAATATAAGGAAATATGAAGGAAGGAAGCGAGCGAGGGAGTTATTGTTTTAAGCACAAATAATTGAATTGCTAAAAAGCGAGTAAAGTATTAGATGAAGTTTGAAAAATCAGTCTTAAGACTGGTGACAATTACAAAAAATAGATATATAATATTAAAAATTAGGCACGTAAAAGAACCAATTTAATATTGGATCAAAAGAAAACATTTAGAAATATCCATACAAGTTAGTGTGAGATATGGAATACAAATAAAAGTGAGGTGAAAAAGCATGATAACTGTAAAAGGGATTAGAAAAAGCTACGGGAATAAAGAAATTTTAAAGGGGATTGACTTTGAGGTAAAGAAAGGTGAAATTGTGTCAATAATCGGGAGGAACGGAGTAGGAAAAACAACGTTAGTTGATATAATTTGCAAGCTTAAAAAACAAGATGCGGGCGGTGTGAATTATGCTTTTGATGAAGAAAAACTGTATGAGTACATTGGAGTACAAACGCAAGACTCTCAATTTGACGAACGCTTTAAAGTAAGAGAAGTCTGTGAGCTATGGCAAGACCTGTATAATGGAAACTGTTTAGATTATAAGGAATTAGCAATCACTTTAGGACTTACAGAAGTTATGAATCAAAAGGTCAAAACACTATCTGGAGGGCAAAAACAAAAGCTTAGCATTTTAATAGCATTAATACATGAACCAGAATGCCTAATTCTTGATGAATTAACAATAGGGCTAGATGCCTATAGCAGAGGGGAAATACAAAAATTAATTAAAAAACTAAATACAGAAGAAAGAAGAACAGTAATAATGGTAAGTCACTATATGGAGGAAGTAGAGGCGATTTCCGATAAGGTGATTGTTTTAAAAGACGGTGTTATTTTTTGCGAAGGAAGTCCTGCTGAAATCATTAAAAAGTACAATTGCAAAAGTCTACAAGATTTTGCTGTAAACAATTTAATATAGAAAGAAACGTAGAAGGAGGAATGTGGATGAGTATTTTTAAAGGGTTATTTAAAGCAGAAATGAGGATGTTAATTAGAAACCCATTTGCGGTTTTTTTTGGAATTATAACACCAATCGTTGTTATGATTATGCAAGCTGAAATGATTGAAGAAGCGATACCGCTACAAGGACTTGAAGTATCTGTAATAGATATAGCATTACCTATGTACGCAATGTTTTCGTTGTTTGTTCTAGGAGTAGGAAATGCAGGTTTAGGCTTAATACATACAAGGAATATTAATTTTTTTAAAAGGCTTAGGTTGACACCAGCTACAAAAAAGCATTACTTATTAGCAAGCATGTCAGTGCAATTTCTAGTGTCAATATTGACTATAGTAGTACTTTTTCTAGTGGCAATAATAATGTATTCGGCGAATATGCCCCTTAGCGTAATGCCAGTATTTATTCTTATATTAATACTTTGTTTTTTCATGAGCTATTCGTTTGGTATATTCTTAGGGAGCGTGTTTATAAATCCTAAATCTGCTGAGTCAATTGCTACGTCAATCTATTTCGGAGTTCTATTTTTAGGTGGCTTCATGTTCCCAGTTGAAATGATGCCAGACCTAATGAGAAGAGTTGCAAACACTATTCCTACTACTCATGCAGTGCGCTTGATATAATTTGCATGGAATGATATCAGTATTTTTACAGGGAATCATTTCTTAGTAGTAGTTGCAGCAACACTTGTATTTACAACCCTTGCGTATAAAATGTTTAAGTTTGAGTAATTTTGAAAGAGAATATAAGTGTTTTAAAAAAGGTGTTGAACTTTCTGTTTTGACACTTTTTGTCTTGACACAAATATAACCTAGCATATAATATATGCATATCAACAGAAAAGTGTGATTCTGTGAAAGTGATTTTTAGTTTTATATACATATTTTGCATGAGTCTCGTTATTATACTCAGCACCAACAACGCATTTGCTGACACAGGCTCATTGCTTATCATTTTAGCGATTAATGTTATCAGTCTTAAGATAAAGAATCATAAGTGGATGACTATTATTGAGGTATTTGTGATAATACTTGCAACCTATCAAAATCCTGTTTATGCGTATTTTTTTGGTATGCTTGTTTACAAATTAATTAGCGAAAAAACTTATCTAGCAGTAATGCCTGTTTTGCTCGCTACTTACGTATTTTCATCATATATTGAACTGGAAATTCTGATATCTACAATGGCTTTATGCGCTTATTTCGCATATAGTATTTCAGTTGTTTCTGATAAGGCTTTGAGTTTAGAGAAAAAGCATGATAATGAAAGAGTAGTACATTCTGATGTTAAAATTGATTTGAGTATGAGACTTGATTCGCTTGATAAAGTAGAACACTTAGCTAAGTTAAGTGAAAGAAGCAGAATATCGATGGATTTTCATGATAATATTAGACACTCAATTGCAGGAGTCCTAATGCAACTACAAGCAGCAAAGAAAATTGAGGGTGTCAATAAGAGAAAAGCAGAGGAACTATATGAAACATCTACTAAAAAGCTTGCAAGGACGCTAGATATGTTAAGGGAGATTGTTCACGATATGCAGCCTGCTGATCCTATTGGGATTGAACACATAAAAAAGATTATTGAAGATTTTAATTTTTGTGAGATTGATGCAATATATACAGGGAACTTTACAAATATTTCGGTAGTGTATCTAGAAATAATAATTGTAATACTAAAAGAGGCTGTGACAAATATTACTAAGCACTCAAAAGCAACAAAAGTTATTGTTAAATTAGACTTGAATGATAAGTTTTTAAGATTGTATATAAAAGATAATGGATTAGGCTGTGAAAGTATAACAGAAAACCTAGGTGTAAGAAGTATGAGAAATAGAGTCCAGAATATAGGCGGGAATTTTTCAATAGGGAATGACAATGGCATAGTGATTGTATCTGTGTTTTTCTTGGCGGAAAGGAGTGTTTGTTATGCACATATTAATAGTTGATGATGATGCTTTAATTAGAGATAGTTAAAAACAATGTTTGATTTAGAAGATGATTTTACTGAAGTTAGTATTGCAGCAAATGGTCAAGAGGCCTTAAACATATGTAGCAGGGAACATATTGACGTTGTATTAATGGATATTAGAATGCCAATTATGGATGGAGTTTTGGCTACCAAAAGAATCAAAGAGCAGTTTAAAAACACGAAGATTATAATATTAACAACATTTAAAGAAGATGAATATATTAAGCAAGCTATTAAAAATGGGGCAGAAGGATACATACTTAAAAACCAACCAGTAGATAGTATAATTGAAAGTATAAAAATAGTAAACAAAGGAAACACAGTTTTTCAAAAGGAAATTGTAGAATCTATTACTATGATGTTAAAAAAAGACACTCAAACGAGTGGAGGAAAGCATCACTTTACAGAAAGAGAATTAGAAGTACTTAAATTTGTAGGTAATGGATTATCTAATAAAGAGATTTCAAAAAAATTGTTTTTAAGTGAAGGGACTATTAGGAATTACGTGTCTACATTATTAGAAAAACTTGAGCTTAGAGATAGGACGCAACTTGCTATTTTTTATCTGAAAAATTATGAGAAGTAGTGACAAGGGTAGCGTGGCAACCTCGTTCACTCATTACTATTCAGTCCTAATACTGTTTAATCTCCACTCGCTTTCTTCAAAAATAAATTCGAAGTTTAACAGATTAATACGCTCAGTATCATGAGCAAGGATTTCATAACCAGAAGTAAAAACATCTTTATCTTCACCAAGATAAAACCATCTTTGTCTAACGTTTAAAATTTCCGTTGGAAAGTCAAATGTTTCTTGCCATCTTTCAAAATCAGATAATAAATAGTTTTCGTAGACAGTTACTTTTTGTGCAACTATACTTTCTAAAAAAGCTAGGTCTGCTTCAGCCATCGCCTTTAAAATATTATGAACTTTTATATCTAAGACATTACGAAGTTCGTATTCGTACTGGTATTTACCTTTAAGTTTCATCAAATCATCAAAAATAAACTCTATTTCTTCGTTTAATTGAGCGTTTTCCTCGACAAGAAATTCGTTAGTGACAGTTAAAACTTTAATTTCTTGTTTTTGTTCTTCTATTTGAAGCTCTAAAGAACTAGTTTTTTCGGCATCTATTGTTTCAATGGGAGTCCTAGTTGTACAGCCTAAAAGGGAAGCTAAAAGTATAAGTATTATGGTTAACAGATATAGTTTTTTCATTTTTTCGTCTCCTTTTTGTCGACACCTAACAATTACAAGAATCATTTTATTGTACATCTTTCCTTGAATAAAAGTATAGCATAAATAAATAACTAATTAAACTACATATATTTGGAAATGAAGAACCGTCCCCTGTGTTGCTGACAAGTTCATCAAAATTAATCTTGAAACCTTAGTCTAGTTTTGATACAATAAGCTAAAAGAGAATCAATTTCAAAGAGAGTGTTTTGCATGGATAAAAAAACTAAGAAACTGATATTAACAGCATTACTACTAGCGATTACGCTTGTTTTTCAAATTGGATTTAGAGCATTTGCTCAACTAGCAGTAGGTCCATTGGTCAATATGATGCTAATGCTAAGTGCGTTATTTGTAGGGATGGGCGGGGCAATAGTAATAGGAGCACTAACGCCTTTTATTGCATTTCTTATGGGAATAATGTCACTATTTCCATTGGTACCATTTATTATGATAGGGAATGCAGTTTTGGTTATTGTGTTTAGCTTGATTGCTAAGAAAAAAGACAACATTTCAATGGGTATAGGAGTAATAGTAGCTGCACTTGCAAAATTTGCATTTTTAGCATTTTCAGTTAGATATTTGTTAATTCTATTTATCCCTAAAGTTCCGGCTCCTCTAGTTATAGCAATGTCAATTCCACAGTTATATACTGCGCTAGTTGGTGGAGTACTCGCGTTAATAGTATTTAGGTTTATTCCTAAGAATATTATAGAATAAAAATTAAATTTTGGAAGTTAAGAGAAGGTGCATTGCGCCTTCTCTTAACTAAAAAATTATTTGCTTTTCACTTCGAACCAAAATGTTATGCCACTATCAGAATTAAAGACTCCATAAGGGTATTTATGGGCATCAAGAATCCCTTTTACTATGGATAGACCAAGCCCAGTATTTCCAAACTATCGTAAACGTGCTTTGTCTATTTTATAAAAACTAGTCCATATCTTGTTCAATTCGTTTTCAGGAACTTCACTATGCTTGTTGAAAATTTCTACTCTTGTCATTTTGCTTACCTTAGAGATGTTTACGAGTATTTTTTCCCCAGAATGTGAGTAAGTAATTGCATTGTTTATGAAGTTAACTAGTACTTGCTCTACTTTTCTAATATCTCCTAGTGCCTCGTGTGTTTCACCATCAGAGCCAACATTGACACTGATTCTCTTTTTAATTAAAAGAGGAGATAATGTATTCACTACCTTTTCTGTCAATTCTAAGATATCGAAACTTATTATATTAAGTGTTAAATTTCCCGATTCGATTATTGACAGGTCGAGTAAATCGACAACTAACTTTTCCATCTTCTTCGATTCATCTACAATTACCTCGCAATAATAATCTCTGGTTTTATCATCATTTGCAATATTGTCGATAAGTCCCTCAGCATATCCCTGCATCAATGCAAGAGGAGTTTTAAGTTCGTGTGACACATTGGATACGAATTCTTTTCGCATTTTGTCTAGTTGTTTTTCTTTTTGAAGTTCCTATTTTAGTGTTTGATTAGAGGAATTTAATTTTGTGATAGTCAAATCGAGTTTTTTAGAGAGAAAGTTTATGCTTTTACCAAGTGTGCCAATCTCATCGTCGGAAGTAATCGGATACTCGGTACCAAAATTTAACTCAGTCATTTGCTTAGTTATCTTATTAAGTTCTACGATAGGGTTTGTAAATTTTTTAGAAAACGCATACGCAACTATTGTACCCACAGCAATTGAAATAAGTGCAATAAAAAGATGGAAATCTGTAGCGCTTTTTATGCTAGCTGAGATTGGAGCATAGGTAGTGCTGATAATTAATATGTCTCCATTGCTTAACATGGCGGAGTATACAAGAAAATCTACGTTGAAATTTGGATGAGTCACAATTTCAATGACTTTACCCCCCAGTAGAACTTGTTCAAAGGTACTTTGTCTAAGCATTGTAATACTGCGATCTGAACTATGTCTAGGATTACGCTCAGAAGCACGGTTTCCTTGTCGAACAAATTGCAGAGCAGAAGTTGTAAATCTTATTTCCCCACTTGAAGAGAGTACAGTTATATCGCCCCCCGTAGAGTGAGCAATTTTCTCTATATATTCATAAACTGACTCAACATCTCCTGTGTAAAGAGTATCAAACTGTGAGCCGTACTCAAGTAACGAATTTTTTTGTCTCGTTAAATAGTAGTTTTCAAAAAACAAATTAAA
The DNA here is from genome assembly GCA_021129775.1 of Clostridiales bacterium. Classification (GTDB taxonomy): domain Bacteria; phylum Bacillota; class Clostridia; order Peptostreptococcales; family NVVX01. The sequence continues at coordinate 13,611 of JAJOKP010000132.1, forward strand.
CATTGCCCAAGATAAACTTACAATAAATAGTGTAAAGATTAAAAATCCAATAAAGAGTTTCATTGCGATAGATTTTTTCATTTTTGTACCTCGAATCTATACCCAACACCCCTTACTGTTTGTATGAAATGACTTTGAGTACCAAGCTTTATTCGTAGCCTTTTGATATGAGTGTCCACAGTTCTTAAATCGCCGAAATAATCGTAACCCCAAACTTTTGTTAAAATAGTCTCCCTAGAAAGAGCTATTTCGGGATTTTTTGCGAGAAAACTAAGGAGTTCGTATTCTTTTGGTGTTAGAACTATTTCTAAGTCATTAACAAAAACTTTGTGCGCTGAGTCGTCAATTAACAAACCGTTAAATGAGAACATGTTTTTATTGGATGGATAAACTCTCTTTAACAATGTTTTAACTCTAGCAACAAGTATTTTGGGGCTAAATGGTTTGGTAATGTACTCGTCCGCACCCAATTCAAAGCCAAATAGCTCGTCAGATTCTTCACTTCTAGCTGTTAACAGGATGATTGGAACAGAAGAGATTTCGCGGATTTTCCTACAGACAGTCCATCCGTCATACTCTGGGAGCATTATGTCTAGGATAATCAGATCAATATTTGCATCTTCAAAAATTTCAATAGCTTTCTTACCATCCTCGGCCTCAAGAGTCAAATACCCATCTTTTTTTAGGTAGTCAGATATTAGCCTGCGCATCCTGCTTTCATCTTCTACAATTAGTATTTTTTTATTTCGCATAATTTCGCTTCCTTTTTTAGTTTGTTTATGTAAGCATGTGTCAGTGGGGACGGAGCAATTTGTCACGTAACTGCAAAACTGCTGTTGAATTATGTTTGTACTATGGTTATACTACAGAAATTCGGTTTGAAAACAAATTTCTAAATGTTTCATTGAAATTACTTATGTTAGACACAAAACTGTCACATTTCATGTGTACAATGAGGTTGTAATATAAAAACAAAAAAACTAGGAGGAAAAGAAAATGAAAAAAATTTTATCAGCAGGTTTAGTAGGATTAATAGTTATTGCATCTATGGGAGTTGCATTTGCAGGAATAATGCAAAGTCCAAGCGAAGTGCTTGCAGGAATTACAGGAAAAACGACAGAAGAAGTATTTGAGTTACGAGAAGAAGGAAGCACTTTTGGGCAGTTAGCTGCAAAATTAGAAGTTTGGGAAGAATTTAAACAAGCAAACTTAGAAGCAAGAAAAGCAAGACTAGAGTATATGGTAGAAAAAGGTACGATTACACAAGAAAAAGCAGATGAAATACTAGTAGCAATAGAATCTGGAGAGTGTGGAGTGCCAGGTGAGAGAATGCAAGGTCGAGAAAATCACGTTGGATTTGGCAGAGATTTAGATAAAGAAGTTAGAAACGGATTAGCTAAAGGCGGAAGCAACGGAAGAGGAAACAAACTTATGAGAAACAGAAACGCTGCAAGAAACAATCAATAAGATTTGAATATTTGAAGCAGTAATTTAGAGAAGATGGCAGGTGCCATCTTTTTTAATGTAAAAAATTCTGTATCTAGATGACACAGTGAGTTTTGAGGAGATGAGTGATAGTGAGGTAATAAAAGACGAAAAAATTCTAAGTTATTTTGCATACAGCTATTCAGGTTACTATAACAATGTAATGTGTATAAAAAAGATAATGAAGTTTTTATTATATACACTTTACTAAACATTTTAGTTGATTTTCGCTTTGCTCATAATGAAGAAGAAATCTTTATATTGTTAGAAAGAGAATGGAATGATGAGAATTTAAGCGAGTTTGTTCATAAAAAAATAGAATACACAATATATAAATATTAGGACAATTTGATAAAGCACGCAAACTGTATAAAATTAGCTTTGAAAGCAAAACAAAAGGGAGTTGATTGTTGTGAAAAAAGTTTTGTTTTTTTTCGCCTCATTTAGATGATGCTGCACTATCATGTGGTGAGTATATTAGGAAATTAAGGAAAGAGGGAAAAGAAGTATACGTTATAACAATTTTTACAGGGTTACAGAACTCAATGTTATTATCCGATAGAGCGAGAAAATTGCACAGCATATGTGGGTTAGGAGATGATGCAATGATTGTTCGAAAACAAGAAGATTTAAAAGCTATGAAAGTTTTAGGAGTAGAATCCATGCATCTAAACGAGTGGGAAGCCTTGTATAGGATAAATGCAGATGGATTGCATAGGTATGGAGGAGATAATTCGTTTCTTACGGATAATTTAACTAGTGAAAAAGATATTATGAATTGTGTGGAAAATAAATTGAGGATCTTAGCTACAACCATAAAATTTGATAGTGTTTTTATTCCACTAGGTCTTGGGTAACATGTAGATCATATAATAACTCGAAAATGTGTAGAAAATTGTTATGAAAATAATTCTGTAGATATATATTATTATGAAGATACTCCTTATGTATGCAATAGGGTAAATTCGAAAGAGGATTCGCACTTAACGCATAACTTAGTACCCAGTATAATGGCTATTACTGAAAATGAGTGGATTTATAAAATTATAGCCATTGATTGTTATACCTCCCAAATAGGCATGTTATGGGAGAATAAAGAGCAGATGCTATTTCAACTGAATGAACTGTCGAGTAGATATTCAAAAATAGGCAGAAGTATACGTTTTTGGGGGAAAAAGAATTTGAATCTCTTGAATCTCTTGCATCTTTAGTCACGAGAGGTTTAATTGGGGTCGTTGAGGGTTGAAAAATTTGGAATTGCATATTATAATTAGAATGCTAGTAGCATTCAAAATATTATGGAATGATTAGAGGGGGAAAAGGAAAGAAATGTCTCAATTCAACTATTTACGAGCGTTTTACAAGAGAGAAAAACCAGACCCGAGAAAAGCAAAACGCAACTGTTTTATTACTACAAGTATTATAGTGATATTAATTGTGAGCTTTCTTCTAACACTTGAAAAGAAGAATTTAATATTGTTTTGCGCGTCGAAGAGAGTGAAGTAGTCCAGCTAGATGTGGAAACAATGGCGATGGAAGGATATTTGATACGCTTTCCATTTCGTCTGTATTATGTTAGAGGACATGCTACATTAGGAGAAAATAACTATGATATTACCAGTTTTAAGTACAAAGGAGATGCTATTAATGCTAGATATTTGTTTTTTATGGAGTTTAGAGATTGCAGAAATAATGTAGGTGCTTTGGGGCTTACTAGTGCTTGCGGATTTATGATTAATGAAGAATACTCATTTGACAAATTGTTCTTGCATTTTATAGACTGGGACACCTGGAACACAGAAATTGTAAAAGCGTATAGAGTGCAGTCATGAAAGCTGATTCATGTAGCTAGTGATAAGGAATATTTAGTGTAAAAAGAGATATAAGGCTTAGCCTAGCAAATAAAAAAGACGCAGTGCAAAAGCTTTCTGAGAAAACAAGATGGGATGTTACATTGTCAAATTAGGAGGAATATCATATAGCGAAAAAATGAAGGGAGGAGAATGTTGTGAAAAAAACAGTAGGAGTATTAGGAGGAATGGGACCAGAAGCTACAATGGACTTTTTCAAGAGAGTTATCGAACTAACTGTAGCTAGTTGTGATCAAGAACATATACCTATGTTGATTGATAATAACGTATTAATACCTGACAGAACGGCATATATACTAGGAGAAGGCGAAAACCCGTTAATGCACATACTAAAGTCTGCGATGAAGTTAGAGATGATGGGTGCAGACTTGATTGTAATGCCATGTAACACAGCACATTACTTTCATGACGATATTAAAAAGTTTGTTAAAACTCCTTTTGTAAATATGATTGATGGAGTAGCAAAACATATAAAACAGAATTTCAATGCTGCAAAAGTCGGTCTCCTAGCGACCGGAGGAACATACTCATCAGAAATATACTCAAATTCATTTGAAAAGCTTGCTATTAGTATTGTTACACCTAATGGAGCGGTAACGAGAGAAATAATGAATATTATTAGTGAAATCAAAAAAGGCAATAAAGAAGAATATTGTAAAGAACTTAAAAATATAATATTGGACTTGAAAAGGCAAGAAGTAGAAGCTATTATATTAGGTTGTACTGAACTATCGTTGATGCGTGATAGCTTAGTAGCAGATGAGCAAATTAAGCATGCAAATATCAAGTTAATTGATCCGATGGATATTTTAGCAAAAAAAGTTGTTTTTTTAGCTAGCGAGTAAAGGCGTAGAAAATGGCTCTTGACACAAACAATAAAAAAGATATATAATCGGAACAAGAAAATACATAAAAACGTTGAAGAGGACAGTAGTAAAACTAGATTTACTTACAGAGAAATAGTCATTTGTTGAGAGGCTATAGTCTAGGTTTTATGAAAATCACCTCGGAGTTGCTAGCCTGAACATTTAGTAAGGCTATATCGGACATGCATACGTTAAATGCAAAGAGTGATAGATGATTTTTTATCTATAATTTGGGTGGTACCGCGGTTATTCGTCCCTAAGCATATATTGCTTGGTTTTTTTTGTGTTTTAGAATAGGTTTTGTTTGTATTGTAGGGAATGAGATTTCCACATATAAAAAGATTGTGTTTTTGATATTGGGAAATAATAGGCACTTATTAGGTGAGCAAAGTGAGCAAAAAAGAAAGGAAGATAAAAATGAGTAAATATAAAGCATTGTCCAAGCTACCAGTAGCAGAGTTTGAAAATAACATTTCTGCTTTATGGGAAAAGAACGAAATACTAAAGAAAAGCATAGAAAATAGAAGCAAAGAAAAGAGTTTTGTTTTTTACGATGGTCCACCAACAGCTAATGGAAAACCAGGTATTCATCACGTAATTTCACGTGTATTAAAAGATGCAGTCTGCAGGTACAAATCCTTAGATGGCTACCGAGTAGAAAGAAAAGCAGGGTGGGACACGCATGGTTTGCCTGTTGAAATTGAGGTAGAAAAGCAGTTGGGCTTATCTAGCAAGAAAGAAATTGAGGAATATGGAATTGATAAATTCAATGAAAAATGTCGGGAATCTGTTTTTGTCTATGAAAAACTATGGGAAGACATGACAAAAAGGATGGGTTTTGCTATTGATATGGACAACCCGTATGTTACACTAGATAATGACTATATTGAGTCAGTCTGGTGGATACTAAGCGAATTCTTTAAACAAGGATATATTTATGAAGGACATAAAATATTACCTTACTGCCCAAGATGCGGAACAGGGTTAGCATCACATGAAGTTGCACAGGGATATAAAGAAATAAAATCTAACACAGTAATTGTAGAGTTTAAAAGAAAAGACGTAGATGAATATTTCCTTGCGTGGACGACAACTCCGTGGACTCTAGCAGCTAATGCTGCGTTAGCGGTTAATCCAATGGAGATATATTTAAAAGTTAAACATAATAAAAAAATCTACTATATAGAAAAGACATTAGCAAGTAAAGTAATAGGTGAAGATTACGAAGTTATTGAAGAATATAAGGGTAAAGACTTAGAGTATATTGAATATGAGCAATTGATGCCATTTGTCGAAGCTGATAAAAAAGCGTTCTACGTGACAGTTGCAGACTATGTAACTACAGGAGATGGAACTGGGATAGTCCACTCGGCACCTGCTTTTGGTGAAGACGATTACAACACGGCTAGAAAATATGGATTGCCAGTATTACAACCAGTTGACGATAGCGGTAAATATACGACTACTCCTTGGGAAGGCAAATTTGTTGTGGATTGCGATATAGATATAATAAAATGGCTTCACGCTGAAGGAAAGTTATTTAAAAAAGAAAAAATGCTCCATAATTACCCTCATTGTTGGCGTTGTTCAACTCAACTACTTTACTATGCAAAGCCAAGTTGGTATATTGAAATGACTAAGCTAAAAGACAAATTAATAGAAAACAATAATTCAGTTAATTGGTATCCAGACTTTATAGGTGAAAAAAGATTTGGAAACTGGCTCGACAATCTTAATGATTGGGCATTATCAAGAAGCAGATATTGGGGGACACCACTTAACATTTGGAGATGTGAGTGTGGCAATTTATCAACAATAGCATCAAGAAAAGAACTAGTAGAAAGAGCCATAGAAGATATAGGTGAGTCTATAGAGCTGCATAGACCGTATGTAGATGACGTGCATATAACATGTGAAAAGTGTCAAGAAATAATGGCTAGAGTGCCTGAAGTAATTGATTGTTGGTTTGATAGCGGAGCTATGCCTTTTGCTCAGCATCATTATCCGTTTGAAAACAAAGAAACATTCGAAGAACAATTTCCAGCTGACTATATTTGCGAAGGCATAGACCAAACAAGAGGATGGTTTTACTCGCTTATTGCTATATCTACTTTTGTTAAAGGAATTTCTCCATATAGAAATGTATTGGTTAACGATTTGATTTTAGATAAAGAAGGCAAGAAAATGTCTAAATCAAAAGGAAATACGGTCGATCCTTTTGAGATGTTTGATAAATATGGTGCAGATGTTTTAAGATGGTATTTGCTTCATGTATCGCCTGTATGGACTCCACTAAAATTTGATATTGAAGGATTAAAAGAAGTGCAAAACAAATTTTTCTCAACTATAAAAAATGTATATTCGTTCTTTCAAATATATGCTGAGACAGATAATATTGATGTGCAAAGCTTCTTCATTGAATACAATGAACGCCCAGAATTAGACAGGTGGATTTTATCGAAATATCATAATCTAGTTAAAATAGTTAGAGGAGACCTAGAAGCCTACGACCTAACAAAAGCAGTAAGAAAAATTCAGTTATTCGTAAGTGAAGACATGTCAAACTGGTATATTAGAAGAGCTAGAAGACGTTTTTGGCGAACTGAATTAACGAGTGATAAAAAATCAGTTTACAACACAACGTATGAAGTGTTAGAAGGGTTATGTAAGTTGATTGCTCCATTTGCCCCATTTGTTTCTGACGAAATGTATAGAAGCCTGACTGGCGAAGTTTCGGTTCACTTAGCTGATTATCCTGTTGCAAACGAAGCTCTTATAGATAGTGATACTGAGTACAAAATGGATTTAGTAAGAGAATTAGTAGGACTAGGGAGAGCGGTAAGAGAAAAAGCCAAGATAAAAGTTAGACAACCTATTAGTAAAATTTTAGTAGATGGGAAACACGAATCAAAAATTGCAAACTATATACCGCTTATTAAAGAAGAGTTAAATATTAAAGAAGTAGTTTTTGAAAAGGAATTAAAAGAATACATGGACTTCAACTTAAAACCAAACTTTAGAACTGCTGGTTCAGTACTTGGCTCTAAGATAAAATCCTTAGCAAGAGAAATTGGCAAACTAGATGCTGAAAAGTCTATTTTAGAGCTAGAGAAGAATGGAAGCATAAGTGTTGTCCTTGAAGGAGAAGAAACAGAAATCCTAAAAGACTATTTGCTGATAAATATTTTAGCTAAAAAAGGATTTGCAGTTGAAACAGACAACAACTTGTTTGTTATTCTTGACACAGTATTAACTGAAGAATTAATAGACGAAGGCTACGCAAGAGAGTTTGTATCTAAAATCCAGCAAATGCGTAAAAGCAATGACTATGAAGTGATGGACAATATTAAAGTATTCTTTAGTAGTGAAGACGAATTTGCAAAAGCTATTGAAAAACACAGAGAATATATTATGAAGGAAACTTTGGCAGTAAGTATAGAAAATGCTATAGAAGATGAAAGTGAAAAACTAAAATTAAATGGGCATGATGTTAGTTTGAGGTTGGAGAGAGTTTAATATATTGAAAAAAATAGTGTTGAGAAAACCAAGGATGCGAAATAATTCCTTGGTTTTTAATATGCGCGCATATTTAGAATATAGGTCCGATAAATGTATAATATTCCTTTTTAACATTGTTATTACTGAACCCTACAAGAGAAAATGCAAGTGTGAAGGCCGAGTTTTACATGCGTTTTTTCACATACAATCTAATTAGAGTTGTTAATATGGTTGGAGTAGAGGAATTAACAAGAAGATTAAAGGCTAAAAGCCGTGTCTTTGTGATTATTCACTTTGAGACCCGTTCGACTCATTGCATTCGCTCAGGGTGACAAGCTGAAGGGTATTCGCTTAGGATGTTCGATACATATTTTACCTCTGAATAGTAACCATTAAGGTAAACTAAGGTAAACTAACGCTATTTTTTTCTGAAGAATGCTTGCAAAATATTGAAAATACTGATACGATATTGTAAATATGTGGTGAAATATTGTTTTCAGCAAGCAGCATCTTGTAGAAGGTGTATATACACGGATTCATGTTTGTTTTATTGTATAATATGGGGAGATTTATCTTACTATACTACGCCTAAAATGGGGAGCTCTCCATTTTCGGCATAGTCTTGTAACACATTTGCTAGAGAATGGTACAGATCTAAGGTATATTCAAGAATTATTAGGACATTCAAGCTCAAAAACTACAGGAATTTATACTCATGTAACTAATAAAAATACAACTGAAGTTAAAAGTCCATTAGATGACATTATGGGAATTGGAAATTAACCTATAGTAAAATATACCCGACATAGTTCGGGAACACGACCATTTTTACGGTATTTCCGATATTCGCAGATATCTCCATTAAGGTGTTGTTCCCGACAGAGAGGCGGAAATTTTATAGTTATGTGCAATGTGGCTATCACAGGAGATAAAAAATGTTCATTTTAAATGTTAACCACTTCGGAGAATTTGACCTCACCAGAGCTAAACAATTCGTTGATTATTGGAGCAAACAATACTCATATAATTCAGTAAAAGC
>JAJOKP010000117.1 GCA_021129775.1 Clostridiales bacterium
ACTAAAACCATTGCTGTGCGCGCTGGCACGGTGACTTTATCTTGAGAAATTCTTTCTATTATCTCTGTTCCTGCAACTTTGCCATTAACCACAACTCCCCAACCTTCTCCAGGTAATGTTATTTCTATGTCTTCTGCGTTTCCATTAAACAAAACAGCTATAGTTTCCCACTCGTCACCATTGGCGTTGTCACTTAAGATATAGCCCACCATATTTCTTTGTGGCATATCTAAAAACCTAAGATGTCTTTGAATATCCTCAGTTGAGGTCATTCTAAAAGCAGGCCTTTGTCTCCTCAACTCAATTAAGCCTCTATGATATTGAAAAACCTCGTTATAAGTTGCTTTCCGCGACCAATCAAGCATATTTACACTATCAGGAGCCTCATAACTATTATCATCTCCACCTTTTGTCCTTAACATCTCTACCCCCGCATGCAAGAACGGTACTCCTTGTGATGTAAGCACTATAGCGCTACTAAGCTTATGCATTTTTATCCTTTCTTCTATTGAGTCATTAGGATTAGTAGCGTAGAGTTTATCCCATAATGTATGATTGTCATGTGAGGAAGCATAGGTTATCGCCTGTTCTGGACCCATAGCCCACGGCGCATTAGAGTAATTGACTGCGGCATAGTTTATTTGATCGTGTTTTGTGGATGCTACAATACCAAATTTTATACTATCCTCAAATCCAAGCCCACCATTTACGAAGCCAGGTGCTTCCGCATCAAAAACATTCCCTTTTATACCATCTCGTATATCATCACTAAACGCAGCTATCCTAGGCATTCTAGGCATATTTACTTTAAGAGCTTGCCTATAGCTTGGTAAAGGTGTTGATCCTGCTGCCCAGCCTTCTCCGTATATAATAATGCTTGGATCTATTTTATCTAGTGCCTTTCTGATTTCATTCATAGTTTCAATATCATGTAGACCCATTAAGTCAAACCTGAAGCCGTCTATCTTATATTCTGTCGCCCAAAACACAACAGAATCAATAATCATTTTTCTTACCATCGATCTTTCATCTGCCAACTCATTGCCACACGCTGAGCCGTCCGAAAAACTTCCGTCTGGTCTAAATCTATAAAAATAACCAGGTACTAATAGATTAAGATGCGAATTCGCTGTATAACCTGTGTGATTATATACCACATCCATTATTACTCTTATTCCATTCTCGTTAAGTCCTTGAACCATTTTCTTAAATTCTTTAATTCTAGTTACTCCGCACCATGGATCCGTAGAAAATGTACCTTCTGGCACATTGTAGTTAAGTGGGTCATATCCCCAGTTAAAGACATTAGCAACGTCATACGCATTTGTTTCGTCTATGCTTCTAAAATCAAACACAGGTAATAGATGTAAATGGTTAATTCCTAACTCCAACATATGATCCAAACCTGTTTTTTTACCCTCAGGGGATCTTGTTCCCTCCTCAATAATCCCTAGGAATTTGCCTTTGTTTGTAATCCCTGAATTCTCGTTCATAGATAAATCTCTTACATGCAATTCCCATATAACAGCATCAACAAAATTTTCTAAAGGTGGTCTTTGCAAGTTCTCCCAGCCAGGAGGGTTAGTTTTAGATAAGTCTACAACCATTCCACGTCTCCCATCAACCCCGACAGCCTTTGCATACTTATCTACTACTTCATTTATAGCACCATTTACATGAACTTCATAAGTATAAAAGACACCGTGTAAATCGCCATCAACTTGCAGTAGCCACGTTCCCTTTATATCTCTTTTCATTTCTATTCTTTGCTTAAGTTCTCCTCCGTAGCCTTCTTCATACAAAAGCAAATTAATCCCTGTTGCCGTTGGTGCCCACACTCTAAATATTGTATTTTCTTTTGAATAAGTCGCCCCTAAATCATCTCCATAGTAGTGAAACTTGTCATAAAAATCTTGACTACTAAAAATTGCGCAACTTTGTGTCGATATTTCTATCAATCCGTAACCTAACATTGATAATTTATATCTACGATCCAATTCAATAGGGTTAGAAATAACTATGCTTATCCTTCTTACATAGTTGTCATCTGTTTTGTCAAGAGGAATTATTTCCTCAATTTCTTCTTTGACATCTTCTGATTTAAGCTCAAATAGCTCTTTTGTATTCTCGTCCCACTTAAAGGGCACATTTACTTCAACATCAATTACTGTCGTATCTCTAAACACCGCATTTACAATACGTGGTGATCTATCCATATCCTCATGAACAAATCCTATTTTTGCTGTTTGTTGCATCAAAAAAACATTAATCACCCCGTCAGCACAAGCTCTTGCTACCGCAATAAATCTATCTTCATCAACATCCTTAGCCGCCCATTCATTTCCGCCTTCACTCCTTCTAACTATGATACCGATTCTTTCAATGTCCACCATACCATCTAAAACAATTCTAGCAATTCTACCATATTCATCCTCTTCAGTAAATTCTACGCCTTCTCCATCTTGGCCATATCTCCATATCCACAAATTCCAGCCTTCATACTCGCCATCAAACCTATAGTAGTGTATGTTTAGTTGTATTTCTTCATGCTCAACATCATCTACCAAAGCATCTGGCTTATCATACACAAATTCTTCCTGCCCAGAGTTAACCCAAATTTCTACAAAACCGTCCTCAATTTCAATAAACCTATCAACTTCAACATCTTTTTCCCACGCATCAGTTCTAACTATAAAGCCTGCTTTTTTAACATCGCCTGGTAGGTCAATTATGGCTTTTACTCCAAAGCTCGTTTCTTTATCAAAGTGAAAAACCTCACCCTCCTCACCTTCTGCCCAAACCCAAAGATTCCATTTCTCATAATCTCCATCTGGTCTATTATAGTTTATAACTATTGTGCTAGTAGTTTCAGCATAAACTTCATTAGCTGGAATCATAGTAAGTATCAAACTAATAAGTACCGTTATTGACAATACAATTAAGAACATCTTTTTTCTTTTCATTTTCACCATCCTCTTTTTAATATTAAATTTGAAACAACTTTGTGCAAACGTTTGCACAATTTTGCATAAAAACACATTCTTTCCCTACCATTACTAAACTAATTTTTTTATCCAATATAACTCTTTCTTTATTAATTTTTTCTTCTAACGATTATACCTATTATTTAGATTAATAAGCTTTCTTTCTATTTCGTTAGTTAAATCACTTTCCCTGTACCTCCACAACCAATTACCTCCGATTGTACTTGGATAATTCATTCTTCCTTCATTATCAAGGCATAATATATCCTGCATTGGAAGAACCACAATGCTTGCATTCGTTTTGTATAGTGTTTCAAATAACCTCCAACATACTTCACTCTCTAACATTTTTTCTTCTATCTTATGATACTTCTTCAATATTTTAAGGACATTCTTGTTATTAGATTCTATTATTTTTTTGTACCAACCTAGCAAAGTATCATTATCATGCGTACCTGTATAGGCAATACAATGCTTTTCATAGCCATCTGGTCTTTCTCTTTTAGGCGTTTTCTTATCAAAAGAAAATTGCATTATTTTCATACCTGGAAATTCAAATTCGTTTTTCAAGTTTTCGACCTCAGGCGTGATGAAACCTAGATTTTCTACTATAATTGGAAGTTCTCCTAAAGATTCTTTAATAGTAGCAAATAATTCATATCCTGGTGCTTTAACCCACTTTCCATTAATCGCTGTTTTTTCCGAAGCGTCTATTTCCCAATACGCCTCAAAACCTCTAAAATGATCAATGCGGATAATATCTACTTGGCTTAGCAAGTTTTCAAAACGTTTTCTCCACCATAAAAAATTATCTTCTTGCATACGTTCCCAGTTAAAATGTGGGTTCCCCCACAACTGACCAGTTTCACTAAAATAGTCAGGCGGGACACCTGCGACTTTATTAGGGTTACCATCACTTTTTAGTTGAAACAACTCTGGATATACCCAAGCATCACTACTGTCATATGCAACAAAAATAGGTAAATCACCTAAAATCTTTACATCATTTTTATTTGCATATTCTTTCAGTTCATTCCATTGCAGATAAAATATATATTGCAAAAACTCTTGATATTTTATTTCATTCGTTAGTTTGCTTCTGTACTTTTTAATCGCATCCTCATTTCTAAATGCGATATCTTTATCCCAATAATTCCACGCTCTATAATCAAAATACTCTTTTATTGCCATATAGAAGCAAAAATCATCTAACCAGTATTTGTTTTCTTCCTTAAACTTACTATATCGCTCGCTTTCTCTCGATGAGTCAAACCTAGAAAAGGCCTTTATAAATAATTCATCTTTGAATCTCTTTACTTTAGAAAATTCCACTTCTATTTCACTAAAGTCTGGAACTACAAGAATTTCTTCTTCTGTAAGTAGTCCACTCTGCATCAATCTGTCAATACTAATTAGAAGCACGTTTCCAGCAAATGCAGAAAAACATTGGTATGGGGATTCACCATACCCAGGGGGATTTAAAGGCAAAATTTGCCATATTTTTTGTTTTGTGTTCTTAAGAAAATCAATAAACTTATATGCTTCTTCTCCTAAATCACCAACTCCATATTTCGAAGGCAGTGATGTGGGATGCAATAGCAGCCCACTTGATCTTTCAAATCTCACTATATTCCACCATCTTCCTATACCGTCTTATTACTTCTTCATGTACAATAATTCATAATAATCTTTTACCATTCTATCTGTTGCAAAAAATGTACTGGTTGTTTCTATACTTTGTTTCATCATTTCTATCCATTTTTGTTTTTCTTCATAATACGTTGGAATTACCTTATTTAAGAGAGTTTCATATAATGCTCTAGCATCTTTCTCATCTTGTTCGACCGTATTTTCTAAAACCTCTTCATCTCCAATAGCCCATCCATTTACTCCGTCAATGCATGCCTCTGGCCACCATCCGTCAAGTATAGAGCAGTTAAGTACCCCATTCATTGCCGCTTTCATTCCTGACGTTCCACTTGCTTCGTTAGGTCGTCTTGGATTGTTTAGCCACACATCGCAACCTCTAGTTAACATTTGTCCAATTTCCATATCGTAATTCTCTATAAAGACAACAGAGTTAGGATATTTTTTTGACATCTCAACTAAATTAAGTACTATTTTCTTCCCACCATCGTCCATTGGGTGAGCTTTACCAGAGAAAATTATCTGCACCTTTCCATCCTTTAAAAGACCTTCTAGTTTCTTTTCATATTTAAAAATTAAGTCACTTCTCTTATAAGTCGCTGCTCTTCTTGAAAATCCGATTAGCAATGAATCTGGATTTAATTTTGCTTTTGTTTTCTTTTCAACAAATTGTATCAATTCTTTTTTTATCTCCATGTGTGCATCCCACAGATTACTCAGATCAGCTAAGTTTCTAGTTATTCTCTCATCAACCCATGTACCTTTATGAATGCCATTAGTGATGCCGATAATCTCAGGTTTATTCTCTATTTCATCCCACATTATATTAGCAGTTTCGTTATGCAAAGCCGCTACTGCGTTAGCTTTTCTTGACAGCGCAAATGCAGCAATTGTCATATTAAATGGAATGCCACCAAGCTGATTTAGTTGCTCTACTGACAAGCCTAAATTAGCTTTCATATATAGTAATGTTTCTATAGAGTGACTCTCATTTCCTGCTTTTACTGGGGTATGCGTAGTAAATACTATCTCTTCTCTAGTCTTTTCGAGTGCCTTTTCAAACTTTTGTCCTTTATGCATCTCTTCCCTGATTAACTCAAGACCCGCTAAAACAGCATGCCCTTCATTAAAATGGTATACATCTGTTTTAATACCCAGAGCTCTTAACGCACGAATACCCCCTATGCCTAATACCATCTCTTGTGCAATTCTATCTTCGCTACCTCCACCGTACAATTGCCCTGTAATAAAGCGGTTTGAATTTTCTTCTATGTCTGTATCAAGTAAATATAAATCGACATTACCAAAGCAGTCTACTTTCCAAACTTTACAAGTGATATCTTCTTGTCTAATTCGAACTTTTACTTTTACACCCGTGTCTTCTAGAAAATCGTAATTATACGCACGATAACAATCGTACAAATTACCTTTTTCATCTATACGTTGTTCTGAATAACCTTGTTTCCACCTTAGCCCTATTCCTACTATAGGCATGTTGTTTTCTTTAGCACCTTTTAGATAGTCTCCTGCTAAAATACCTAATCCGCCAGAGTATATTTTAAAATCATTGTCTAAACCGTACTCCATGCAGAAGTATGCAACCTTTGGTGATTCTTTTTTCATTTTTTCTCCTCCTTATTTACGCAACCGCTTGCATTGAATGGAAATTGATATGCGATGATACAATTTATTCTCACCGCAATCGTTCAATTTACTTAGTCTTACGCATTCTCTTTATCTTTCTTACTTCTTACTTCAACCTGCTCTTGGTGAAACTTCTTTTTAACAGCACACTCATTTTATACAGCATAACATCATTCAAATCTTTTAGGTTTAGCCCTAAGTCTTTGTAGATTCTATCCAACCTGTAAGTAAGCGTGTTTCTATGTATGAATAACTCTTTAGCAGTAGCACCCATATTCAGATTATTGTTAAGTAAAGATTCTATTGTTCTATACGTTTCCTCATGTATCTTATCATATTTTTCGCTCTTAAACAACTTATCGTACATCATTCTTCTTTCTTTTTCAGAAATCATTTGAATCATCTGTTCAGTTTTAAGTTCTTCAGAGAAAAATATATGTCTTTGTGCATAATAAATTGTTCCTATTTTAATAGATTGCTGGGCATCAGCAAGAGCTTCCTTGATTTGAATCGGACACGGGAAACTCTCGCTTATTCCAACATGGAGGTCAATGTATATTTCAGAATTAACTGTATTTAGTAATTTCATCGCGGTATTCATAATTTCTTTCTTAGACACGTTTTCATCAATTAATATAAAAACATTATTCTCCGTATTCTTAACTTCATACAAATTATCCAAATAAAAACAATTGGCGGCTAATTGGTATAAATTGCTAAGCTCACATTTGTCTGATGGTATTAAAAGCATCAGTCTGAATCTATTTGACAAATTCCTCTTTCCCACGTGAATTCCTCCGCACTACTAAAATATCGCCAGTTCAGTTTCTTTATTAAACATATGGATTTTATTAGGATCAAATGCCAATTTCACAGATTCGCCTGATTTCGTATCACTACTTGCCTTTACTCTCGCTACTATATTATTATCTGCAACCTTTAAGTACAAATATGTCTCTGCACCCATAAGTTCTGTCACTTCTACTTTTCCATCTACTACGCAGTTTTTGTATTCTTGCATAACATCCCCATTCTCGTAAATATCTTCTGGTCTAATCCCTAAAACTAATTCAGCGCCATCAGATACAACATCTTTTATTAATAAAGTCCTATCTTTAGGAAGTGTAATCTCATTCTCAGCAAATACAAATTTTGCTACGTCCCCTTCAATGTTCATTTTACCTTCAATAAAATTCATTTGTGGACTTCCTATGAATCCTGCAACAAAGATGTTTACAGGATTATTATACAAGTTGTATGGTGTATCCACTTGCTGCATTATCCCATCTTTCATTACAACAATTCTGTCACCCATTGTCATCGCCTCTGTCTGATCATGCGTAACATAAATAAAAGTGGTTTGAAGCTTTTGATGTAGTTTAGATATTTCTGTTCTCATTTGCACTCTAAGTTTTGCATCCAGATTTGATAAAGGCTCATCCATTAAAAAGACTTTAGGCTTTCTTACAATCGCGCGTCCGAGCGCAACACGTTGTCTTTGCCCTCCTGATAATGCTTTTGGTTTTCTTTTTAGAAGCTCTTCAATATCTAATATTCTTGCCGTTTCTGTTACTCTTTTTTTTATTTCATCTTTTGGTACTTTTTTTAACTTAAGCCCAAATGACATATTGTCATAAACTGTCATGTGCGGATATAGTGCGTAGTTTTGGAAAACCATTGCGATATTCCTGTCTTTTGGCGCTACGTCATTTACAAGATTCTCCTCTATGTACAATTCTCCTTTTGTAATTTCTTCTAGCCCTGCAACCATTCTAAGCGTTGTAGATTTTCCACACCCTGATGGACCTACTAACACCAAAAATTCTTCGTCTTTAACTTCTAAATTAAAGTCCTTTACTGCTAAAACATCTCCAGGATAAACTTTACTTATATCTTTCAAAATAACTCCAGCCAAATGAATCTCCTCCTATATGTTTTCTTAGGACAATTGTAATATATTTTTTCAGATAAATCTATTGGCAATTTGCACAATAATGCATATAATATAGTTACCTGTATTTCTAAAACTAATATTTACATACATGCTTATTTTTTCTCATTGTGGGTACACATAAAATACTATGTTTAGAGTATTGCCAAAAAAACTACAACACATATCCAAGGGGGAGTGAAATAGTTGGAAAAAATCTATCTTTCCGAATTAAAATCTAACGAAACAATCAGTCGCGATCTATACAATACACATGGCGCTATCTTGGTGCATAAAGGTACTAAAATGACAGATTTGCTAAAGCACAAGTTGTTAAAAAATGATGTTCAGTTTTTCTTCTCTACTAGAAAACTCACTCCCATTACAGCGGAATATGCTAAATTCTTCGATGATACTACTATTAGAAAAGCAGAAAAGGCTAATAAAGTATATCAAGAATCTTTTGATGAGTTAGCAAATCAATTTGAGTTTTTCAAAGATAACTATCATCTAAACAAAAAAGTTATAACTGATATAGCGACTCAATTAGCAGATAGCATTTCAGGTAGCGATCAAGTTTTTGTAGGTATACAAGGAATTAAAGAAAAAGACTTTTACACATATACTCACTCTTTAAATGTAGCGGTATTTTCGATTATATTTGCTAATAGCATGAGTCTCTCTACTGCTGAAACTCGTGAAATCGCACTAGCTGCGCTACTCCATGACATAGGCAAAATTCAAATGCCAGATAGTATACTAACAAAGCCTTTTAAACTGACTGTTTCTGAAATGAACCAAATGAAAAATCATCCCAAAATAGGATACGATATATTAAAAAATGAATTAAGCTATTCTGAGGAAATTGCGCTAGCGGCACTGCAGCATCACGAAAAAGTCAATAAAAAAGGCTATCCTTATGGTCTTTCTTGGGATTCGCTCCACCCGTATTCAAGAATGCTAGCCATTTGTGATATTTACGATGCTGTTACTACAAATAGAGTCTACCGCGAAGGCATGCTTCCTCATCAGGGAATCAACTTTTTAATGAGTATTGTTGGCTCCGAGTTAGATTTTTCGCTTACGACACAATTTGTTCGTAGTATAGCACCGTATCCCCTTTTCACAAAAGTTCTATTAAACACGGGAGAAGAAGGCGTTGTTATTAGACTTCATGGCAACTACCCTCATCGTCCCGTTGTAAGACTAATCCACCACAATTTAGTTCGTGATTTGATGTCCGAGTTGACTGTATTTGTAAGCGAAGTTCTTAAGTAATCGCATTCCATTGAATATAACTATAATCGCAGCTCCCGTATCTGCTAATATTGCCATCCACATATTTGCTATTCCGACTACAGCGAGTATCATGAATATTACTTTTATAGAGATTGCAAACACTATGTTCTGCTTTATAATCGAAATCGTTTTATTGCTAAGTTCTATTATATATGGTATTTTCATTAATTCATCGCCCATTAGTACAATATCTGCGGTTTCAAGGGCTGAATCTGTTCCAATACCTCCCATTGCAATCCCTACATTAGCTTTGGCAAGTGCAGGTCCGTCATTTATACCGTCTCCTACCATTGCCACCTTTTTGTTTTTCCTAATATACTCTTCCACTATATTTAATTTGTCTTCAGGTAGCAGATCACTTCTGAATTTCTCTAAATTCAACTTATTCGCAACTCCACTTGCTGCATCTTCGTTGTCGCCAGACAGCATAAGCACTTCGCTTATTCTTAGATTTTTTAGTGATCGAATGAATTTTTTACTGTCGCTTCTTAGTTCATCCGAAATTGTAAAAATACATATTATTTTTTCTTTAGTTCCTAGAATTACTATGCTTTTACTTCTATTTTGAAATGTGCTCATTCTTTTGTTAATTTCACTAATATTAACTCCCATTTCTTTAAACATTCTTATATTACCTAGATAATAATGAGTACCTTCTACTACTCCTTCTACTCCCCTACCAACGATTGCTTTGAAACTTTTCACGTTAAAATTCAATTTATATCCTTTTTCATCTACCTTGTTCATGATAGCTCTGGCGATTGGATGCTCTGATGCATTTTCTAATTCACCCGCTATTCTAAGAGGGTCCTTACAATCGCCGTTATCAGTGATTTCTATGTCTGTTACTATAGGTTTACCTTTTGTTAGTGTTCCTGTCTTGTCTAACGCGATTACATCAATATTACCCATTTCTTCAAGATATATGCCACCTTTTACTAAGATCCCTTCTTTAGATGCGTTTCCTATGGCTGATACAATTGCTACTGGTGTTGATATGACCAGAGCACATGGACAAGAAATCACTAATAATATTAAAGCTTTTCTAAACCAAACTATAAATGGCTGAGCAAAAAATAATGGCGGTACTATACTAATCATTATTGCTAGTATTACAACAAGCGGAGTATAGTAATTGGCAAATTTATCTACTGTTTGTTGTATTGGCGCCTTTTTACTTTGCGCTTCTTTTATTAGCCTTATTATATTTGATAGTTTCGTATCTCCTGCAAGCTTTGAAACTCTAATCTTTAAAAACCCATGCTCGTTCATTGTCCCTGCAAAAACTTCGTCCCCAATGCTTTTTTCTACTGGTATTGATTCCCCAGTAATTGCTGCTTGATTGATCATTGAATGCCCATCCACTACTTGACCGTCAATGGCTACTCGCATACCAGGTTTAATTAGTACAATATCGTCGATCTTTAATTTTTCAACAACAACATTTTCATTCCCAAAGCACGTTTCTAAGATTGCCTCATTTGGTACTAACTCTATTAAACTAGTTATTGATCTTTTTGTCTTGCTCATAGTGAAACTTTGCAGTAGATTCCCAATTGAAAACAAGAACACCACCAAAGCTCCTTCTGAAAATTCTCCTATAAGTATTGCACCTAATATGGCGATTAACATCAAAATATTCATATCTAGGTTACGCACCTTTAGCGAAGATATTCCACGTTTGCTTATTTCGTAGCCTCCCACTAAAATTGCTAGTAAAAATAAACCGTCCGATATTATTTTCGCTTCCGTCATTGAGAGTATTGCTGTACCTAAAAGAATGAAGACCCCTGATAATACTGTTGCTAAAGTTTCAATGGTTAGCATGCTACTTCGACTGTTCACGACTTCTTTATTGTCTACGCGACCTACTTTCCCATCCTCTATTATACCAATATACCCACTTTTCTTTATTTTTTTAATAATTTCTTTAATACCATTTGTATGTTCTACGTACATTTTGCCAGTAAAAAAATCAACTTCTACTTTCTCTATTCCTGCTACTTTCTCCATACTCTTTGTTAGTCCAAGTGCACAATCTGGACAATCTAGCCCCTTTATTACAATTTCATTTTCTTCAACTCTTTTGCCTTTCATGTTTTCCGCTATTGTTTCCATAATTTTCACCTTCCAATAATTTAATCATGCTTTATATGACTAATCCCTTGCTCTAGTACTTTGATGACATGTTCATCATCTAACGAATAATACACTACTTTTCCTGTTCTTCTGTACTTTACAAGCCTTGATGTTTTTAAAGTTCGTAGCTGATGTGAAACTGCTGACTGACTCAAATCGAGTGCCACCGCTATATCACAAACGCACATTTCGTTTAAATACAGTGCATACATTATTTTTATCCTTGTTGCATCTCCAAATACTTTAAAAAACATTGACAACTCTTTCGTACTTTC
Source organism: Clostridiales bacterium (assembly GCA_021129775.1). Taxonomy (GTDB): domain Bacteria; phylum Bacillota; class Clostridia; order Peptostreptococcales; family NVVX01. Next base: position 11,919 of record JAJOKP010000117.1, read on the forward strand.
ATTATCAAGCATCTTTTTTCTAACATTTTCTACTGATTTCGTGTGCAAGCCATGCGTACTGCAGCTTTCCTCATTTTCCATTTTCTTTACCCCCCAATCTATAATGAACACATGAACATATGATTATATGTTCATGTGTTCATTATAGACCTTCTTTGTTCTTTTGTCAATGTTCTTTTGTCAATGTTTTTTTGAAAAATAATTTTTTCAATAGATTTGTATAAAAAACTCGTTTGAAGTAGATATGTATGCAAAAAAAACATCTTTTATTCTAGCAACTTTTTTTATTTTTGGCTGCTTATTTAGCCAATCTAAGTCTTTATTTGATTTAATTAAGTTGTCTTTATTTAGTTTGCCATCTAAAATAATTGTTATGGACATTACTTCTTGATTGGTTTTTATTCCCAAATCTGAGCATTGCACACTTCTTTTTTCTTTCTTAGGAATAACGCTAATCTCACCATTTGTTTCAAGTATGGCGTATTCAACATCATCTATATTGTGATAATCTTTACACCTTAATTGCTCCAATAAATCGTTCATATTTATTTTTAGTTTTTTAATTTCTTCTCGCACAACCATGCCTCTGTCGATAACTATACTCGGCTTGCCACAAATTACTGCTCTTGCACGTTCACTCTTTAGTGTTACATAAGAAACAAAAGCGTGCATTAGTAACAAGGAAATGATAGGCATAATTCCCTTGAGCAACGAGATCTCCGGGTCTTCTATTGGTATTGTTGCCATTTCAGCTATTATGATTGTTATTACTAGTTCAAAGGGTTGCAATTGTGCTATTTGCCTTTTACCCATTATCCTTATAACAAACACTACAAATGAATATACTATTATCGTCCTAATGAACATAATCCACATTCCTAAACCCCCTTCATTCTTTTATTATTTATTGTACCCATATCGTTAGTTTGTATGAATGGAATGATTTTTGAGACATAACGACTCCGAAAACAATCAAACTTCACGGAAATATCCTATAAAAAACGACCTTGGCGTGGCTTAAAATTGGAATTTCTGATATAATCTATTATATTGAATACACTACTTCTAGGAGGATTAACCATGACCGTTATAAACGCAATTTTATTAGGAATTATTCAAGGTTTGACCGAGTTTTTACCTGTAAGTAGCTCCGGACACCTTGCTTTCGCACAATCACTTCTAAATGTCCCTGCAGACAAAGTCCTTTTTTTAATTGTTATGCTTCATATAGGAACTCTGTTTTCTGTTTTTTTTGTTTATTATAAAGATATTCTTCTTATTGTAAAAGAGTTTGCATTAATGATATGTGAATGTTTTTTAGGAAAAGGCTTCAATGCAAGCAATGAACACAGAAAACTCGGAATTATGATTGTAGTAGCAACAGTTCCTACTGGCTTGATGGGAATATTTTTAGGAGATATTTTCGAGAGTTTTTATACTTCGCAATTGATAATTGGGATTTCTTTAATAATCACAGGATGTTTGCTTTGGACTGCTGAGAAAATTCATAAAAGTCACCGCAATATAAAAGACATGCACTGGCTTGATGCAGTTATTGTTGGCATTTTTCAGGGTTTTGCCATCACACCTGGCATTTCAAGATCGGGCGCAACAATTGTCGGTTCATTATTAATGGGATTCAACAAAGAATTAGCAACTAAATTCTCGTTTTTAATTTCTATCCCCGCTATTTTAGGTGCAACACTGCTAGAAGCAAAATCTGTCTTAATATTTGGAATTGGTGACTTGACCTATGGAATTTTATTTGCTGGTATTATTTCTTCTTTTCTTGCTGGTGTGTTAGCAATACATGCATTAATTAATTTTATTAAAAAAGAAAAACTTTTTTATTTTTCATACTACACTTGGACAATTGGGTTTCTTGTAATAATTTATTCTATTTTAAGCTAATCATTTGAATAAATACGCAAGGGCAGCGTTGAGTAGACAGGGAATTTTCCTCCTCGGGCGAGCAAATTAGCCAAACCCTCTAGAATAGGCAGGTAATCTGAATTTTAGTTGAACCTAGGAGCCTGCTCGAAAAGTCCTACACGCACCTTTTCGTCCCTTATTTCCGCTCAAAATTCCGCAAAAAAAGCGTTAAATATCCAGATATTCGCCGTTTTTTTGCAAAAATTGAACGAAAAAATGAACTAAAAATCTGCATACACGACTTTCCGCGCAGACTCCTAATAATTTTCATAGATAGCAAAATAATTTTGCAATGCAGTGTATATCGCCCAAGCAATCTTTTTTTGGTAATTTACGTCAGCTAACAACTTTTCTTCTCGTGCATTTGATAGAAAACCGCATTCTATCAGTACCGCTGGAATATCTAACTTTCTAATTAAGTACATATTATCTATAACCGACGATTCTCTTTTATTGTTTTTATCTAATACGTTTCTTAATTCTAATTGAATTATATTTGCAAGTTTTTCGCCACCATGATTGTCTGAAGAGTAAAAAGTTTGCGCCCCATAGTATCTCGATTGTGTGAAACTATTTAAATGAATGCTCAAAAACAAATCTGCATTGCTGTTTCGCACAATTTTTTTCTGTTTTTCAAGTCTTCTTCCTTTTTTCTTCTCAAACTACCTCTTGACGAGTATAGTCCAACGTCAGTACTTCTAGTCAGTATTACAATTTCGCCACTTTTTTCTAAATGCTCTTTCAAAAACAAAGAAATAGACAAACTAACGTCCTTTTCTAATGTCCCAGTTTTCCCTACTGCCCCTGGATCTACTCCACCGTGACCTGGATCGATGACAATTATTTTCGCGTTCGCTGGTATAATTGTTGTTTCTACATAGCTACTTCGAATTTTTTCAAGTCCAATTCCGATAAACAACAAAATAATTGCTAGCACTATAGCGAGATAAATCCTTTTCTTTCTAATTATAATAAGCTTCCGCACCAATTTGCCCCCCTTATACCTCTTTCTCTTATTCTATTTTAAAAAAAGAATTCTATTCTTATTAAAAATTTTAAAATAAAAAAATAGACTGATACAGTCTATTTTTAATTGCCTTGATACTATCTTTTTGAAAATTGTGGTGCTCTTCTTGCTGCTTTTAAACCATATTTCTTTCTTTCTTTCATTCTATAATCTCTAGTTAAAAAACCAGCTTTCTTTAGCATTCCTCTTAATTCTTCGTCAGATTTAATTAGCGCTCTTGATATTCCGTGTCTTAGAGCTCCTGCTTGTCCTGTGGATCCTCCACCATGTACTAAGGCAATTACGTCATATTTATTTAATGTCTCAGTTAATGCCAAGGGTTGTTTTACTTCTCTTCTAAGAGTTTCATAATTGAAGTATTCTTCAATTTCTCTTTTATTTATAATAATATTTCCTTCTCCAGGAACTAATCTAACTCTTGCAACAGAACTCTTTCTTCTTCCTGTTCCATAATAAGCTACTTTTGCCATTGAAACAATTCCTCCTTTCTACTCATTATATAACTATACGTTTAGTTCTACAGGTAGTTGTGCTTCGTGCTTATGGGCAGGTCCTGCAAAAACTTTTAATTTTGTCAACATTTTTCTGCCAAGCCTGTTTTTTGGAAGCATTCCTTTAACTGCACTTAGTATTATTTTTTCAGGTTGCTCCGCAATCATTTTTCTATACGGTATCTGTCTTAGTCCACCTGGATATCCTGTGTGGTAGGTGTAGAATTTTTGATCTAATTTTTTACCCGTTAATACTATTTTCTCAGCGTTAACAACAATTACAAAATCTCCAGTATCTACATGTGCAGTAAACTCTGGTTTATGTTTTCCTCGTAACACTGTAGCAATTTGAGTCGCCATTCTTCCTAATGTTTTACCTTCTGCATCTACGATATACCATTTTCTTTCTATTTCGTTCGGTTTAGCTAAATAGGATTTCATCATTTCCCTCCTTCAACAACATACTCATGTATAATTTTTCTATATTATCTTTATTTAAAAATCCGGGGCAGTGGACTTTTTAAACAGATTCTTGTAAATTGTAATACAACTAGCCGTGTGTGTCAAGGGTAAATTACTTGATTTTATGATTAACTTGTGACAATGTCAGTCAATTGCAAAAGTAAATTCCACTCAATCTCTTTTAAATGATTAGGATATTAATTCCCACCTCCCATTATTGAGTCACTAAAACTGAACATATTAATTCACCTGCAAAGTTTCTCAAGACCCCATGCAATTTTTTTTGCTATGTTTATTTTTACTGCTATCCATCCTTTACAATTACTCTCTCAAATCAATCTTCTCAAGCAAGTAATAGAGTATTTTCTGAGTTTTAGTGATTATATGTGCTTCTACTGCCATACCTATCTTTATTTCTTTTTCTTCTCCTCTGTGTCCTACTAGTTGTCTGTTTTCTATTTCTACTTCTACTAAGAAAAAACTTGCTCCCGCTGCTTCTTTTACTATTGGCTCTACTCCTATTTTTGTTATTTCTCCTATTAGTTCTCCGTATTCTCTGTGTGGTAGCGCTGCAAATTGCAGTCTTATTTTGTCTCCTTTTTTTATGTGCGCTATGTCGCTGTTATCTACATATATTAGTGCTTTATGTTGCATGGTTTGTGTTGGCACAACTGTTGCGACTACAGCTCCACTTGGTACTAGGTCTCCTTCTGTTATATCTATTATTACGTTTATGTATCCTGTTATTACCGCTCTTATTATATGATTTTCTATAGCTATGTCTACGCTCTTTATGTTTTCTTCTATTCTTTTTATTTCTCTCTCTAATAGGTCTATTCGTTCGTTTATTTGTGTTATTTTATTTATTGCTAAGAGTGTTATTGTTCTGCTTTTTTCGCCTTCATGTATTATTACGTCAAGTTCTATTTCTTTTAGTTGAATTTTTAGTTCTTCTAATGTGTTTATGTTAGCTTCTAGGTTTGCTTTTGTATTTAATAGTGTGTCACTAATAAGTCTTTCTACTCCTAGTTTACTTTCTTCGTATGTTCTCCTTGCACTGTCAACACTTTTTTTAGATACCATTCCTCCTACACCTAGTGTTGCTTGCGCTTGGTAATTAGTTCTGCTTACTTCTACTATTTCCTCTAGTTTTTCCATTTGAAGTTCGAAGTTAATGTATTTCACATAATAGATGTTATTCTCATTTGCGAATTGATTTTCTCCTAGTTCTATTGATTTAATGTATTTTACAAGATTTTCTATTTCATTAGTTTCGTTTCTTATTCTTGTTCTCTTTAGTGATATGCTTTCTCTTTGTCTTTTTTGGTTTAGTGAGAAATTAAGGTAACTAAAGTAGTAGTTTCTTTCTTCTTCGGTATTTTTGTCAAAGTGGTTTGTTTCTTCTAGTATGCTCTTTTTTAGTTTTTCTTGATTTTTTAAGTCTGTTTGATTTGTTTTTAATGTGTTCATGGTAGATTCTCTTTGGTTTTTTAATTCTTTATGTTCTACTGTAAAGAGAATATCGCCTTTTTCTATTTTGTCTCCTCTTTCAAAGTTTATTTGTTCTATTCTACCTCCTGCTTTTGTTGTTATTGTGCTTATTCTCTCTGTTGGTCTTACCACACCCATTGCTTTTACAGCTATTTCTTTTTCTCCGAAATAAGTCCATGCTAGAGCACTTAGTAGTATTAGTAATATTATGTAGGTAAATATTGCAGTAAAAGCGTGCGGTTTAGACTCTAACAATTCTCTACTATCCGTTATTTCTGATATATCTTTTATTATTCCTTTCACTTTGTCACCTCTGGTTTGTGTTTTTGCATCTCTTCAAAGCACTATATGTGGTATGTAATTGCCTTGAAATCAGACAAATAGACTTTCTGTGGTCGAATTTTAATATTTAAAAGCACTTAATTTTTATTACTTTGTTTTTTAATATGTTTCTAATTCTCTGGTAGTTGTTCTCTCCATAGGTCAAAGTATTTGCCTTTTTTGTCTATTAGTTCTTTGTGTGTTCCGCTTTCTATTATTTCTCCTTTGTCCATTACGTATATTTTGTCGCATCTAAGTATAGTGCTTAGTCTATGAGCTATTATTATTGTGGTAGTGTTTCCTGATAGTTGGTCTATTGTCTTCTCTATTGCTTTTTCTGTTATTGAGTCTAGGTTGCTTGTTGCTTCGTCTAGTATTAGTATATCTGGTTTTTTTAGTATTGCTCTTGTTATTGATATTCTTTGTCTTTCTCCACCTGAAAGATTTGTTCCGTTTTCTTCTAGTCTTGTTTGGTATCTTAGTGGTAGTTCGTTTATGAAGTTGTGCGCTTGTGTCATTTTTGCTGCTTCAATTATTTCTTCTAGGTTTGTGTTTTCTCTTCCTAGTGCTAGATTGTCGTATAGTGAGCCGCTAAATAGGAATGTTTCTTGTGGTACGTATGCTACTTTTTCTCTTAGTCTGTCTAGGTTTATATCTTCTATGTTGTTTTCGTTTATTAGTATGTCTCCTTTTTCTGCTTTGTATAGGTTCAGTAGCAGTTTCACTAATGTTGTTTTGCCTGATCCACTTTCTCCTACTAGGGCTATTTTTTCTCCTTTTTTTATGTGTAGGTTTATGTTTTTTAGTATTTGTTTTCTTGTTCCGTATCTAAAGTCTATCTTGTTTAGTTCTATGTTTCCGCTTAGTGATTTTGGTGTTATTTTTTTCGTCTCATCTCCTGTTCTTTCTAGCTCTAGGTCTAGTATTTCTCCTAGTCTGTCTGATGCTACTTGTAGATTTACGCTTTATTCTAGCCAACTAATTTCAAATTAATTTATCCAGCTAATTATAAAAATGTCACTTTATTTTGCCCTGTTTCCACTATATTTCATCAATATTTGCACTTTGTTTTATGCAATGAAATTAACGCAAAGAAAAAAGTAGCACTCTTCAATGAACGCTACTTTCAATATTGCTCTTTATAAAAGAATCTTCAATTTAAGGCACGGGGTAGACCCCGTGATATTTTGAAGGATGATTCTCTTGAAACTTTGTCAGGCTTCGCCCAAGTCGTTATAAACTTATCTCATCTGCTAGCGCATACAAAGCTGTCGCTACAGTTATTCCATCTACTTCGTTACCTATAGTTCTTACAAGACGTTCTGTGTTCCAAAATTTATTTTTCAGATCAACCAGATGGCACCCTGCTCCAAAATCAGGAATACACGCAAAGCCACCACTGCGTGCTTTACCAAATAGAACTGTTATCCCTGAGCGACTCTCTATCTTTATTTCACAGTGATGTTCATAGTTTTTTAGATAGACAATCTTTCCGTCCCAAGCTTCTTTTTCATTGTTAATGCACTTAAATATAACCATTTTAACGCCTCCTATACTAGCTCTATTTCATTTTGAGCACTCATTACTATCTCTGTATCAATTACATTTGCTTTGTTCATAGAGCCTATTAAAAGACACTTATCTACTAGTGTATTTAATTTTCTAATAGATCCATTGCTGCATAAACATATTGATTCTAGCGCGTTCTCGTTAATTATTTCTGTGTGTACTCCACATAAAGCAAATCTTGTTTTTATATAATCTTTTGCCTCTTCTTTTGTTATGCCATGAAAATTGTAGTTTATTACAATTCTTTGTTTTAAGGATTCGTGCACTTGTTTTGATAATATATTGTTTAGTAATGGTTGCCCAGCGAGTACAAACACTGCATAATCCTTACTATCCATGTCAAAATTAAGGAGAAGCTTTATATCATTTAGTATCCCAGTCTGAAGGTAATTTGCTTCATCCACTAGTACGACTGTTGTAATTCTCTTATCTTTTGACAACGTTACAATTCTCTCTTGGATAGCCCTAAATATATCTACTTTCTTATTGGGAGGATCTAAATCAAGACCATAAGCCAAACTTTTGTAAAACTCTAATACTGTTACTGTTGATAAGGAGATATACACTACTTTATACAAATTTGGATTTAGCGTTTTTGAAAACTCTCTCACTGCAAATGTCTTGCCAACCCCTGCTAAACCTGTAAAAATCCCGATCCCACCTGTTTTTTTTAAGTGTTCTAGTCTTGCTATTGCATTAGCAAAATCTGCTGTTTTATAGGTAGTATCTGATTTATCATTTTTTTTAAATGGATTATACTCCATTGCCCAATAACTGTTATACATTTTTTTTGCCTCCTGCAGGTATTTGTGAATAATCGATAGATTTTCTTTTTATTTTAGAATTATCTACCTTTTTTAATGGATATACAACATCGGTTAGTTCATTTTGATCATTGTAAATGTAAGCTTCTGTTAGTGCATCTGGAGTGTATCTTATATTTATTCTTTGTTTTATATACTTTTGTGGAACTTCGAAAAAAAATGTATTTAGGCTTATTGTTGCATCATTTCTTACTGTTCTCTGGATTCTATGCAAAAAACAAGCTTCTATATCTTCCTCTGTTTTGCGTTTGATTAAAGCAGAATCTTTTAAATATCTACTTCTTGGTGTTTCTTTTGTTGATGAGTGCCGTTTGTTTTGATATTCTTCATTCAAATAGATATTGAATTTGTTATTTAAATCTGCTAGAGACGTGAATTCATTCCAATCAGTACAGTTGAGATAACCATCTTTCACCGTCCTGAACATACGCTCTATTTTTCCTTTCGATTGAGGCGAATATATTTTCGTGTGAATTAATACCAGTCCAAGAGATGCACAAATCAAATTCAATTGTCCATTTTTATATGGGCCACCATTATCCACGAAAAATTTTCGGGGTATCCCGTATTTTTTCACAGCTTTTTTTAATGCAATTTGCAAATTTACTGCGTTATCATTTAGAAAGAATTCTGCATGTAAACAAAGTCTAGAACAGTCGTCAATTATTGCTATTAGGTAGGTTTGTACTTTCTTCCCATCCACTATTATTTTTGCTGCGTGTGTCGTATCCGCTTGCCAACAATCGTTACTATGTTCCATTTCATATGCTTTTCTTTCTACTGGCGATATCTGATTTCTTTTCAAATTATTATCTCTTATGTACCTATAAACTGACGACAAAGATACTGTTGATGCTTTTATATATCCATCTTCAATTAGTTTCTGATACACCATTTTCGTAGTTATATGTGGGTATTGTTCTTTAATGTCATGAATTTTTTCTATAGCTTTCCTAGAAAAAGTTCTTGGCATTCCGCTGTCGCTTCTTTTCTTAGGCAAAAGTCCATCTATTCCATGTTTGATGTAGGACATATGCCAACTTTTTATTGTTTCAGATGCGTACTTTACTTTTTCCCCGTTTGGATGTTTATGCTCCTTCGCTGCCATGTTTCTATAATATTGCATCTTTGAACAAGCCTCATAAGTATCATTAACAATTGCCGCTATTAATGAAAATCTAAAGAGCCCTATTTCCTTAATTTCTTGATTATTCATGTTGTAATCCTCCTTTTTGTATTTATTTTCATATTACCAAAAAGAAGTTCTCAAGTATATTCAAAAGTTATGTGGATTTGCAAATTCATAAATTTGCAAATCCTATGTAAATTGGGATGGGGTAAATATTTTGAAACTTTTTCATTAGAAATGGCCAGTTATTAATTTTTGCATACTCTTTAGCAAAAGAATTATTTTCAAAATTACCAACTATCAACTTTAGAATTTCTTTAAGAGTTGGAATTGAAGCGCATTTAATTATTTCCAAAATCCTAAGAGTTGAAATGCACTCATTTATGAAGGAACTAAATAATTTTAAAAAGTGATATATTAACTGAAATGATATTTTATATTTTTTTGCAATACAAATCACACTATTTTTCTTTAGATAGTGCTCTGTAATGATTTTAAAGATACAAGCTAAACTGTATATGCAATAAGGAATAATAGCAGACGGAAGTATTGCATGTGTTGACTTACAAGAATTACACTTAAGTCTTAATATCTCCATTTTCATTTCAACAAAAACATAATTTTCAACTAAAACTACATTCCTTCCATATGTAGCGTGTCTAACCCAGTAGTGTTTACTTTGGCACTTTGGACACTCATAACTGTAAATTTGGTAATTGTTTAAAATTTCTGTTTCATAGTTCTTGCAATTTATATTAGAATCAATTATCATTAGATTGAGGGTTGCTAATCTATGGTTGGTTGCGAATCTCAAGAGCGGTTATTGTTAACTGCTCTATAAATGGAGGAGCTATGAGGGTGACTCCATTTATATTTTATTACATTAAAAAGTGATACAGTAATTTGAAATTATATTTTCACATTATTGTATCACTTTTTTATCTATATGCTATTTCAATTTGAAAATTTTCTGATAATTTAGGGGTAATTAAATAGCAAGTCTACAA
>JAJOKP010000101.1 GCA_021129775.1 Clostridiales bacterium
AGGGCTTGTTCCTAAATAACCTGTACAATCTTACTTGTCTTTTCGTCCATACCCTACGTTGTGGAAACAGTTACATAACGCTGCTATGCGCCTATTTCCACGCCTTGGTTATGAACGAAAATCCTTCGCAACATTGCACAGGTTATTTCATCACAAGCCCTAGGGCTTGTTGGAAACCCTTGACATGCTTGTATTTAGAATTAACAAAAAATTAATAATAACATAACAAGTAAAATAGGGAGAGTGCTATTATTAAAGTAAGAATTAAATATTGAGATGAGGAGTGGTCACATGGGACGTTTAAACTTATGTGTTGATATTGATGGAACGATAACAATTCCTTATTATTGGCTAAAATATGCGAATAAGTTTTTTGGGACTAATCTTAAGCCTACTGATATTACGGAATACGATATTGATAAAGTTCTTAACATATCAGCGGAAAATTATTGGGAATTCTATGAAATTCATGGAAGCGAGATGCATGAAAAAGCGAGGGCGCGTAAAGGTGCGAAAAAAAATCTGCTTAAATTAGCGGAAAATAACAACATACACTATGTAACAGCTAGAAACAGTAAAATGCATGAGGTCACAAGTGAATGGATTAGAAAGCGCGAGTTTCCTAAAACGTCACTACATCTTTTAGGAAGCCATAACAAAGTACTAAAAGCAACCGAACTAGAATGTGATATCTTTATAGAAGATAGATATGAAAACGCAGTTGAAATTGCCGAAGCTGGTTTTCAAGTTCTTTTAGTAGATTGTTATTATAACAGATATACATTGCCAAACAGGATAACAAGAGTAAAAAATTGGCTTGAGATATATGATACGGTCAGCTCGTATTCAATAAGTAAATCGCAAACCTTTAATAAAAAAGAGCAAAAAACCACTTGCTTGAGCAAGCGGATGTCTAATCTTGCTCTACTTAACAACTTATAGAGCTGCTGGTAAATTATTGGATTACCACTTTTTGACACTCCACCAAAAACCTAAAAACAAAATTTTTATTGCATAACCCTTTTTTTTGATGTATAATAACGTAGTGAAGTATGGTTGTATTTCACAAACAGAATATTTGTTGATACTAGCTATATTCAGCAAGTGTTTGTGGAGGGGGGTAAGTTAATGTCTGAGATAAAAATTAAAGATAATGAGTCTTTGGATAATGCTCTTCGTAGATTTAAGAAACAATGCGCGAGATCTGGAATATTATCTGAAGTACGTAAAAGAGAGCATTATGAAAAACCAAGCGTAAGACGCAAGAAAAAAGCCGAGGCTGCAAGAAGAAAGAATACAAAGAAATTTTAGTTAAAGAAAGATTAGAGGTGAGACAAATGTCCCTCAAAGATAGATTGGCTAGTGATATAAAGCAGGCTATGAAAAATAAGAATGTGCTTGCTAAAAACATAATTACTTTAGTGCGAGCCGATATAAAACGACTAGAAGTTGACAATAGAATTGAGCTAGACGATGGTGCTGTTGAAAAAGTAATTATTAAACAAGTAAAACAACTTACAAAAGCCCTAGACGAATTTGATAGAGCTAAAAGAGAAGATCTTATTGAACAAACTGAGAAAGAAATCGCTTTATTAGAGAGTTATTTACCTAAGAAATTAACAGAGGAAGAAATTGCACTTATCGTGCAAGAGGCTATTAGTTCTATTGGAGCTACATCCATGAAAGACATGGGCAAAGTCATGTCATGTGCAACTGAAAGAGTTAAAGGTAGGGCAGACGGAAAAGTTATAAGTCAAGTTGTGAGAAATTATTTAAAATGATTTAGAAAAGCCTAGAACGTGTTGAAATGCATTCTAGGTTTTTTTAGACTTTAGAATGTTTTTATTGATAGAAAGGAAAATCTTTGATAGTATAGAAGCATAGTCAACGAGGGAGGTGAAAAAGTGATTAAGAAAATTATAGTTTTCATTTTATTGCTAGTTGTTTTGATGCCAGTAGCTAATGCTACAAACAAAAGTGGCGACATTTACGTAATTCCAGTCGACGGTGAAATAGGACCAGCTGTTTATCAGTTTTTAAGCGATCAAATAGCAATTGCGACAGAAAATGAAGCGGCTGCGATAATTTTTGGAATCGATACATATGGTGGGAGAATAGATTCTGCTATATCAATAAGTGAGTTAATCACAGGTATAGATATTCCAACTATAGCATTTGTTAATACAAAAGCCGAATCTGCGGGGGTTTTGATTACCATATCTGCTGAGACAATAGCCATGGCACCTCATAGTACAATTGGCTCTGCCGAGCCGATACCGAACAATGAAAAAATCTTATCATTTTGGACTAGCAAGCTAAGATCAGTTGCAAGGGAAAGAGGTATAGATCCCGAAATTGTAGCCGCTATGGCTGATAAGAGTATTAGTATTGAAAATGTAGTAGATTATAAAAGATTGCTTAACCTAGGTACTAGAGAAGCTGAAGAACTGGGGCTTGCAGATATTGTTGCTACCGATTACTACGACTTGATAGAGCAATTAGACATTGAGTTTAACAAAGTAGTTCATGTGGCTGTAAGCTTCAGAGTATTAGTAGCACAGATTCTTTCATCCGCCATTTTAGTCCCGCTTTTATTGTCATTGGGGTTTATTGGCATAATGGTGGAAATATTTACGCCTGGTTTTGGATTAGGCGGAACATTGAGTATAGTTTCATTTTCACTATTTTTTGCAGGAAGTATTTTAGCAGGGCATGCAACTTATGCAGTTCTTATTATTTTTGCCGCAGGGATATTATTGCTCTTTGTAGAAGCGCTAGTTCCAGGTTTTGGTATCGCAGGAATAGGAGGGATAATATGTTTGATAGGAAGCATCTTTATGGCTTCTAGTAGTGTTGCAACAGCGGTAGTTTCGCTAATAATAGCTATGGTATTTTCTGTTATCGCCTTGGTATTATTGCTGAAATTCGGCCCTAAAACTAAGTTTTTAGATAAAATAGTACTTAGAGCAAGTGAAAAAGGATACATAGCGGCTGCTAAGGACTACAGTGTACTACTTAATAAAGAAGGCATTGTGAAATCATATCTTCGACCTGCTGGAAAGGTAGAAATAGAGGGTGCGGTTTATGATGTAATAGCTGATGGAGACTTTATTGAGAAAGGCAAAGAGATTAAAGTAATAAAAGTTGAAGGTAGAAAAATTGTAGTAACTAAAACTAATTAGGAGGGTTTAAAATGGAAGAATTGATTGCGATTATTATTATTTTAGCAATTGCGTTTATTGGTTTATCTATTTTCTTGAGTTTTGTACCAGTAGGACTATGGATTACAGCTTTATTTTCAGGTGTTAAGGTTGGATTATTTACACTAGTAGGGATGAGGCTACGTAGAGTTGCTCCAAGAAGAATTATTATTCCACTAATTAAAGCAACCAAAGCGGGTTTAAGTCTAAACATTAATAGCCTAGAGGCACATCATTTAGCTGGCGGAGATGTAAATAATGTAATTGATGCCTTAATTGCGGCGCAAAGAGCGGAAATAGCTTTAGAATTTGAAAGAGCTGCAGCAATCGACTTAGCAGGTAGGGAAGTATTATCAGCAGTTCAAATGAGCGTAAATCCTAAAGTTATTGAAACTCCAAAGATTTCAGCTGTTGCAAAAGATGGTATTGAAGTTTTAGTAAGAGCAAGAGTTACTGTAAGAGCAAACATTGAAAGATTAGTCGGTGGAGCAGGTGAAGAAACAATTATTGCTAGAGTAGGAGAAGGGATTGTAACAACAGTTGGTTCGGCTGATAATCATAAGGCGGTTTTAGAAAACCCAGATATGATTTCTAAAACTGTGTTGAGTAAAGGATTAGATTCAGGAACAGCATATGAAATACTTTCTATTGATATAGCAGATATCGATATTGGCAGAAATATTGGAGCTAAATTGCAAACAGAACAAGCGGAAGCAGACAAACGTATTGCACAAGCAAGAGCAGAAGAAAGAAGAGCAATGGCAGTTGCTGAAGAACAAGAAATGGTTGCGCGTGTACAAGAGATGAGAGCCAAAGTTGTAGAGGCCGAAGCAGAAGTACCTAAAGCAATGGCTACTGCACTAAGAGAAGGTAATATAGGTGTACTTGATTATTATAATATGAAGAATGTTATTTCAGACACAGATATGAGAAATTCTATCTCTGACTCAACTAAAGAGTAGAATATCTGTTTGGATAAGGATGTGACTTTATGGACTTTGATAACATTTCGTGGATAGCTGTTTTAGTAATTGGGCGTTGGATATGGAAAAGTTTGAAGAAAAAGAAACAACAAGAGACATATGCAGACCCGCATAGTTCAAAAAATGAAGAGCATGTAAATAATCAGCCGAGGAAAACTAAGAGAGAGTTGACAGATATTTTCAAGGATCTAAATAGCGAAATCTCTGAAAGAGGCAAAGAGTTTGTTGATGAATTGAAGGAAACACGCAGTGAGTCGGATGCTACTTTGACACATAAAAAAAGAGGATATGCGCGTGAAATGTCAGAAAAAGTAGAATCGAAGGAATATGTTAAAAGAGAAGGAGGCATTGATGTGCAGAGAAGTAATTTGCAAAATTCACAAGTAGTGCCTACTAGAAAGAAAAAAGATGAGTATTTACTAGAAAACGAAGAAGACAAAAGTTTTAACTACGGGAAAAAGGTGCAAAAAAGAGCGAGGCTAGAGCTTTTGTTTAATAAAAATGCTGTTGTTACTGGAGTAATCATGGCTGAGGTATTAGGAAAGCCAAAGGCGTTGTAGATAAGTGTTTAATTAGGAAACCACGACTAACTACTAGGACTAACCAAGTGGTGACTCGTGGTTTGACTA
This sequence comes from Clostridiales bacterium, assembly GCA_021129775.1. Lineage (GTDB taxonomy): Bacteria > Bacillota > Clostridia > Peptostreptococcales > NVVX01. Next base: position 4,813 of record JAJOKP010000101.1, read on the forward strand.
ACGAGTTTGTAGTCTTTAAATACTATCAAAAGGAGAAAGAAAATAATGCTACAATTGAATAGATTTGCAAAGCATTTTTCAAATTACACAGAACTTAGAATGCAAGAAAATAAGAATATGAGTATTAGATTTTTGAATAGTAATTTAGTAGAAAATGAAAAAAAATCTACAAGCGGTGTGAGCTCTCGTGTGTTTAATAGCGGTTCATGGGGCTTTGCTTCAAATCCAGAAATAAATGATGTGAGTATAATAGAAACAATTAAACTAGCAAATGAAAATGCACAATTTTTATCTCGGAAATGTAAAAAAAGCAACAAAATATATGAGGGACCTGCGTTTACACATTCTCTTGACTTAGGAACTGACAAAAATAGAATTAGCCAAAAAGGCATGATGAATTTTGTAAAAGAAATTGATAATTATATTGAAAAAAAGTTCACTGACCTAATTACTAGAACAGTATTATTGAATTTTTTAGGAATGGATAAAACAATATTAACATCAGTTGGATCCGCTAAACATTCTCTTTGGCCAAGAACAATGATTATCGTAAAACTAGGAGTAGATAAAAATGGCGAACCAATAAGTGCTTATGAATTATTTGGCGGGAGAGGACATTTTGAAGATCTCTTTAGTAAACCAAGTGATTTATTTGAAGATATAGATAAACTATATACACATCTTAAAAACAAAAGTGAAGGTGTCTACGCTGAGGCTGGAGAAAAAGAAGTTATACTCGACGCTGACCTAGCAGGAATTCTTGCACATGAAGCAATAGGACATACAACTGAAGCTGACATTGTTTTAGGTGGTTCAATCGCTGCGGATTATATAGATAAAAAAGTTTCATCGTCTTTAATCACTTTGACGGATTATGCTCATTCATATAATGGAGTGCTTTGCCCTACGCCTATTTATGTCGATGACGAAGGAACAAAAGCAGAAGATGTAGTTATAATTGAAGACGGAATATTGAAAGAATTTATGCACAACAAAGAGACAGCTGCAACTTTTGACACAATTGCAAAGGGAAACGCAAGAGCATATCAATATTTTGATGAACCATTAGTAAGAATGCGAAATACTGCAATACAGCCTGGAAAAAGCAAGCTTAAGGATATGATAGCTTCTATAGAAGATGGATACTACTTTATGCGATCGGGCAACGGGCAGGCTGACTCAACAAGTGAATTCATGTTTGCTGTAACAGTGGGGTACGAAATCAAAAACGGTAAACTAGCTAGAGGAATAAGAGACACAACTATAGCTGGATTAGCTTTTGACGTTTTAAAGAGCGCAACCATGGTGTCTGATGATATGGTATGGGGCTGTGGTGGGATGTGTGGGAAAAAACAGATAATCCCAGTTGGAATGGGTGGTCCTGCTATTAAATGTAGAATCAATGTAGGAGGCAAATAATTATGGCTAATAACGAAGCTGTGAATAAAACGATGAAGTTATTATCAGAAGCAAAATTAGAGAAATACCAAGTTATTTCTAACAAGTCTAAAAATACCGAAATGGTAGTTGAAAGAGGAGAAATATCTTTATTAAGAACTACAACGGACGTCAATTTGCAAATTACTGCGGTAAATAAAAACAAGAAAGCAAGAATTAATACAAACAAAACAGATGATTCTGCAATAGAGGAGGCAATCAAAAATGTACAAGAGTTGTTAGAAACTTCAGAGGTGGACGAGGCATATGATATATCTCCTTTTCAAGAAACGAAACAATTTGAGAGTGGTGATAAAGAACCTAGCAAAGAAGATATGTATAATCTGATTACTCGATTTATTGAAGCGGTTAAGTTAGAGTACCCAAAGCTTAACATATCGGAATCGTCTTTAACATTTAATTTCGCTGAAGTTAATCTTGTCAATAGCAACGGGGTAAAATATCTACAAACGAAAGGGATTTACAGCTTTTATGTAGTCTTTACTGCGAAAGACGGAAACAAAGTATCCTCAATGAATTTTGCAAGTTTTTCTATGGGTAACTTGGAGAAAGATTTATTAGACACTGCGACACTAAGGACTTTGATCAAAGAAAATATTGAGCAACTTAAAACAAAACCAATTAATGAAAAATTTGTTGGAGACGTTTTGATTACACCTGACTACCTAGGCGAGTTAATTGATGCTTTTGCTGCCATTGGGCTAAGTGACGGCTCTATTATCTCTGAAACTAGTGTATTAAAAGACAGCATTGGAGAAACAATAGCAAGTTCAAAGCTTACGATTCACTCAAACCCTAGATCCAAACATATCTGTGATGGATACAGCATTACAGCCGACGGATTTGAAGCAAGGGATTTGACTATTCTTGAAAATGGAGTGCTTAAAAGTCATTTGCTAGGACTCTATGGAGCGAAAAAAACAGGGAGAGAACGAGCTGAAAACTCAGGTGGTGCCTATATTGTAGATGCAGGAGATATTTCATATAATGATATAATAAAAAAAGTGAAAAAAGGAATACTACTAGCAAGATTTTCAGGCGGGAGCCCTAGCTCAAATGGGGATGTTTCAGGTGTTGCGAAAAATAGTTATTACATTGAAGACGGCAAAGTTCAGTATCCAATATCTGAAACCATGATTGCAGGAAACATATACGATATGTTTAAAAATATTAAAGAAATATCTTCAGAACAAGTAAATTTTGGCAAAACTATAATGCCTTGGATATTAACATCTGGAGTCACAATTTCAGGAAAATAAAATCGGGAGTTGTTTAAATTGATTTATGATTTAATAATTGTAGGTGGGGGGCCTTCAGGCATTTTCACCGCTATTAACTTTAAAGGGAAAAAAATTCTGCTATTAGAAGCAGAAAAAAAGCTTGCAAAAAAATTATTGTTATCGGGTGCAGGTCAGTGTAACATTACAAATGATGGAGATGCAAAAGATTTTCACGCAAAATATGGTGATAAGGATAAGTTTGTTAAAAGACTAATTAGAAGATTTGATAATAAATCACTAATGAATTTTTTTCTAATGCTGGGCTACATCTCACTACCAAAGATGACAATAGAGTTTTTCCAAAATCATTAGTTTCAAATGACGTTTTGTCAGTTTTGTTATACAAATTAAATGAGAAGAAAGTAGAAATCTAATGCAATGAGAGAGTAGAAACAGTAAGAAAAGTAGAAGATAATTTTTATTCAGTAAAGACAAATAAGAGTAAATACCAAACAGCAAATCTTGTAATTGCGACTGGAGGGCGCTCCTTTGTTAGTGATAAGTCGGAAGGTTATGGGTACGATATTCTAAAAAATCTAGGACATAACGTAATAGAACCAAAACCTGCGTTGACACCACTGTATCTTAACAAACATTTCCTGTATGATCAAGCAGGGGTTTCTATAAAAAACACCTCCCTATCAATATGGAAAAATAATAAACTGTTAAAAAGAGTTGAAGGAGACTTATTAATAACGCATAAAGGGTTTAGCGGACCACTAGTATCAAATAGTTCGAGATATTTCTCCCAAAGTGAAGCTATTACAATTAATTTTTTAGGATATGAAATTAACAGGTCTGGGTTAGAAAAAATTATTATTAAAGAGAGTGAGTTTAGTGGTAAAACTAAGCTTTCAACTTTGCTTCTTAGACTTGGGATAAGTAAAAACTTGGCGTATTCGTTTTTGAGTTTTTGCCATATTGAAACAGATGTGCGTTGTAGCGAGTTAGAGAAGGATAATAGAAAACAAATTGCGAAATTAATATGTGAGTATACTATAAATTCCTTTACAAGTGGAGGATTTGAAGTTGCGATGGTAACATTAGGTGGAGTAGCTCTAAAGGAAGTCAATATTAAAACGATGGAATCAAAATTACTAAAAGGTCTATATATTGTAGGAGAAACACTTGATTTAGACGGAGATACTGGTGGTTACAATATTCAAATGGCTTTTACAACTGGTATGATTGCTGCAGAAGACTTAAATAACAAATTGTAGAAAAGAGCCTCTTGACTCTAAAATGAAGAGCATTATAATATACTTAAGAGTTACAATGACTAAGCAAAAGTGAGTCAAAAAGAACTGTCCCCAATGACTCCGATAGCAGTTAAACAATTGATCTATTTGAGAGGAGCCAAATAATGAACTTTGATAATCTTAAAAAATATGACCCAGAAATATACGACGTAATAGTAAAAGAGACAAATAGACAAAGAGATAAAATAGAACTTATTGCTTCAGAAAATTTTGTGTCTGAAGCAGTTATGGAAGCAATGGGTAGTCAACTAACTAACAAATATGCAGAAGGTTATCCAGGGAAAAGGTATTACGGCGGCTGTGAAGAGGTAGACATCGCTGAAAATCTAGCTATAGATAGATTGAAAAAATTATTTAGTGCCGACCATGCAAATGTGCAACCGCACTCTGGGGCGAACGCAAACCTAGCTGTATGTTTTGCTGTATTAAAACCAGGAGATACTGTCTTAGGAATGAACTTATCACATGGTGGTCATCTAACGCATGGTAGCCATGTTAATATTTCGGGCGACTACTATAATTTTGCGAGTTATGGGGTTGATGAAGCAACACATAGGATTGACTATAAGAAGCTAAGAGAAATCGCAATTGAGGCAAAACCTAAATTGATTATTGCAGGGGCAAGTGCATACTCAAGAGCAATTGATTTTAAAATATTTAGAGAAATAACAGATGAAGTAGGTTCTCTATTGTTGGTTGATATGGCTCATATTGCTGGGTTAGTTGCCGTTGGCTTACATCAAAACCCATGCGGATATGCTGATTTTGTAACAACAACAACGCATAAAACACTGAGGGGGCCAAGAGGTGGGGCTATACTTTGCAAAGAAAAATATGCGAAGATGATAGATAAAGCAATTTTTCCAGGGATTCAAGGTGGCCCACTAATGCACGTGATTGCAGCAAAGGCCGTTTCATTTAAAGAAGCATTAGAACCTGATTTTGCCAAATACCAAAAGCAAGTACTAAAAAATGCAAAAAAATTAGAAGAAGCCTTAATTTCTAATGGCTTTAACTTAGTCTCTGGTGGGACAGATAATCATCTGCTTTTAATTGATTTAAGAAATAAAAATATGACTGGTAAAGAAGCAGAAAAATTATTAGATGAAATAGGTATTACTACTAACAAGAACACGATTCCATTTGATACAAAGAGCCCATTTGTAACGAGTGGAATAAGAATTGGAACACCAGCAGTGACTACAAGAGGAATGAAAGAAGACGAGATGAAAAAAATAGCTGATATAATAGCATTAATTGTTAACAATCCAGAAAAAAAAGAAGAGGCAAGAGAGCGTGTGGAGAGTTTATGCGTGAAGTTTAAGCTATATTGATTGATGGTAGGCAACGCGCAAGCAAGCGGAATGGAAGATCTCGGTTTTCTATTTTTGCTTAGCAACTGCTCAGTGGTTGCCAAATAGGTATATGCAAAAAAAACAATTAGGGGGAAAATATGTGGCTATTGAGACTATGGAATTATGGACGGATATTGCGGTTGCCATAGCATTTTTATGGCAATTTGCTCTGCCTTTTGCAGTGAAAACGCATTACAAAGGCATTTATGATTTGAAGTACGAAGTGAGAAATGGTTATTTTTATTGGACGTTGTTGTTAGCACCTCTAGTTTTAGCACCTATTTTTCTGCAATTTATACTCCCAAGATACCCAGCAACGGGGAATCTTCCAATAGTAGTTCTTATGCTCACCTTGTCTCAACAATTTGAAAAACTATACGTTTTTAAAGAAGGTGTAATTATTAATGGGACCTATTATTATTGGGAAGAAATAGAAGGATATAGATTTGTAAATAGAAAACTCACAATAAAAGCTAAGAAAAGAAAATGGAGTTCTTTTTTTACAAAAAAGAATTCCTGGGAAATTGAAAATTCTAGAATTAAGATAGTTGCAGAGACTTTTAAAAAGCATTTACCAGTAATTGAAATGTAGTTACTGTAGGACATGGGGTCAGGCTTCACTTTCGCAACTTACTAGTAGAACTCATTAGGATTCTCGGAGAGTAAGAGCATTACATCGTTCTAGCAGCACGACAAACATATGCTCGATTAGCTAGTTAATGACAATTCTTGACTAAAGTGCTTGTTTGTGATAATATTTTTTGAGAGATGATCTTAAGTGCCGAGAAAGCAAAGAATACACTATTATGGTGCATTATACCATGTAATGGCAAAAGATAATAATGGTGAGGTTGTTTTTAGTAAAGATGAGGATAAACTAGAGTATGAAAATGTGATTATAAGATACAAAGAAAAATATAGTTTTAAACTCCATGCGTATTGCTTAATGGATAACCATATTCATTTGCTGATAGAAGTAAGGGAAACTCCATTGCAAAAAATAATGTAAGGAATCTAGCAAGTTTATACACAAAGTTATAACAAAAAATATAAGAGAACGGGGCACGTATTTCAACAGAGATACAAAGCTATCCTATGTAAGGAAGATGGTTACTTATTACAATTGACTAAATATATCCATATTAATCCAAAAGAAGCAGGAATAACAAAAGATGCAAATTACAGATGGAGTAGTTACCGAGAATATAAAACTTGAAGTATTGATTAATGCTATACTTAAACAAGAAAATTTAAGTTGTGAAATCTTAAAGAATAAGTCGCGAACAAGGAAAATATCAAATGCTAGAAAGGTTATAGTTTTTTTGTCAGACAAATATTGTAACACAACAACAAAAGAGCTGTCTAACAAACTTGGGATATCAATGCAGATGGTATCAAAAATAAAAGCAGGGGACTTCACAAGAAATGATAAGTTTGAATCATTAATAGCTGCAGTAAGTTGCAAAAGTGAAGCCTGATCCTATTCTTGCCTTTATAAGGATATGGAGATATCACTCCCATCCTCGTTACAATAACTCGGGAATGCAGGTTATATGCCTTATTATAAAAATCCATTTTATCTTTCCTAAAAATAGTTTTATACTTCTATTAATAAGAGTTTGACACTTAACTCATAAATCATTTTTGTGTTTTTTTGTAAATTTATTTCTTTTTATGTCACTGTTTTTTTCATGCGGTTGACATGACGGATTTAGGCATTTATTAAGTGGACCGAAATTGAGTTGACAAATACACATCTACCAATTATTCATCAAACCCATGAATTTTACACTCTTTTTTTCTCTAAAATCTCAAAATTAAATCATGCATGCTATACATTTAAAAAAATTAAACTGCCAAAGCCCTTTTGTATATAGAGCTTTGACGGCATAGATACTTTTTATCATTTTCATTGTCTGCTTGACAGGGGGCGGTTCATGCTGTAATGAGGGTGGAATTTAGTTTTACAATTAAGGTCTTCTAAAAAGAAGGATATCGTTTTCTTAGTTGTGTTGTAGAACTAATAATATTCTGTTAGAATGTAGATGTCATAGATTTTGCTTAATACTATTATAATTTTAGGAGGTAGTAATTTGGAAAATATAAAAGTAATAATTTGGGGATTCGGAGCTATGGGTAGTGGTATGGCTAATATGCTTCTTAGAAAAAAAGGTGTAGAAATCGTTGGAATATGCGACAGAAACGAAGCACGAGTAGGGAAAGATATGTATGAAGTATTGGGAATGGATAGAGGAAGCGAGAAACCAATTATAATTACTAACGAAATTAAGGATATTGCAAAGGAGGGAATGGTTGATGTTGCTTTAATAGCAACTGATTCATTTACAAAAACAACTTATGATAAAATTAAATTTATTGTAGAACAAAAAATAAATGTTATTTCAACAGCAGAAGAAATGGCTTATCCAAAAGCACAAGAGCCAAAATTAACTAAAGAGATGGACAAATTAGCAAAAGAAAACGGAGTAACAATTTTAGGGACTGGAATAAACCCTGGTTTTGTTCTTGATTTATTAATTCTTGCACTAACAGGGACTTGCGAAGACGTTGAGCATATTAAAGCTGCAAGGATTAACGACCTATCACCATTTGGACATGCGGTTATGATAGAACAAGGTGTAGGATTAAGTGAGCAAGAGTTTTACGATGGAGTAGAAAACGGCTCGGTAGCAGGTCATGTTGGTTTTCCAGAGTCAATTAATATGGTAACGGATGGGATAGGGTGGAAAGTTGAAAAAATCGATGAAACTAGAGAAGCAATAATGAGTAATACATATAGAGAAACAAAATATGTAACAGTTGAAGCAGGTAATGTTGCAGGGTGTAAGCAATGTGGGTATGGGTATGTTGATGGAGAAATGAAAATTGAGATGGAGCATCCACAACAAATTTTACCAGAAACTGAAGGTGTTGATACGGGAGATTATATTTGGATTAAGGGAACTCCAAATATCAACATGCAAATTAAGCCTGAAATACCAGGAGGTGTTGGAACTATAGCTATGTGTGTGAATATGATACCTCATGTAATTAACTCATACGCAGGATTAGTTACAATGCTAGATTTGCCAGTGCCAAGGGCAATTATGGGTGATATGAGAGATTTAATTAGAAAGTAAAAGTAGTAATCGCTAAATAAACATATGAAATATTTATTGAAAGCAGGTGCGGATATGATTGTAAAAAAAGGGACTTGGGTGCGCGTACACGACATAGTTTTAACTGTTAAGGAGAGAGTTGATAATCTTCCTAAAGATACCCAAAATCTTCCTTTAGAGATGTGGACAAAAGGTATTTTGCTAGACGATGCTAAACTAGGTGATAGAGCAAAAATAAGAACTATTACTGGGCGAGAGATTTATGCGAAACTAATCGAAGTGAATCCATATTATGATCATGATTACGGGAAACATGTGCCCCAACTTATGAAAATTGGAGAACAACTAAGAATCCTACTAGCAGGAGGTGACTTGGATGAACTCTAATTATAAAAAAATCATGTCTAAACGTAGCGAAATTATGAAAAAATCTGTCGGAATAGACTATAGCGTTTTTGAATACGGCAAAATTTCTTTCGACTACGAAAAAATGATGAAAGAAACAGGATATACACTTAAAGAAATGCAAGCTATTCAAGGAGAAGCAGGAGTAGGAAACACACCATTATTGGAACTTAGGAATTTAACTAAATTAGCAAGAAAACTAGCACCAAGTGGTAAAGGTGCACGAATATTTATTAAAGATGAAGCGTCAAATCCGTCTGGCAGTTTTAAAGCAAGAAGAGGCGTAAATGCGGTATATCATGCTAAAAAACTTGGATATAAAGGTGTTATAGCAGCAACTAGCGGAAACTATGGAGCAGCGGTTGCAAGTCAAGCTGCAATGCTAGGTCTAAAATGTATAATTGTTCAAGAGTGCTACGACAGCAAAGGAAGAGGGCAACCAGAAATAGTTGAAAAAGCAAGAAAATGTGAGGCATATGGAGCCGAGGTCTTACAACTGACTGTTGGACCAGAATTGTTCTATATTTTTCTAAAACTACTAGACGAAACGAACTATTTTAACGCATCATTGTATACACCATTTGGAATAGCGGGAGTAGAAACTTTAGGCTATGAACTTGCAATGCAGTTTAGAGAAAAAGAAGGGAAAGATCCCGATGTTGTTGTATGTACCAATGCAGGCGGTGGTAATCTTACAGGAACTGCTAGAGGTCTCATTAAGGCAAATGCTACAAAAACCCAGATAGTCGGGGCGAGTGTAAACCTAAAGGGCTTACATATGGCAAGCGATACAGATTTTAACAAAAAATCTTTTACAACTGGACATACAGGATTTGGAATTCCATTTGCAACGTGGCCAGACCGTTCTGACGTACCAAGATCAGCTGCAAGACCTCTAAGATATATGGATAGATATGTCTTAGTAAATCAAGGAGAAGTGTTCTACATGACGGAAGCATTAGCACAAATTGAGGGGCTAGAGCGTGGACCTGCTGGCAATACGGCACTAGCGGCGGCATTTAGTTTAGCTCAAGAAATGAGCGAAGATGAAGCTATTGTAGTTCAAGAAACTGAATATACAGGGGCAGGAAAGCATATTGGAGCGCAATTGTCTTTTGCAATCGAAAATGGATGCAAAGTGTTTTATGGTGACCCCAAAGATGAAGTTGTTGGTGAAAATATTATATTGCCATCACATCCATCATTAATTAAAACAAGAGATATTGACCTTAACAAATTAAGAAAATCATACATTAAAAATTGTATGGAAATGAATAATATTGGGGAGATAACTAAAGCAGATATTCAATTTTTAATAGATGACTGTAGAGCAGGAAATGATAGGATATTAAATATTTTAAGAGAGCTTAAAATTAAAATCATATAATATTTTGGAGGTGCAAAATTGAAAAGAGCAGATGACTTTAATCAAAAAAGAGAGCATTTAAAGGAATTAACTGATGAACAATTAGAAAGAAGGTTTTGGGAACTAACAGAAAAAATAGTAGACCCTTTGATTGATTTAGCTAAGAAAAACACTACTCCGTCTATTGAGAGGTCGGTTTTGCTACGCATGGGTTTTTCTAGCATTGAATCAAAAGCAATAGCAGAAGGAGTTTTGGATAGAGGCTTAATTGCAAAAGGTGCAGGTCATGTTGTATATAAATTAGCAAAACATAAAGAAATGGATATTAGAGAAGTAGGACAAAAACTAATTGATGGACAGCTATGGGATGTGGCAGTAAGGCTATTTGAAGGAGGTACTAAATAATGGAACTAAAACCTAATGAAAAATTAAATATTAAAAATATACTTGAAGACTTAGAGAATTACAGACCTAAAAGAAGAGGCTGGACTTGGAGAACAAAAAAAGAAGCACTTGAAGCTGGACCATTTATGTATAAGGATTGTTCGCTTCCATTAGCTAGAAGGACTCCTCTACCTTCGGCGAAGTATTTTAACGATATTGATCCACAACCAGATTGTGTTATTACAACTGAAATTGCTTCTGGGAGATTTGAAGATGATATAAGAAGAATGAGAATGGCAGCCTACCATGGGGCAGATCACATAATGGTAATTAGAACAGCTGGTCAAAGTCATTTTGACGGTTTGATAGAAGGGACACCGCAGGGAATAGGTGGTATTCCTATTACTAGAAAACAAATTCGAGCACAAAGGAAAGCACTCGACTTTATTGAAGAAGAAGTAGGGAGACCAATAAATTACCATTCATATATTAGTGGAGTTGCAGGACCAGAAATAGCTGTTATGTTTGCAGAAGAAGGAGTTAACGGTGCACATCAAGATCCTCAATACAATGTTCTATATAGAAATATTAATATGGTTCGTTCATTTGTAGATGCTGCTGAAGCGAAAAATGTAATGGTGTGGGCAGATATTGCGCAAATTGATGGGGCTCATAATGCGAATGCTACTGCGAGAGAAGCTTGGAAAGTAATGCCTGAGCTTATGGTTCAACATGCTATTAACTCAACCTTTTCAGTAAAGGTGGGTATGAAGAAAGAAAACATTTGTCTCTCTACAGTTCCACCAACCGCACCTCCTGCACCTTGCATGACACTTGATTTACCTTATGCCGTAGCACTTAGAGATTTGTTTAAAGAATACAAAATGAGAGCTCAAATGAATACAAAATATATGGATTCTTCAACTAGAGAAGTCACCGTAACACATACACTTAATTTGCTTATATCAAAGTTGACTAGTGTAGACATTCAATCTACTATTACTCCCGACGAAGGAAGAAACGTACCGTGGCATATATATAATATAGAAGCATGCGACACGGCAAAACAAGCTTTAGTAGGTATGGACGGGCTACTTGACATGGTACAATTAAAAGAAGATGGTATATTAAGAGAAACAGCTAGAGAATTAAAAGAAAGAGCAATATTATTTATGGAAGAAATAATTGAAACTGGAGGATATTTTCAAGCGGTTGAAGACGGCTTCTTTGTTGACTCAGGTTATTACCCAGAAAGAAACGGAGATGGAATTGCTAGAAAAGTCCAAGGCGGGATTGGAAGCTCTACAGTATTTGAAAGAGATGAAGATTATCTAGCTCCTGTCACTGCGCATTTTGGTTATAACAACGTCGCTCAATACGATCCGTCAGCTGTGACAAACCCGTCAAAATTGATAGACGGTTGCACATTAGAGAAGCATGAAAGAATTATTTATATTGATGAGTTAGATGAAACTGACAATGTCGATATTCGTCTTGAAAATACTAAAGAAACTAGAGAAACTACAAACATAAAACCAGAAGTAGAATGGGCTGGTGACGGGTATATTATGGTGAACATGTTCTTGCCTACTTCTAGGAGTATTGCAGAATTTGCAGCTCTTAAAATAGCAAAACAAATGGGACTTGAAGATGTAGAAGTTATTCATAAAGAAGAGATGCACCCTTCAGAAGGAACTCGTATTGAGTTAAAAGGCAAAGTTGCTTTTACAATTGATACGGATTCACTAGTTATTCCTCCAGAGCCTATAGTAATATCAGATGACGAAATACGTTTAGCTATTGATGAAAATCCAATTAAGATTGTTGCAGGAACAGTTGGAGAAGATGAGCATTCGGTAGGACTTAGAGAGATAATTGATATTAAGCATGGCGGGATTGAAAAATATGGTATTGAGTGTCACTATTTAGGCACTTCGGTGTCACTCGAAAAATTAATAGATTCAGTTATAGAGCTTAACGCCGATGCTATATTAGCTTCTACAATTATTAGTCAAGACGATATTCACTATAAGAGTATGAAAAAACTACACGAATTAGCAGTAGAAAAAGGAATAAGAGACGATATAATTATTATATGCGGAGGAACTCAAGTTACTCCTGAAATTGCTGTAGAACAAGGGATTGACGCAGGCTTTGGTAGAGGAACAAAAGGCTCAGATGTAGCTTCTTTCATGGTAAAAAAATTAAAAGAAATGAAGGAAGAAAAAGATGAAAATTGATGTGCTTGTTGCAGAGATTGGCAGCACGACAACTGTTGTAAATGCATTTCAGAATATTAACTCATCTAGCCCTAAATTTATTGAGCAAGGACAAGCGCCTACATCCGTATTAGAAGGTGATGTAAATATTGGGCTAACTGCTGCAATTAAGGATTTGGCTCACGAACTAGGTGTAGAGCGTATCCAATATGATCAAATGCTAGCAACGAGTAGCGCAGCAGGTGGCTTAAAAATGTCTGTGCATGGACTAGTGTATGATATGACAGTTAGGGCAGCAAAAGAGGCAGCATTAGGTGCGGGAGCAATTATACATAATGTTACTGCAGGGAAATTAAGAAGAACAGATCTCAAAAGAATAAAAGAAATGAATGCTAATATTATATTACTAGCAGGCGGTGTTGATTACGGAGAAAGAGAGACAGCGCTATACAATGCGGAAAAAATTGCAGAACTCAAAATAAACATTCCTATAATTTACGCAGGAAATATCGAAAATCAAGAGGAAATAGCAGAAATATTTAAAGACGCTGGCATGAAGTTGTATATTGTTGAGAATGTATATCCTAAAATCGATCAATTAAACATTGAACCAACAAGAAAAATAATTCAAGATGTGTTCGAAGAACATATTGTCCACGCACCAGGGATGAGTAAAGTACGAGAATTAATTAACGGACCTATAATTCCAACCCCAGGAGCAGTAATGGAAGCATCAAAACTACTAAAAGAAAATATAGGCGATTTAATTACTTTTGATGTTGGCGGTGCAACGACAGATTTGCACTCGGTTACGGAGGGTAGCGAGGAGATAAACAGGATTTTGATTAGCCCTGAACCAATTGCAAAAAGAACAGTCGAAGGTGACTTAGGTGTATATGTGAATATGGAGAATATTGTTAATAGAATAGGTATTGAAGAAATTGAGAAATGTTTGCAAAAAGATATTGATACTATAAAGAAAGAACATAGACCTATTCCTAATACTAAAAAACAAGTTAAATTTGTTGAATTGCTAACTAAAGAAGCAGTAGCGACTGCACTTGAAAGACATGTTGGCAAATTGAGCCACATATATGGACCGAATGGAAAAGTAACAGTGGCAGAAGGTAAAGACTTGTCAAATGTTAAATACATAATTGGAACTGGTGGAGCATTAACTAGATTAGAAAAGGGCAAAGAAATTTTAGCAGGCTTGACTTGTAGCAACGCTAGAAACAAGCTACAACCAACAAAAGAAACAAAAATACTTATTGACAAACATTACATTATGGCATCACTAGGCGTGTTATCAAAATGTTACCCAGAAGCTGCACTACAACTTATGAAAAAAAGCTGTGGCATTTAAGCGTGGCAAGGGGAAAAATCAGGGGGACAGGAACCTTGATTTAACCAAAATGCTAAATTAGGAAATCAAGGTTCCTGTCCCCCTGATTTTTGTTTGTGTTTGCCACACCTAGGGAAAAATTAGGGTGTGCCAAACAAAACGCCCCCTTGCCACTCCTAGACTCGCAAGCAGGCAAATATCCTAAAAAAAAGGAGAAAAAAATGAATCCAAGAATTGATATTTATTTAGATAAGATTAAGCATAATGCGGAGCTGTTAGTGAAAAAAGCTAAAATCTGTAACATTAGTTTAGCTGCTGTAACTAAAAGTTTTTGTGCAATGCCAGAAATAATAGAAGTGTTAGTTGACACTAATATTAAATATTTAGCTGACTCAAGGATTGAGAACTTAAAAAAAATGAAGCATTTTGATCTAGAAAAAATGCTACTACGCCTCCCAATGCTTAGTCAGGCTAGTGAAGTTGTTAAGTTTGCTGATATAAGTTTAAATTCTGAGATAACTACTGTCAAAGAATTAAATAGAGCAGCAATGAAGCAAAATAAAATTCATAAAATAATAATAATGTATGATATTGGCGATTTAAGAGAAGGAATATTCAATATTGATGAATTGATCTCTTTTGTTAGTGAAACTAAAGAATTGAGCAATATAAAGATAGTCGGTGTCGGAACCAATTTATCATGTTTCGGTGGAGTGATTCCAGATGAAAAGAATTTAGGAGAATTGATTGAAACTGCAAAAAAAGTAGAGTTTATTTTAGGATATTCTCTAGAGATGGTTAGTGGTGGAAATTCTAGCAGTCTATACTTAATTGATAATTTTAAAATGCCTAACGAAATTAATAATCTGAGAATAGGTGAAGCAATTGCATTAGGTGGGGAAACAACTTGTGGTTTACAAATTGAAGGAGCATATAAAGACACATTTATTTTGACCGCTGAAATAATAGAAGTAAAAGAGAAACCGTCTGTTCCAATTGGTAAAATTGGGCTAGATGCTTTTGGAAATGTTCCATCATTTACTGAAAAAGGGAATTTAGTGAGAGCAATTGTAGCAGTAGGAAAGCAAGACTTTGGGGCATATGATATTATGCCAACAGACAAAGAAATAGAAATTTTAGGGAGTAGCAGTGATCATCTGATTTTAGATATTACTAATTGTAAGAAATGCTATGAAATAGGAGACGAAATTAGCTTTACTTTAGGGTACGGTGCACTTTTAGCTTTAATGACTAGTGAGTACATACAAAAGAATATTATTAGAAGATAAAATCAAAAATAAGGGGGACAGTGTGGCAAACAAAACGTCCCCCTGCCACACTCATCTCCCTCCTCGACACACGCAAAATAGCAGCTAAGTGGAATCTTGCATTACAACAGAAACTAATAAAATAAGGTACAAGGTACTTATATGTTCTTTGTAACTTTCAATTTCTGTTTTTTGCATACCATTTACTTTTTTTAGTCTGTCTACTTCTTGATCTGAATTTTCATTTTCATTTTTATTGCTTGAGCTCTTATTTTTTTCTAGCTGAGACTCTAAAAATGATATCTCTTTTGAATACATTAGGACCTTCTCATTATTATCAGCTATTACTCCTTCGCTTTCAGCTAAATGAGTTTTGAGGTTTTCAAGCTTATCTTGCAGAATTCTATTTTCCTTTACTAAAGTTCGATTTTTCTTAAGGACTAAATCATAATCTGTAATCTCAGATTTTTTTTCTTGATAAGGCATAAAATTATGACTGTTTTTATTGTAGTGCATCATTTCTAACATCCTCCATATTCTCATAGTTGTAATAAATTATATGCGAAATAAAAATAAAAATTACAGATAAATGTCACCCATAGTTGTATTGATACATATTTTAGATTAAGCAAGTATTTTTCATTGTACTAATTTGAGTTTAAAATGAAGTAAGGAGTTGAGAGAATGTGGAATGATAATAAAATAAATAGCGAAGTAAGGGATATTGAAGAGCCATGTTGTACAGCTGACACAGGATGTTACTTTGATGGTTGTTTTGAAAAAGTAGATGGTGAATGTATATTTGTTGATAAGGTGTACGACTCAGTAACATTTAAGTTGCAAGGCTTACAACCAGCTTCTAAAGTTCCATTTGGCTGTATTCCAACAAGTAGATGTGGTGCTAAGACGAGAATAGTCAGAATTTTAGATATACGTAGCAAAAAATACTTTAATCCTGATAATATTAATGATAGAGAGAACTTAACGATAACACCAAAAACAACATTATCTGGTGCTCAATTTGTCACCGATGAATGTGGAGAAAGAGTTGCAGTGCCAGGATCAGCAGGCATATTGCAGTATTTAATTTATGCTGATACTTCTGAATGTGATGAAATAGGCGAAGGAACACCAGTATTCGGGTCTCAAAAGATTATTATTACTGGTTGTGTATTGGTAGAGATTGATATAGAATACATTGACTCAGACGGCGATTGCAGAGTAATAACGTTGACAGGTAGAGTCCCAGTTAACCAAGTATTAACGAATTTCTTTGAACTATGCATGCCTTCAGTATATGATTCTGCTTTCTTGCCACAATTCACAGAGTTCTGTAATATTTTATTTCTAGCGAGATTATCTACGCAAAGTATACAACGCGATATAAATTTCAATCCAATTACTGGTGAAATATACTTAAATCTAATTGTAGCCTTATGCTTAAAATGCGAGAAAAAAATAAAAGTACCTGTACAATTATATGTGCTTAGTACAGGATTTTGTGAACAAGAATCTAAGGAGAGACAGATTTGTGGAGACAACTACCCACCACTATTTCCACCACAAATTAATGAACCATACATTAGTAGAAATAAGAAGAAGTTATGATGCTTATGCATCATAGCTTCTTCTGGTGAAGTGCCAAGGGGACGTTTTTTTTGCCACACCCTTGCCACCTTTCAATAATCACTTATTGGCCTTCTGAACAAGTTAACCTTTGTTTCTAATAGCAAAACAATCTCCAGTCCATATACTAATAATAGTAATATCAACTAGAACAACATGAATTGTTTGGCTTAAGATACAAATTTGTGGTAGTGTAAAGTAACTTATGAAAACTTGAGCCCAAAGAAAAACCGCAAAAGTAA
>JAJOKP010000010.1 GCA_021129775.1 Clostridiales bacterium
TTTATTTCTATATTCATTTTTTTTATTTTCCTTTCGTTTTTCTTTTTCTATCTTTTTTTTTTTGCAAAAACTTTGCTCTCAATAAAAAATAATTGTTTCTCGTTTTTTTTCCCTTACTTCTGTATAAACAAGTGTAAACTTTTACTGTTGCGCTATTCGTACAGGCAAAACTAAATATATATAATCATCTCTGTTTTGTGGACCAATTATTCCTGGTCTTATATTTGTTGTAAAACTAAAGACGATATTTTCTTCTTCTATTACTTTTAACGCTTCTATTATATATTTAGAATTAAATGCTATACTTATATTATCTCCTTCTTTTTCTATTTCTAACTCTTCGTAGCCTTTTCCTAGCTCTGAATTTGATAAAACTATTATTTTTTCCTCTGTTATATTAATTTTCACTAAATTTTTCTTGCTTTCCGTTGAAATCAAAGATGCTCTTTCAAGACTTTCTGTAAACTTTTTTGTGTTAACTGTTATTCTAGTATTAAATTCTTTGGGGATTATTTGCGTGTAATTTAGAAATTCTCCTTCTAATACTTTTGATATTAATGTGCTTTTTCCTGTTTTAAATATAATATAATTTTCTGTTAAGTTTACCTCTGTTTTGTTTTCTTCTTCACTGTTTATAATACGATTAACTTCATTAAGCGTTTTTGCTGGAACAATAACTTTATAATCGTTTTCTGCCTTTATCTTTCCTTTTCTCAAAGCTAATCTATAACCATCCAAAGCTACCATGTTTAATATATTTTCTTTTATCTCAAACAAAACACCTTTTAGAATTGGTTTTGTTTCTACTTGTGATGTTGCAAAGATGGTTTGAACAATCATTTTATTAAAAATTTCATTTTCTAAAAAACAAGTTTCTCCTTCTTGTACTTGTGGAAGTTCAGGGTAATTGTTAGCACACCATGTAGATATTATAAATTCTGTGTTTTCGCATTTAATAATTATTTTGTTTTCTTCTGTTTTTATTATTTCAACAGAAGAATCTGGTAGTTTTCTGATTATTTCACTAAAGAGTTTTCCCTCAACAACGAAAATTCCCTCACTTGCTACAACTGCTTCTACTTCTTTTTTTATTCCAATTTCTAAATCTGTAGTAATAAGAATTATTTTGTTTTCTTTTACTTCCATGAGAATTCCTTTTAATATTGGTAATGCAGTTTTATTAGAAACAGCTCTTATAACAATAGAAATACTATTCATTAAAACTTTTTGTGAAATTTTAAATCTCATTGTGGAAAACCTCCAAGCTTTTTTATTAATAAATAAATAATAATTATTACAGTAGTAGTAGTAGTACTTGTTAATATGTTAATAATTCACTAAAAAAATGAAAAACAAAGAGTTTTATTGTGTTAAAGAAATGTGTATAACAATAAAAAGTTATCAACAGAAAAAGAACAATTTTCAAAAACATAGTGTTATTAAGAAAAGATAAACAGACGGATGTGTATGTTTTCTTATAGAAAAAACTACATATTGTTCTTTATTTCTTTGTTTATAATGTCTAATTTTTCCTTTAGACTAGGTGTGTTTTCTAAAGCTGCTAGTATTTTAGAATGAGCATGCATTACAGTAGTGTGATCTCTTCCACCAAAAGCTTCTCCTATTTTAGGAAGAGATAATTCGGTTAGCTCTCGTGCAAGGTACATAGCTACTTGTCTAGGGAAAGCAATAGCTCTTGTTCTTTTTTTTGAGTTAAAATCTTCAAGTTTTATATTATAATGTTTTGAAATAATATCCTTGATTAAAGAAATGTTTAAGACTTTAGGTTTTGATGAAAAAACTTCTTTTAATATTCGAGTTGCTAAATCAATAGTAATTTCGCAATCAGTAAAAGAAGAAAAAGCGACGGTTCGTATAAGAGCTCCTTCTAGTTCTCTAATATTTGATTGGATTTTTTTTGCTATATGAATAATGACATCATCAGGAACATTTAAATTTTCAATTTGTGCTTTTTTTCGCAAAATTGCTATTCTTGTTTCGAAGTCTGGTGCCTGAATGTCAGCAATTAAGCCCCACTCAAAACGAGATTTTAATCTTTCTTCAATTGTAGGAATTTCTTTAGGTGGACGGTCACTTGATATTATTATTTGTTTGTTTGATTCGTGTAAAGTATTAAATGTATGGAAAAATTCCTCTTGTGTTCTTTCTTTTCCAGCTAAAAATTGTATGTCGTCTATTAACAAAACATCAACATATCTATATTTGTTTCTGAAATCAACATTAGTGTTGTCCTTTATAGAAGTAATAAGCTCGTTTGTAAAGGTTTCAGAAGAAACATAAGAAATCTTTGAATGTGGATTTTTTTCGAGTATAAAATGTCCAATAGCATGCATAAGATGTGTTTTACCTAAACCAACGCCTCCATATATAAACAAAGGATTGTATGCCTTAGCAGGAGTTTCTGCAACTGCAACTGAAGCAGCATGCGCAAACCTATTTCCATTTCCTATAACAAAAGTGTCAAAGGAGTACTTAGGACTTAATTTAGTTAAATTAGCAGTATTGATGTTAGGTGAAATGAGAATGTTCGAATTTTCAGTAGTTGTTTCGTTGTCAAGAAAATCTATTTCCTCTGATTGAAGAAAAATTTCAACTGAATAATGTATACCAGTTACCTCTTTTAAAGCCTTAGCAATAAGCGTTAAATAACGCTCATTCACAATGTTTTTGATAAAATAATCAGGGGCTATAAATATAGCTTTAGTTTCTTTAAAAGAATAAAAACATAAAGAGTTAAACCAAGTATTAAAACCAGTAGGAGAGATTTCTTTTTTTAAAATTGTTAATGTATTATTCCAAATATCTTGATGTTGCTGTTGCATAAAAAAACCTCCAAAAAATTATGATAGTAAAAAAGTGTTCGTCCTTTTTGAATAAAAGAAAAAGAAAGAGTAAAAACTGTGGATAAGAAATATATACTACTATTATATAAAAAAGTTATCAACAAAAGCAACTGTTATTTTAGATAAGAAAAAAAACAGATAAATGAGTGACAAAAGAAAAAAAACAAAATTATACACAGATTTATCCACAAAATATGTATAAAAAAGCAAAGGTGTGCACAAAACAATAAGTTATTAACAGAGAAAAATGGAAAACATGGGGTCAGGCTTCCCAATATTCCAACAATTTCTAAAGAAATGCAAACAAGAAGAAAGTGTTTGGATATCGGGAAGCCTGACCCCATATCCAAAAAATATATTTTATTATTTAGAAAAGCTTGTTATCGAGTAAGTTTTTTGATAAAATAGAAAAAGCCTTCAAGTAGAAAGTTTTTATTGAGAACAAAGGAAAAAAACTGTTATAAAGACAAAAAAAAAGGAAAAACAAATCAAAAAGAAAAAGAGAAGGGAAGACAAAAAGGTAAGACAGTAGGAGAAGTTTTTTTATAGTTATATCTGAAGGAGGTGTTTTTAATGAAAAGAACATATCAACCAAAAAAAAGACAAAGAAGTAGAGAACATGGTTTTAGAAAAAGAATGAAAACAAAAAGAGGGAGAAATATAATAAAAAGAAGACGTATTAAAGAGAGAAAGAAGCTAACTGCATAAGGCCGCATTTTGTGGTCTTTTTCTGTAATTTTTGACGAAGGAAGCATATATGAAAAAAGAAGAAAAGCTTAGAAAAAACAAAGAGTATAGGGAAGTATATAAAAAAGGAAAATCGATGGCAAATAAATTATTGATTATTTGTTTTATGAAAAATTATAAAAAAGAAAATAGAATTGGCTTTACAGTGTCAAAAAAAGTTGGCAAAAGTGTAGTTAGAAATAGGGTAAGAAGAATTTTGAAAGAAAATTACAGATTAAACTATGGTAAAATAAAAAAAGGTTATAATATTGTATTTATAGCAAAGAGCAACAGTAACAAGTCTTCATTTAAAGAAATAAAATCTGCGATGCTTCACTTGTTGAGAAAAAATAAACTTTTGATGTGAACATAATGTAGGGAGAAAAAAATGGCTAAACTATGCATAATAATTATAAAAACTTACAAAAAATACATTTCTCCATTAAAAGGAAGGACCTGTAGGTTTTATCCAACTTGCTCAAAATACAGTATAGAGGCTTATACAGAATTTAATTTTTTCAAAGCTACATATTTAACAATTTATAGAATATTAAGGTGTAATCCCTTTAACGATGGAGGGTATGATCCCATAAGAAAGAATAAAAATTAGGAGGTTTTAATTTTGAGTTTTATAGCAGCACCTTTAGGTTTTTTGTTAAGGATTGTTTTTGATATTGTGGGAAATTATGGGTTGTCTATAATTGTATTTACAGTAATAATGAAAATAGTTTTGGTTCCTTTGACGATAAAACAAACAAAGTCAATGAAGCTAATGCAGGAAATGCAACCAAAAATTAAAGAAATTCAAGAAAAGTATAAGAATGATAAAGAGAAAATAAATATAAAAACAATGGAATTGTATAAAGAACATAAAGCAAACCCCTTAGGTGGTTGCTTACCTATGTTAATACAGCTTCCTATTATGATAGGGCTTTTTACTGTACTTAGAAATCCAGGTTTGTATGTTTTTGAGTCAGAAGAAGTATATAGAACCATAGACACAAGTTTCTTATGGCTGTCAAATTTAAGAGATCCCGACTTATGGATTTTACCGATATCAGCAGGAATAGCTACTTATTTTTCTAGTTTGACAATGTCAACAGGAAACAGTAATAATCCGACACAGAAAATGATGTTATATATGATGCCTGTAATGATAGTATGGTGGGGGAGAGGTTTCCCTGCGGGACTGACTCTTTATTGGGTAGTTAATAGCATATTACAAGCAATTCAGCAGCTGATTATTAATAAACCCAAGTTCTTGCTTGAGTTCTTTAACAAGGAGGAGTAGAACAGATGAAGATATTGGAAGTAAGTGGAGATACTGTTGATGAAGCTATAGAAAAGGGATTATGTGAATTAAAATTAGAAATAGATAGAGTTGAAATAGAGATAGTGAACATTCAAGCAAATGGATTTTTAGGACTAGTGGGAAAAAAACAAGCGAAAGTGAAATTGACTGTAATTGAAAACCCTAAAGAAGATATCGAAAAATTTTTGGGTAAAGTATTTGAAAAAATGGGAATACAAGTACAAATAGAAATAAAAGAAGAAGTAAAAGGCATTTACGTTGAGCTAAAAGGACCAAACATTGGAGTTTTAATTGGAAAAAGAGGACAAACACTTGATTCTTTGCAATACTTGACGAGTATAACCTATAACAAAAACAAGGATAGTTTCAAAAGGGTATTTCTAAACGCTGAAAAGTATCGCGAAAAAAGAGAGGAATCACTGACTAGATTAGCAACAAAAATGGCGAGAAAAGCAAAAAAAGAGAAGAGAGCAGTAGTTTTAGAACCGATGAATAGGCATGAAAGAAGAATTATTCATGAATCTTTGCAAGGTGATTACTATATTAAAACGTATAGTGAAGGAGAAGAGCCTTATAGGAAAGTAGTAATTTCTATTAACAACTAGCAATTAATATTCATGCCCAGTATAATGCTGGGTTTTGTTTTTTATTAATAGACAAGGAGAGAGATACATGTTTAAAGAAGGAACTATTGCTGCGATTGCAACTGCACAGGGTGAAGCAGGTATAGGAATTATAAGAATTAGTGGAGAAAATTCACTAATAATTGTGGATAAAATATTTACGAATGAAAAAAAAATGAGATTAGTAAAGGCAACACCAAGAAAAATGTATTATGGGAACATTGTTGATCCAGAACAAGACAAAGTAGTTGATGAGGTTTTAGTAGTGTATATGAAAGCACCTTTTACATATACAAAAGAAGATATAATTGAAATTAACTGTCATGGAGGCATTGTTTCGATAAGAAGAATACTGGAACTTTTATTTAGATATGGAGCAAGAGCTGCTGAGCCAGGTGAATTTACCAAGAGAGCTTTTCTAAATGGAAGAATTGATTTGTCTCAAGCTGAAGCGGTAATGGATTTAGTGAGCGCAAAAACAGATAAAGGCTTTGATGTTGCAATGAATCAACTGGAAGGCTCACTATCTATAAAAGTAAAAAAAATGATAGAAGAAGTTGTTGAGATGTTAGCGCATATTGAAGTGTCAATTGATTTCGCTGAAGAAGACATTGATAAAGTTACGCTGAAACTCTTAGAAGATAAATGTACTAAGGTTGAAGGAGAATTGTTAGATTTAATAAAAACAGCAGAAACAGGCAAAATTATTAGAGAGGGAATAAAAACTGTAATAGTTGGAAGACCTAATGTAGGAAAGTCCTCATTAATGAACGCCTTATTAAAAGAATATAGAGCGATAGTGACGGAAGTGGCAGGAACGACTAGAGATGCTATAGAGGAGCAATTGAATATAAAGGGTTTTTTGTTAAAGATAGTTGACACTGCGGGAATTAGAGAAACAGAAAACATAATAGAAAAAATAGGGATAGAAAGAACCAAAGAACTCTTTAACAAAGCAGATTTAATACTCTTTATGATTGACGCTTCAGAAAGCTTGACAAAAGAGGATATGCAAATTATAGAATTGATAAAAAACAGAAAAGCGTTAGTTATTATAAACAAAACAGATTTAGAAAACAAAATTGATTTATTTTCGATAAAGGATTTAATTGCTGAGAAAAAAATAGTTAAAACTTCATTAAAAGAAGGTAGAGGCGTAGATAAAATAGAAGAATATATAGTTAATATGATTTATGAAGGTGAAGTGAAAACAAAGGAAAACTTACTGTTAACTAATGCACGACATAAAAATGCTTTGGAGTGTGCGTTAGCAAGTATTAAAGACGCTTTAGAATCAATTTCCAGTGAAATGGCACTTGATTTTATAGAGATAGATATTAGAATTGCATGGGAATGTTTGGGAGAAGTGACAGGGGAAACAGTGAGAGAAGATATAATAGATCAAATTTTTAGTAACTTTTGTGTAGGAAAGTGAAAGTTATTGAAAACAAAATGAAAATCGGGAAAAACAGAGGTGTTTTATGAAATTTTTAGCAGGAGAATATGACATAGTTGTAATTGGTGCAGGACACGCAGGATGTGAAGCTGCTCTTGCAGGAGCAAAAATGGGTTTTAAGACACTAGTATTATCAATCTCTTTAGATGCTATAGCAATGATGGCCTGTAATCCTTCAATTGGAGGGACGGGTAAAGGGCATTTGGTAAGAGAAATTGATGCGCTTGGTGGTGAAATGGGTTTAAATATTGACAAAACTTTAATTCAAAGTAAAATGTTAAACAAGACTAAAGGTCCAGCTGTGCATTCCTTACGAGCGCAAGCCGATAAAACTAAGTATCACATAGAAATGAAAAAAACGATAGAAAATCAAGCTAACCTAGATTTGTTCCAAGGAGAAGTGGTAGAGATTCTTGTAGAGAAGAACACTGTAAAGGGTGTTGTTACAAGGACAGGGGCAATATATGAGGCTAAAACAATCATACTCGCAACGGGAGTATATTTAAAAAGCAAAATATTTATTGGAGAAGTCAATTTTGATTCAGGTCCAAATGGAACGTTTCCATCTAATTTTTTATCTGACAATTTAAAAAAGTTGGGATGCAATCTGAGAAGGTTTAAAACAGGTACTCCAGCGCGCATAGATAAAAATTCTATTGATTTTTCTAAAATGGAAGTACAACAAGGAGATAAAGAGATATTCCCTTTTTCTTTTTTAAATGAAGAAATCGATATAGACCAAAGTCCTTGCTGGTTAACGAGAACAACCGCCGAAACAAAAAAAATTATTGAAAAGAATATAGGAAGATCTGCTTTGTACCGTGGAGATACGGAGGGGGTAGGACCAAGATATTGTCCATCTATAGAAGATAAGGTTGTTAGATTTGCAGACAAAGAAACACATCAGTTGTTTATTGAGCCTGAAGGACTAAACACTAACGAGATGTATCTACAAGGAATGTCTTCAAGTTTACCAGAGGAAGTTCAGCTTAATATGATGAGATCGGTGATTGGATTAGAAAAAGTAAAAATAATGAGACCAGCTTACGCCATTGAGTATGATTGTATAGATCCTCTGCAGCTAAAGCCTTCACTAGAGATTAAAAACATTGAAGGGTTGTTTAGTGCGGGTCAATTTAATGGATCTTCTGGTTATGAGGAAGCAGCAGCACAAGGCTTAATTGCAGGAATAAATGCAGGATTAAAAATTAGAGGGAAAGAACCTTTAATTCTTGATAGATCGGAAGCGTATATTGGAGTTTTGATAGATGATTTGGTTACAAAAGGGACAAATGAACCGTATAGGATGATGACTTCAAGAGCAGAATATCGTTTGGTGTTAAGGCAGGACAATGCGGATTTGAGATTAACAGGAAAAGGGAAAGAAATAGGACTTGTGTCGGACAAGAAATTTGAAAGAACTAAAACAAAAGAGATACAAACAAAAGAAGAAATGGAAAGATTAAAGAGAACTACAGTTTCACCAGAAAGAGCGAACGATTCGCTTAAAAAGGCAGTGAGTTCTTTACTAAAGGGTGGAACAACTCTTTACGAGTTGCTAAAGCGACCAGAAATCAACTATGAAAACATTAGAGAAATAGATACTGCTAGGCCAAAAGAACTGCTAAGAGATACTATCAAGCAATGTGAAATCACAATAAAGTACGAAGGATATATTCAAAAACAGTTAAGACAAATAAAACAATTTAAGAAGATGGAAAACAACAAAATACCAGAAGGAATCGAATATTCAAAGATTGCAGGACTAAGGATAGAAGCAAGACAAAAACTTGAGGAAATAAGACCTTTGTCTATAGGGCAAGCATCAAGAATTTCTGGAGTTTCACCTGCGGACATTTCTGTTTTACTAGTCTATCTAGAACAAAGAAGAAGAAAGAAAGAGGTTTAACATGAAAAAAAGAGAACTTCTTTATGATGGATGCGAAAAAATGGGGATTTCTATAGCAGAGGAGCAAATAGAGAAGCTACTTGAGTTTAAGGATATTGTTTTGGAATTTAACAAGCAAATGAACTTGACATCTATTAAGAACGAGCGGGATTTTATAATAAAGCATTTATTGGATTCAATTTCTTGTCTTCTCATTAATGAAGTACAAGATAATATTAAAATAATTGATGTCGGTACAGGTGCTGGTTTCCCAAGTATACCATTAAAAATTATGTTGCCAAGCATTAAACTAACACTTATTGATTCGCAGAGCAAGAAAATAGAATTTCTAAAAGAAGCGTGTGCAGAATTAGGATTAACAGATGTTGAATTTATTCATGGACGAGCAGAAGAATACGGTCAAAACTTAGAGTACAGGGAGAGTTATGATTTAGTTTTGTCACGTGCAGTAGCACCAATGAACGTGTTAACAGAATATTGTTTACCTTTTCTTAAAGTTGGGGGTAATTTTGTTTGTCAAAAAGGACCGCGTCTTAATGATGAATTAATGGAGGCAGAAGCTGCGATTTTAGTGCTTGGCGGGAATGTTAAATATGTAAAGAGTGTTAGTCTTATTTTTGATGAATTGAATCATAAAATTTTGGTTATAGAAAAAATTAGTAAATCACCGACAAAATATCCGAGAAAATCGGGAAAACCTACAGAAAAACCAATAGCATGACCACAAAAGTAGAAAGATGTAGGACGAAATATTAAGGTTTTTTTTATTATTGTGCAGGAAAAGTGTTTTTTTAGTAGAAGAGTAAAGAAATAAGCATTTCACAGAAAGGGGGATTTTATGGAAACGGATAGCAATAAAATTGTAAAGGCGCGAATAGATTCGATATTGCCAAACCCGTATCAACCAAGAAAAGTTTTTTCTAGATTCAGTTTAGATGAGTTGTCCAAATCTATTTTAACACATGGACTAATACAACCTGTTGCAGTAAGACGTATGGGAGAAGACAAGTATGAACTAATCGCTGGAGAAAGGAGATTAAAGGCTGCTAAATTAGCGGAGCTTGAGCTGATCCCAGTGATTATTTATAATGGATGCAATGACAGAGATTCCGCAATCATTTCAATGATTGAAAACCTACAAAGAGAAGATTTAAACTTTATTGAAGAAGCCGAGGGATATAGTAATTTAGTAAAAGATCATGGATTAACACAATCTGAAATTGCAATAAAAGTAGGAAAAAATCAATCTACAATTGCTAACAAGATAAGAATTTTGAGATTAAGCTCAGAAATTAAAGAACAATTAATTCAAGAAAATTTAACTGAAAGACATGCTAGAGCATTGCTAAAAATTCCAGATGATGACCTGCGTAAAATCGTATTTGAGAAAATAGTGAAAAGGGATTTAACGGTCAAAAAAACAGAAGAAATTGTAGCAGGAATACTAGAAGACATTACTGAAGACAAAACAAAAAAAAGCAAACAAAAAATTAAAGCTATCATGAATTATCGTATTTATATAAACACAATTAAACAAGCTTTTAAGGCTATTAAAGAAATGCAAAACAAAGCAGAGTTCGAGCAAGTGGACAAGGGAGAGTATATTGAAGTAACAATGAGAATACCAAAAATCTAAAAATGAGAATCACCACGTATTTTAATTTAACCTCGTGGTGTTTTTTAGTGCAAAAATAGAGGAATAGCGAAGTTTTTATCGAAAAAAGGATATTGAAAGCATTATAGAAAAATGAAAGGTGAAGGGGTTAAAAAAATAACAAACAAGAAAAATTGGGTTGATGAGGAGTAAGGGAAATTTTGCATGTGAGGGAGAGCTGTAAATGACGAAAATTGTTGCTGTTTTTAATCAGAAAGGTGGAGTTGGCAAAACTACAACGATTGTAAATCTATGTGCATGCATTGCAGATAGGGGTAAACGAGTTTGCGTAATAGATATTGATCCTCAAGGAAATACTACAAGTGGTTATGGAATAAATAAAAGTGAACAAGAAAACACAATTTACGAAGTGCTTATTGACGAAGTTAATCTTGATGACGCGATAATGAGTACAGGATACAAGAATCTGTTTATAGTGCCTTCAAGCGCACGGCTTGCTGGAGCGGAGATTGAACTTGTTACTATTAGTATCCGAGAAGGGAAGCTTAAGAAAGCATTATCTGCTATAGAAAAAAATGGGTTTGACTACATATTTATAGACTGTCCCCCATCATTAGGACTGTTGTCGATTAATGCATTAGTAGCAGCAGATAGCGTGTTGATTCCCATTCAATGCGAGTACTACGCGCTTGAAGGAGTGAGTCAACTTGTTCAAACCATACAATTAGTAAAGAAGAGTTTAAATCCTAAACTAGAGATTCAAGGAGTTGTTCTGAGCATGTTTGATGGGAGAACAAATTTGTCAATTCAAGTTGTTGACGAAGTAAAAAATTACTTTAAAGGAAAGGTATATAGCACTATTATCCCTAGGAATATCAGGCTTGCAGAAGCACCAAGCTTTGGGAAACCCGTTATATACTATGATGAAAAGTCTAAAGGTAGCGTAGCTTACTATGAATTAGCTGAGGAGTTTATTGATTTAGAGGAAGGGGGGTTCTAGTTGACAAAAATAAAAAAGCGCGGACTTGGCAAAGGGCTAAGTGCTTTAATACCTGAAATGTCATTAGACGGTGGAAATGAATTAGAAGGGCAAGAGAAGAGTGTTAAACATATAAGTATTAACAAGATACTTGCTAATAAAAATCAACCTAGAAAAAACTTCGATAAAGAGGGAATAGAAGAATTAGCTCAGTCTATAAAGCAACATGGAGTTATTCAACCTATAATAGTTGCTAAAGATAATGAGAAGTATGTGATAATAGCTGGTGAAAGAAGATGGCGCGCTGCAAAAGAAGCGCAATTAGAGGAAATTCCGTGTCTTGTAAGAGAGTATAACCAACTTCAAGAAATAGAAATAGCGCTTATAGAAAATTTGCAGAGAGAAGACTTAAACGTAATAGAAGAAGCGTTAGCCTATAA
Organism: Clostridiales bacterium; assembly: GCA_021129775.1. Lineage (GTDB taxonomy): Bacteria > Bacillota > Clostridia > Peptostreptococcales > NVVX01. Next base: position 11,925 of record JAJOKP010000010.1, read on the forward strand.
GTATATAATTAACAATTATAAAATCACACAGGAAAAACTAGCGAGCTCAATTGGGAAAAGCAGACCTTATCTGGCGAATACCGTTAGACTACTTCAACTTGATACGAAGGTTATCGATTTGATTAGTGAGGGGAGTATTTCCAGTGGGCACGGAAGAGCCTTGTTAAGGATTGAGGATAAGCAAAAACAATATAAAGTTGCAATGACAATAAAGTGCAAGAAAATTAATGTAAGGCAAACTGAAGAATTGGTAGAGTTAATTCTTTCGCAGAAGAATAATGAGAAGAAGAAAGAATCTAAAAAAGATACTTTTGTTTTAGAGGTCGAAGATAGTTTAAAGAAACTATTTGGCACCAAAGTGAATATACTACAGGGAAAGAAAAGTGGGAAGATAGAAATTGAGTATTATGGAGAAGAAGAACTGGAGAGAATATTAGAATTATTGGAGAAAATCAAGTGATTTTATGTAAAAAAACAAAATGTTTCACGTGAAACATTTTGAAAAATGAAACAAACATTAAAGACGTTGAAATGGGGCGAGGACATGATATATTTAGATAATGCGGCTACATCTTTTCCCAAACCAGAAGAAGTGTATTTGGCAGTAGAAAACACTATGAGAAATCAAGGAGCCAACCCAGGGAGATCTGGACATAAAAGAGCAATTGAAGCTGGGCGTATTATATTCGAAGCAAGAGAATCAATTGCAAAACTGATTGAAGTTGAAGACCCTTTGAAAATCGCAATTACTTTAAATGCAACAGAAGCATTGAACGTTGCAATTAAGGGCTTCCTTAAAAAAGGAGATCATGTTGTAACAACAAGCATGGACCACAATTCAGTTTTAAGACCAATAAAAACACTGGAAACTTTAGGAGTAAGCAATACCATAGTGCAATGTAATAAAGATGGAGAACTAAACCCTAAAAACGTTGAAAAAGCAATAAGACCGAACACAAAACTAATAGCAGTAACACACGCGTCAAACGTAACAGGGACAATAATGCCGATTAGCGATGTTGGTGATATTGCGCAGAGATTAGGAGTTTGCTTCCTTGTTGATGCGGCTCAGACTGCGGGAGTGTATGATGTAAGCGTTAAAGAAAATAAGATTGACTTATTAGCGATGACTGGTCACAAAGGACTGCTTGGACCACAAGGAACAGGAGTGTTGTATATCGCTGAGGGCTTTGAAGTAGCACAGCTTAAAGAAGGTGGTACTGGGAGTAAATCAGAAAATTTATTGCAGCCTAATTTTATGCCAGACAAGTACGAAAGCGGAACTCCAAATACACCAGGGATTGCAGGGCTTTCGAAAGGAGTCGAATATATTCTTAAGAAAGGAATTGAGAGCATTAGGGCTCATGAAGAGAATTTAGTAGAGCACTTTATTTATGAATTGAAAAAAATCGATGCGATTAGAATTTATGGAGTAAACAATTTTAAAAAACGTGCTGCTGTTGTGTCTATTAACATTGGAAACGAAGATTCTGCTGAAATTAGCTATGTTTTGGATAAAGAATATAATATAGCGACAAGGGCAGGTTTGCATTGTGCTCCCTTGGCACATAAAACAATTGGCACATTCGAACAAGGCACGGTACGCTTCAGTTTTGGAATTTTTAACACACATGTAGAGATTGAAAGAGTTATTGCTGCTATTAAGGAAATAGTTAAACAAATATAAAAGAATCTTCAATTCTAATCCACGGGCATAAAGCCCGAGGTATTTTAGAGGATGATTCTCTTGAAGTTTGTCAGGCTTCGCCTAAGTCATTATAAAAAGGTGAAACTCAAAAATCGCATTTTGGTTCAAAACAGGGAATTGTTAGTCGCTAGACAAACGTAAAATATTGAAAAAAAAGAAAAAACGAAAGTCAGGAGTGAAGCAAAACCTCATGACTTTAGAGAGGAACGACATATATGCAGAATATAGTAGTTTTTATAAACAACAACATTGCTTTTTTTGTGATAATAAGTTTAATTTTGAATTTTATATTTATTATTTTAACGATGATACTTAACATGACAACTACGAAATTAAAAAACAAGTATAAGAGGTTGACTAAAGGAACGACTGGGAAAAATATAGAGAATATACTTATGGATTATATTGAAAAGGCAGATGATGTAGAAAAAAAACTAAGTGCAGCATTCAATGAAATAGAAAACTTGAACAATCGATTTAGCTTTTGCGTTCAAAAAATAGGTGTTATAAGATATAATGCATTCGAAAATACTGGTAGTGATTTAAGTTACTCTATTGCACTACTAAATGAAAGTAATGATGGTGTTGTTTTGACAGGGATTCACGGGAGAGCTGAAACAGTATCGTTCGCAAAACCAATAATTAATGGAGAATCTAGCTACAACCTTTCAGCTGAAGAGATTCAGGCTCTGGATAGAGCCAAAGATAACGCAATTGACAGAGCAAAGGTCAAAGGGACGGAAAGGTGAGTGCAGGACTTTTCGGGCAGGCTCCTAGACAAGCAGGGAAAAAAATTAAAAAGTGAAAGCAATAGATTTTGATGAATTGTCTTCTAAGTCACTAGAAGGCAATTTTTTTGATTCGGTGTTGATATTTGGTCCAAAAAGATTAGAGGGAAAAAATAAAAAGTACAAAAAGCAAGGAATAAAAAAACAAATTAAGTTTTTCCAAGAATCTATTTTTTATTCACTAGAGATTTTTCGAAAAAACAACAGCGAAATAGAAGGAGTCACAATAATTACCAAAAACACATACAAAAATGTTAATACATGATAAAGTACACTCATGATTGGCTCATAGAAAGGCATAATTGTTAAATTCCAAGCCGAGCATATACTATATGCAGTAGTTCGGGCATGCCTCGTACATTATATGTGGTATACTGGAAGAAATTGCAGGCTTTCTGTGGTCGAATCATACTCATAGGAAAAAGATTTGGATGTTAACAACAGTCAAAACATTACAACAACTACTAAATTTAAACATTGTTCTTTTAGAAAAAGCTTTGCTTTTAAGAAAAAAATATGTTACCACAAGTGGCGTAAAGCCTCGTGCTTCAGCTATGGGGATGTAATCCACGGTTTTAAATATACTTAAAATAAATTATAAAAACATTTGCATTATATAGAAACATGAGACATAATACAAATATGAAGTATAAATCAAATAATAATATTGTCTATTCATGCGAATATCACATAGTTTGGTGTCCAAAATATCGACGCAAAGTGCTAACTGGAGAAAACGAAACACGATTAAAGGAGATAATAGTAAATGCGTGTTTTGAGATTAAAGTCGGTATAATCGAAATGGAAACAACACCAGACCACGCGCATTTGTTGGTTGAAGTAGATCCACAGTACGGAGTTCATAAGGCTATCAAACTAATTAAAGGTAGAAGTTCATCTTTGCTTAGAAAAGAATTTAAATCATTAACAACAAAATTGCCTACATTATGGACTAATTCATATTTTATATCTACTATTGGAGGAGCACCGCTAAGCATTATTAAGCAATATATTGAGAATCAAAAAACATCGCAAAGAAAGTGAGGTAAATATTTATGCCGAATTTTATTGTAAAATTTCCTTTGATAACAGAAAAACACCAAGACGATATTTTAAATAAAAAACAAATATAAATTTTATGTCCAAATAGTATTTAAAGGTGTTCCACCAGTGAAAATAACAAAAGAGGGAGAAATAAAAAGATATACTAATAAAGGTGACGTAGGCTTAGATATTGGTACCCAAACGATAGAGATATCAAGCATAGGCGACGTAAAAATTTATGAATTAGCTGATAGAGTTCAAAATATTGAAAGTGAAAAACTAAAACTATTAAGAAAACTTGATAGGTCAAGACGTAAAAATAACCCTGGAAACTATAATGAAGATGGAACAATTCAAAAACAAGGAAATAAAAAAGTTATTTGGATTAACTCGAATAGATATGTAAGAACAAAAAATAAGTTAAAAGAATTATACAGAAAACAAGCAGATGTAAGAAAGTATCAACATGAATGCTTAGCGAACGAAATAATCAATCAAGGAGACAAAATCTATGTTGAAACTATGAATTATAAGGGTTTGCAAAAAAAGATCCCAAAACACTACTATTAATAAAAAAACAGGAAAGTTTAATAAAAAGAAACGTTTTGGAAAATCTTTAGCTAACAAAGCCCCTGCAATGTTGTTGACCATCATAGATAGAAAATTAAAATGCTTTAATAATCAACTAATAAAAATTGATAAATGGAGCGTTAAAGCAAGTCAATACAACCATATTGATGATAGTTATAAGAAAAAGAAATTAGCTAAAAGATGGAATATTTTTGACGGAATAAAAGTACAAAGAGATATGTATTCAGCTTTTTTAATTATGAATGTTAATGATGATTTAAAAAGTATAGACAAAGATAAGTGTAGTGAAAGATTTGAAAGTTTTATCAAACTACATAACGTGGAAGTTAAAAGATTAAGTGGAAGTAAAAATTTAGGCAGCTTTGCAATTTAATACAAACACCAACGTCTTGAAATGGGCGTAAACTATCGTTAATGGATGCATCGGTATCTTTGATAGTGAAAGTCTTAGGGAAACAGATTAGTCTTATATGCTTTCGAGTATATTTGGAAGTTTGCAAGTACCTAAGAACTCCCTTGCTTCAGCTATGGGGAGTTTCAGAATAAAAAGTGTTAAAGTTCTTTGATAATTGTATATAGGCGGTTGTGTAGAATAAGCCTTCTACACGTAAAATATACAGGGTAAAAAAATAGCGAAAAACAAGTTATTTGAATCAATTAGTAATTAAACTATAGATAGGGATAAAAACGCATCTATGAATTTAGAAAATGCAAAAGCATACAAAGTCGCATAATAAAGCGAATGTATACATGTACCCAAGGCTAATTGGGGAATTAACGACTGCGGAGAGCCATACAAACTGTAGTAGCTAAGGCAAGGCAGGGTTCGTTGAAACAGTAAAAATCTCAATATGAACACGTTTGTCCATATTTTGAGTAGCAGATATGCGAGACAAACCGAATATAGTTAAGAGTAGATATTTTGAAGAGAATGATTGAGATAAAAGCAAATACAGATTCGTGACGAAAAGAGGGATTTTATGATGTGGGTAGATGTGTTATTAGGAGCAGTTTTTATTATAAGCACAATCAGCGGATATATAAAAGGATTTGTAAAAACCTTGTTTAGTATAGCGAGCTATATTATGGCATATCTATTTTCGCAATGGTATTATAGAGAACTAGCAGAATGGATTAGAGTAAATACGAAGCTAAATGAGAGAATAGAAAGTTTTATTAACATCCAATATAGCGGAGAAATCTCAGCACTAGGCACCGAAAAAGTAGTTGAAGGGAGCTATGGTTCGCAAATCTGGGGAATTATTGAGAAGCATACAATAGGAAACGTAGAGTTGCAAAAATTTGCGCAGCAATCTATAGAAAACGCCAAACTCGAAATTGTAGAAAGTGTGGCAAATTTTTTGTTAAATATATTTTGTATACTAATTATATTCTTTGCTGTTAGAATTCTTATTTTGATTGTAGGAAACTTGATTAATAAAATTTTTGAGCTACCTATTTTAGGGAGATTAAATAGAATCACTGGAGGGCTGTTAGGAGCGTTACGCGGAGTCCTTTATATAGCGATTATAGTTACAATATTTTTCCTGATTGCTACATATTTTCCAGACGGTGTGATTGCTATAGCGCTTGAGAGATCGAAACTAGTCCAAATATTCTTAGAAGATATTGTACTGAAACTGATAAGTTTAAACTGAACCGAGCTCGAAGGAACCATTATAGAATCGAAGGTAAGTCCATTGAAAGAGATTTTGTCCTAAAAAGGACAGTTTTTTTTGTTAGAGCAATACAGTGTGAGTTTGAAAAACGAAGTGGAATTTTTGAAATATGGTTAATTAAGACTTGTGATAAGGGTTAGCTATGGTATAATTATGGTACTCTATGGCAGAAAGGTGGCTAAGTAGATGACATATAAAGCACTTTACAGGGAATGGAGACCACAGAAGTTTGACGAAATAGTTGGACAAGAACACATTATCACAACGTTAAGAAATCAAATCAAAAGTGGGAACATTTCACACGCATACCTATTTTCAGGAACGAGAGGGACAGGGAAAACTTCAATAGCAAAAATATTTGCAAGAGCTCTCAACTGTTTAAATGTTGACGGGAAAAATGCAAACCCTTGCAATAATTGTGAATTGTGTGTTGGTACAATGAACGAAAGCATTATGGATGTTATTGAAATTGATGCTGCCTCTAATAATGGAGTAGAGCATATAAGAACCATAAGAGAGAATGCAGGATATGCTCCATCAAGAGGGAAATATAAGATATATATTATTGACGAAGTTCATATGTTAAGTATGGGGGCCTTTAATGCATTGTTGAAAACTTTAGAAGAACCTCCAGAGCACGTGATATTTATTTTAGCGACTACAGAGCCACACAAACTTCCAGTCACCGTTATTTCAAGATGCCAAAGATTTAATTTTAGACCTGTAAAAACAGAAAAAATAACCGAAAGATTGAGTGAAGTATGTAAATCTGTAAGAATTAGGTACGAAACGAAAGCATTACATATTATTGCAACAAACGCAAAAGGCTCACTTCGAGATGCTTTAAGCATTTTGGAACAGTGCATATCGCTTGCCAACGAACATTTGACGTACAGTGTAGTTATAGATATTTTAGGGATAACAAACGAGTTGCTTTTAAAGGAATTGGTAGTTGCTATAATTGAAAAAGATGCTTCTTTGGCTTTAAGCAAGTTACAGCGGATTTCAGTAGAAGGGAACGATGTAACACAAACAATTAAGCATATAGTGGAGTTTTTTAGAAGCTTACTGATGGTAAAAATGGATGTAGCACAGGAATCTGTGTATTTTGGAAGAGGAGAGAGTAAAGAGATACTAGCAAAGGTAACTGATGGAATTAAAGTAGAGAGAATTGTAAAAATAATGAGTGACTTAGCTGAAATTGAGACAAGGACAAGATATTCGACTCAGCCACAGATTGTTTTAGAAATAGCAGTAGTAACATTATGCAAGGAGGCAATTGAGGGTATTGACGAACGACTAAAAAAGATAGAAGAATTGATAAATACAAAAGAAGTATTTAAACAGCAAACTTCAAAAAAAACCTTGCCTGTATGCACCAACACAGTGAATATTGTATACAAAAAAAACCTAGAAGAAAAAAAAATATCAGACGAAACAAAAAAAACCAATTGCAACGGACACAGTGAAAGAGAAAGCAGCTTTGCACAACAAAATGAAAAGGCAGAAGAAGGGAGAAACGATAGGAACAGTGAGGGCATTGAAAAAACATGGGAAAAGGTACTAGAGACAATAATTATAGATAAGAAAGCACATTTGAAAGCTTTTTTAAGAGAAGGCAAAATGAGAGTGACAAATGAGAATAGTATAGTAATAGAATTTGCAGAGGAATTTGTATTTCATTGTGAAACCCTAAATAGAAAAGTGAACAAAGAGTATATTTTAGGAATATTATCTAAGATAACAGGACAGCAGATAGGTGTTTCTTTTATTGTTGCGAACGAAAAAAAAGGCGAAGAAAGATGTTTATCAGAGGATATTGAAAAAAAATTAAGTGAAACATTGCCTAAAGATATACTAGAAATATTAGAGTAGAAACAAAAAAAATCGAGGAAAAAACGGGAGGAATTAAAATGGGGAAAAAAGGTTTCAAAGGTATGGGCGGAACGCCGAATATGAACAATATGATGAAGCAAATGCAACAGATGCAAAAGAAAATGGAGGAAGCCAAAGATAAAGCAACAGATCAAGAAATTGAGACTAGTGTAGGAGGAGGCGCTGTAACAGTTACAATTAATGGGAATAAAGAGATTCTTTCTATTGAAATCAAACCTGAGGCGATTGATCCAGATGACGTAGAAATGTTGCAAGATCTTATAATGTTGGCGGTCAACGAAGCAATTAGATCTTCGGAAGAAATGATGAACAAAGAAATGGAAAAAGTGACTGGAAAAATGAATATTCCAGGGTTGTTTTAAGCAGAACAAGATAGAGGGGCAAAGCAACTGAGAGGGATGGTTCTTTTTGGTTGCTTTTGGTTGTCCCTGTCTTGTTGGAAGGATAAGGTGAAAAATGATTTATTACTCGGCACCCATTGCAAAGTTAATAGATGAGTTTTCTAAATTACCAGGAATAGGGAAAAAAACTGCACAGAGATTGGCTTTTCATGTAATATACTTACCAGAGGAAGAAGTTAGACAATTGGCTACAGTGATAGTGAGGGCGAAAAAAAACACTAAGCATTGCGAAATCTGCTCTAATCTCACAGATAAAGAAGTGTGCTCTATCTGTAGCAACAAGGCAAGAAATGCGTCCGTTTTATGTGTGGTAGAAAGTCCGAAAGATGTTATAGCTATGGAAAGAACACGCGAGTTTAAGGGAATATATCATGTTTTGCATGGTGCAATCTCGCCCCTAGAAGGAATAGGGCCAGAAGATATAAGAATAAGAGAACTTTTGCATAGATTGAAAGAAAATATCTTTGAGGAAGTGATTTTAGCTACAAACCCAAATATTGAAGGCGAGGCTACTGCTATGTATATTTCAAAACTTCTTAGACCAATGGAAATAAAAACAACGCGATTAGCGCGAGGTATCCCTGTTGGTGGCGACCTTGAATATGCTGATGAAGCAACACTTGCAAGAGCATTAGAAGGAAGAAGTGAAGTGTAATGTGACAGTAGGGAAATGTACTTGTATAATAAAGTTGCACCACAAAAAATAAACTTACTCAAAAGATAATAAAGTCACCCCAACTGCACCCTAAGAGTAAGCGTAAAATAGCCGACACCTATGCAGTAAGGTATCGGCTATAATATTATTTCTTTATAGGAATTTTACAATAATCAGGAAGGCTATCTGAGAATGGTAGCAGTTTATCTAGTTCCTTCTCGTCGTCCAAATTAGTATTTGGCATTTTTTCAAATAAGTAATTCAAGTAGTGAAACGGACTAAGTTTATTTGCTTTTGCAGTTTCTACAACACTATATATAATAGCACTAGCAGTTGCACCTCTTGGTGTATTGCTAAATAAGAAGTTTTTACGCCCAATCACAAAGGGTTTAATTGCCCTCTCAGCTCGGTTGTTACTAATTT
>JAJOKP010000020.1 GCA_021129775.1 Clostridiales bacterium
TTATATCTTAATTTTCTTGTGAGGATTTTATATTTTCACTATACTACAGGAAGCTTGTATAATATATTTAAAGCCCTTTAGATAAGTCTTTTAAACATATTACCATTTTATTTCCGTTACAATTTTGAGTTGTACTATCTTAAATACTTTTCTCACAAAGCTATTACAACTCAATAATAGCTTTGTTACACATACAATTTTCCTGATTCAATTCACCTTTGAAGATTTCAAGAAATGCTTTTGTAATCCTTTCTTTGTTTTTTCCTAATGCTCCTTGAATATCATGTAGTGCTATCGCTTCACTTTTCATCCCAGTGCACCAATTGGTTATAATACCTACAGCTGCGTAGCACATGCCTAGCTCCTTAGCAAGCACGACTTCAGGGACATTAGTCATTCCTACTACATCACCTCCTAGCTTCTTATACATTTTTATTTCAGCTGCTGTTTCAAATCTAGGGCCTTCAGTACAGATGTAAACTGAATCACCTTGTATGTCTATTCCTAATCGTCCTGCTATGTTGCAAAATTCTTTTCTTAGATTCCTACAATAAGGATCACTCATATCAGTATGTTTAACTCTATGCTCTCCACCTTCATGGAAAGTTATTGGTCTTACTTTCGTAAAATCTAAGAAGTCATCTATTACCACTATATCACCAGGTGCGTATTTATCGTTGCATGATCCAACTGCAACCGTTGAAAATATATTCTTTACACCAAGCCGCTCTAATGCTTTAATGTTCGCCCTATAATTAATTAAATGTGGTGGATTAGAATGACTCTTCCCGTGTCTCGCTAAAAACACAATCTCTTCGCCATGAATCTTAACGATATCTACCTCTACATTTCCGTATTCAGTCTCAACAATTCTTGTGAAGATATCCTCTCCTATGCCATAAACTCCAGTTCCTCCTATTATTGCTTTTCTCATTGCTGCCTCCCATCTATGAAACAAATTTTATTTTCGCATATATTGAAAATGCTATTGCAACTAACATTAGTAGCATCAAAATATAATCTATAGCTCTAAACCTAAGCTCTAAGTAGTTAGTCCTTATTCTATCGTATCCAAAGCCCTTCGATTCTAAGGCCATCGCAAACACGTTTGTACCTCTAATTACAGAGATTATTGTTGGAATAAGTAATGGAATATATTTTTTCGCTCTATGCATAAATGAACCAGAATCTAAATCAAGTCCTCTTGATTTCTGAGCCTGTTTAATAGTATAGGCTGTGCCTACAATAGTTGGCACTAGTCTAATGGCAGTTGAGAATGCAAATGCTCCTCTATATGGGAGTTTTAACTTAACTAGCCCCAATGAAATTTCTTCTATCTTCGTCGAACTTAGAAAAATCATTCCAGAAATAATCATTATGTTAAATTGAATAGCTACCGCAACACCATAAACAATTCCTTCTTTAGTAATCGGTCCTAGTATTTGTGTATCTCCCCCCCCTGCAAACGCCCACAGTACAACGGAAACGAGTGCTATCATTATCAGAATAACTCTAATTCGTTTTAGATTTGACAAAACTTTACCCAAATATCCATATAAAATTATTGCTATAAATAACCCCAATAGCATGGGAATATAACGGAATATCAACGTTACAATAAAACTACCCAACATAATTAATAATTTTGTTCTAGGATCTAGCCTATGTAACAAAGTATCCTTATCAAGATATAAAAACATATCCATAACTACTTCACCGCCTCAGTACATTTAGTCATTTCATCTATTGATAACATCGTCTTCCCGAGCTTATTACTTAAACTAACAATATGAGGTGTTCTAAGATGGGAATTCAACAAGTCTTCTTCTCTTTGAAAAACTTCTCTTGTTTTACCGTACATCATAATTTCACCCTCTTTTAAAACTGCAACTTTATGAGCATATTCTGAAACCACCCACATCGTATGAGTAATTATTATAATCGTATGTCCATCTTCATTTAATGACTTAATTAAATTCATCATTTTCTTCTGTTCTTTATAGTCTAAGCCAGTAGTTGGTTCATCCAAAATTATAATCTTTGGTCTTGCTGATAGAACCGAAGCTACTGCAATCCTCTGTCTTTCGCCCTTCGCAAGCGAAAAAGGATCTTCTTCCTCGTAGCCTTCCATCTCTACTGCTTTCAAAGCCTCCTTGACTCTAGTTTCAATTTCTTCCTTTGGGCAGCCTCTAATCTTTGGGCTAAAAGCTACTTCTTCATATACAGTGTCAGCAAATATTTGATGATCTGGATTCTGAAATACGTAGCCTATTTTTTTCCCTATTTCAAATATTGATGATTCACTTGTATCCTTACCATTCACTATAACAGTTCCACTTGTTGGTATTAACAATCCGTTTAAGTGTTTAACTAACGTTGTTTTCCCGCTGCCATTATGCCCAGTTATTGCCAAGAACTCGCCTTCTCTTATTTGTAGACTCGCTCCCATTAAAGCCCCTCTACCGTTAGCGTATGTGTGTTCAAGGTCACTTACTTCAATTAAAACGTCGCCATATTTTCCTTCTCTCTCCTCATCAGCAAGTTCAAGCATATTATATTTTTCTTCATTTATTTTTAGTCCCACAGTCTTGAATTTCTCAAACCCTTCTATAGGTGTCAAAGGCAAATTCTCATTGCTTAAAGACGAAACTATTGAAAAATATTTTGGTATTTGCAATGACATTATTCCTATTTTGTCAGTCAAATCTGTTTTCCTTAATATGTCCTGCGGCAACCCATCTCTGATTATTTTCCCGTTTTCCATTATGATTAGTCTATCCGCTTGCAATGCTTCTTCCGTTTCATGCTCTATGATAATCAAGGTCAACTCCTTGCTTTCATGTAGTTCTCTTGCTATGTTGAAAATTCCTAATTTACCTATAGGGTCTAAGTCTGTAGTAGGTTCATCCATACAAATAGTATTTGGCTGAGAAGCTAAGACCGAACCAATTGCAAGTCTCTGTTTCTCTCCTCCAGACAAAGTAGAAGGCTGTCTATCTTCAAAGCTTTCTAACTTTACGATACGCAAAACCTTTTCTATTCTCTTCCTAATTTCTTCTCTTTCAACTCCAAAGTTTTCTGGACCGAAAGCAATTTCTAGTTTAGTATTTGTAGAAAAAAGTTGAGATTCAAAATCCTGAAAAACTAACCCTATTTCCTTGGCCATGTTACTTACGGTTGAATCCTTAACCTTAATATTATTAATCCAAACTTCGCCTTCATATTCTCCTCTAATGAAATGGGGAACTAAACCATTTAAACAGTTAGCCAATGTCGATTTCCCAGCTCCGCTAGGACCCATTATTACTATGAATTGCCCTTTTTCTACGTCTAGGTTTATTTCCTCTATAGCTTTTCTGTCTTTTTGATCTTTGTATCTAAAAGATAATTTCTTTATAGAAATAGACTTAGTGCCAACTTTTTTTATAGCAGCTTCCATGCGTATCTCTCCTCTATGTAAATTTCTCCTTCTGATTCTTTGCTAAAAGCTATTACCCACGTCACTCCTCTCCTAATTCTTACGCCCTTCCGTAGCTTTCATCAAATATCCAATGTCTTGCTTATATAAAAAATTGTTTTTTTCATATTTTGGGGATTAAGGGCTTCTTCGTACTCTTCCAAAAGATAAAATCCAATAGCTAACGAATCAACTGATATCAACTTCCTCTCAAATAATCTTAAAGCTGCATCAACAGGTCCGCATCTAGTCCCAATTATTGTTATCTCTTTTACTACCCAATCAGGAGGACTAAGCTTCGCCTTAATATTATAGGTGCTTTTAAGGATTATAACACCCATTGCTTTCACAATCTTCTGTGCAATTATCAAGCCTTGCTCGTTTCCTGTGCTGTCAATAACTATATCAAAATAATTTTCGTAATCCAACTTAGATAATAGCATAGTTTTCGCTATGTTCTTCATAGTATCTAGCTTTTCATTATGTTTCCCGATAATACTTAAGTCACAGGCGGTCAACGATATAATCTGAGCTATCATATAAGCAAGTTTGCCATCGCCAACTATTGCTACCTTGTGACTCGGCTTTACATGACATTTTTCAGTTATTTCAAGAGCTGCAGCTAGAGGCTCCACATATACTGCCTCTAAATCAGTAACATTATCAGGCACAAGATGAATGTTTTGATTCGGCAACGTTATGTATTCTGCAAAACTCCCATTCTTGCCTATCATCCCTAAAACTTCTCTGTCTTCACAATGATTTTTGAAACCTGCTTTACAAAAACTGCATTTCCCGCACCCAATATTAATTTCACCAACTACTCGCTTACCTACTAAATTTCTATCCGAAGATTCCTCAACTACACCAACAAATTCGTGCCCTAAAACTCCTTTAAAACCTTTATATCCTTTAATTATTTCTTTATCTGTATTGCATACTGCAGCCATAAGAATTTTTATCAATGCTTCCCCTTCTTTAGCTTCAGGTTTTTCGATGTCGTCTCTCAAAATTAACATTCCATCAAAATACAGACCTTTCAATCACATCACCTTCTTTTTGTTAACATTTATTGTATCACGTCAACTGCTCTTTCGCAATACAATTGCTCTAAAATTCTGACTTCTGAGGCAAAAACTCTGCCCTCTTTCCCATCTTATTTTCTTGACCACTTAACTCCGCTTGGAGTGTCTTCTAAAAAGATTCCTTTATCTAGTAGTCTACCTCTTATTTTGTCAGCTTTCTCGAAATCTTTATCTTTCCTTGCTTGCTGTCTTGTCTTGATTAGTTTTTCTATCTCTTCTTCTAGTGATTCTTCTTCTTTTTCAAGTAACAACCCTAATACTCCGCAGAGTTCAACAAGCACAGCATGTGCCAGTTTTAATGCCCTTGTTGACGTTTGCCCAGTAATATTTGAATTAATATGTTTAACTAAATCAAAAATAACTGCTATTCCATTTGCTGTATTGAAGTCATCATCCATTTCTAAGATGAATTTTTCTCTAAATAAAACCAGTTCGCTAGTCCATTTATTTTCATTCTTGGTAAAAGGGATGTCTTCTGCATGCTTAATTAAATACGCTAAATTGTTTTTTGCGTTATAAAGCCTTTCAAGCCCTCTTTGCGAGGATTCAACAAGCTCCCTGCCAAAATTTAGTGGACTTCTATAGTGAGCAGATAACAAAAAAAACCTAATTACTTCTAAATCAAACTCTTCTTGGATTTCTCTAACCGTAAAGAAATTATCCAATGATTTTGACATTTTTTTGTTGTCAATATTTAAGAACCCAACATGAATCCAAAAATTAGCCAAAGGTTTTCCTGTTAATGCTTCGCTTTGGGCAATTTCGTTTTCATGGTGTGGAAATTTCAAGTCACTCCCTCCGCCGTGTATATCAATAGTTCCACCGAAAGTCTTTTTTATCATGGCGGAACATTCTATATGCCACCCCGGTCTCCCCTTTCCCCACTTCGCTTCCCATCTTGGTTCTCCTTCTTTTGCTGTTTTCCATAGGGCAAAATCTAAAGGACCTCTCTTGATTTCTTTAGTTTCGACTCTTGCGCCTGCTCTTAGTTCATCTAGATTTTGTTTTGATAACTTTCCGTACTCTTCATATTTTGATACATCAAAATAGACATCGCCTTCCACTGCATATGCGTAGCCTTTATCTATCAATAGTGATATAAACTCTATTATTTCTTGCATATTTTCCGTTACTTTAGGGTGACTGTCAGCTCTATTTATTCCCAACAAATCTGCATCAAAAAAATACTCTTTAATATATTTCTCACTAACTACTTCTGTAGTAGTTTTTTCTTCTTTTGCTTTATTGATTATTTTGTCGTCAACATCTGTAAAGTTTTGTACAAATGTCACATTATATCCTCTATACTCAAAGTACTTGCGCATGGCATCGAATACCATAAATGTTCTTGCGTTGCCAACATGGAAATAATTGTATACAGTTGGCCCGCACGCGTACATTTTAATTTCATTTGCTACGATAGGCACAAACTCTACTTTTTTTCCTGTTATAGAGTTGAATAATTTCAATATTCTCTCTCCTTTCATTTCATCAAAGCGAACGAGTCAGTTCTGAGTTGCTATTCAGCGAGACGGACGGCAAGACGCTCCTGACGGAGAACCGTCCCCTGTCTGTCGCAATATTAAAACCGAGACCCATTCGACCGCTCAGGGTGGCAAAAAAGACAACGTATGTCCCATTGTCTTATTTATCTCGGTCTTAGGGCTTGTGATGAAATAAGCTGTGCAATGTTGCGAAGGATTTTCGTTCATAACCAAGGCGTGGAAATAGGCGCATAGCAGCGCTATGTAACTGTTTCCACAACGCAGGGTATGGACGAAAAGACAAGTAAGATTGTACAGGTTATTTAGGAACAAGCCCTTAGCCCTAATTAATATATTTTTTAGCGTTTTCTATCCTTGCCAAAAGATTATCTTTTCCCAAAACTTTCATCACCAATGGCATATCAGGTCCGTGAGTTTTCCCAGTAAAAACTACTCTTGCTGGTTTAAATAGTTTTGGTCCTTTTATACCTGTTTCTTTTTGAATTTCTTTGAAGATTTTTTTACCAAATTGCAAATCGATTTCTTCAGCATTCTCAATCTTCTCGCCCAAAACTCTTAATAGTTTTGGAACGTGTTCACAATTGAGTAGTGCAATTGCTTCATTGTCTTCTATAATTATGTCGTTATTTAAGAAGATATTCACTTCATCAACTATTTCTGCGACGAAGGATAATCTATCTTTAAAAACTGAAACCATATCTTTTATCCACTCGTAATTCTCTGTTGCCTGCTCTTTTGTAATATATCCTTTTCCCACCAAATAAGGTATTGCCATATCAGTAATCTTCTCAAGTGTGCTTTCTTTTATATAATGTGCATTCACCCAGTTTAGTTTGTTAACATCGAAAACTCCGCCACTTTTTGATATTCTCTCAAGCGAAAATTTTTCTATAAGTTCTTCCATTGTAAATATCTCTTGATTATCCTCTGGCGACCATCCTACCAATGCAATATAATTAATTAATGCTTCAGGTAAATAGCCTTTTTTCATGAAATCTTCTACTGCTACATCCCCTTGTCTTTTGCTCAACTTTTTCTTGTCTGCATTTAGTATGTTTGGCAAATGTACATATTCTGGTTTTTCCCAACCAAACGCTTCGTACAAAAATATATGCTTTGGTGTCGATATTAACCACTCTTCGCCACGAATTATATGGCTAATTTTCATTAAGTGATCATCAACTACTACTGCAAAATGGTAAGTAGGGAATCCGTCCGATTTCATTAAAACCTGATCGTCTAAATCCTCTGTGTTTACAACGACTTCTCCGCGTACAATATCTTTAAACTTAATATCTGTGTTTGCTGGCAAGTTCAGACGAATTACATGTGGCTCTCCTACTTTAACTCTAGTATCAATTTCTTCTTTTGAAAGTTGCAAACAGATTTTATCGTATTTAGGAGTTAACCCTTTATTTTTCTGCTCTTCTCTTAATTCGTCTATTCTTTCCTTAGAGCAGAAACAGTGGTATGCAGACCCATTATTAAGCAGTGTGTTTATATACTCCTTATAGATAGGTAAGCGTTCTGATTGAGTATATGGACCCAAATCACCTACATCAAGAAGTTGCCCTTCAACTAGTTTTACTCCTTCGTCATGCGGCACAAGTCCCCACTCCATGGCATTTAACATACCTTCAATAGCACCTTCTACTTTCCTGTTTCTATCTGTATCTTCAACCCTAAGAATATACTTGCCATTCTTTTGTTTTGCAGATAAATAATTATATAACGCTGTTCTCAAACTGCCTATGTGAACAAAGCCTGTCGGACTAGGTGCAAATCTTACTCTAACGTCCATTTTTTCATCACCTTCACTTTTTTAAAATCAATACGCTTTAGCATAGTATACCATTTCTTTAGCTTCTTTTCCACAGAAAGGGCAGCTGTCTCCTAGTTTTTCTTGTTCAAACGGAATACATCTTATTGTAACTCCCAATTCTCTTTTAATACGTTCTTCACATTCTGGATCTTCGCACCACATAGCTTTGGCAAAACCTTGCTTAGTTGACATAATATCTTTTAACTCCTCAAAACTCTGTACGTAGAATGTTTTCTCGTCTCTTGCCCTTTTAGCTTTGTATAGCAAATTCTTCTGAATATCGTCTAATAGCCTTGTCACTTCTTTTTCTAAATCTTCTAACGCTACAATAGTTTTTTCTAGTGTGTCTCTTCTAAATAATACAGCTTGCCCTTTTTCAATATCTTTAGGACCTATCTCTACTCTGACAGGCACGCCCTTCATTTCCCATTCGTTAAATTTCCATCCCGGCGAGTAGTGTTCTCTATCGTCTAATTCTACTCTAGTTGTGTTTTTTAGTCTTTCAAATAATTCCGCAGCTTTCTCTTTGACGCCTTCTTTTTGCGTAGCAATTGGCACAATTACAACTTCTATTGGCGCAACTTTAGGCGGAAAAACCAGTCCACGATCATCTCCATGGGTCATTATAATACCACCAATTAGCCTAGTTGAAACTCCCCATGATGTATGGTACGGATTTTTCAACTCTCCATCTCTATCTAAAAATTCAATGTCAAACGCTTTAGTGAAATGCTGTCCTAAATTATGAGATGTTCCAGCCTGCAATGCTTTTCCGTCATGCATTAGGGCCTCCATTGTATAAGTTGAGTGAGCACCAGCAAATCTTTCTTTCTCAGTTTTCTTTCCAACTAGAACAGGCATTGCTAGAAATTCTTCTGCCATTTCTCTATAAATATTTAATATTTTGATCGTCTCTTCTTGTGCTTCATCATATGTTTCGTGTAATGTATGCCCTTCTTGCCATAAAAATTCTGAAGTTCTAAGAAATGGTCTTGTGCTTTTTTCCCAACGCACTACGTTACACCATTGATTATACAAAAACGGCAGGTCTCTGTATGACTTTAGCCATTTAGCATACATTTCACATATAATGGTTTCTGATGTAGGTCTAATACAAAGCCTTTCAGCTAGTTTTTCTTTCCCAGCGTGTGTCACCCATGCGACTTCTGGAGCAAAACCTTCAACATGCTCTGCCTCTTTTTGCAATAGTCTCTCTGGTATCAACAGTGGAAAGTAGCAGTTTTTATGTCCTGTATCTTTAAACCTCTTGTTAAGATGAGCTTGAATGTTTTCCCAAACTGCATAACCATAATGTTTTATTACCATAAAACCTTTAACCGATGAATAGTCTACCATGTCCGTTTTCTTAATTACATCAGTATACCATTGTGCAAAATCCTCATCCATTGGTGTAATTTCACTTACAAATTGGCTTTTACTTTTTCCCATTATATTTTCTCCTCTCGTTTAACTATTTTACTTAGTATACGCTTATTTGTAAAAGACAAAGTCACAAGAAGCGCACCCACTTGCTCTTTCATCAAAAAAACTCTCGGCTCTATACATATAGAGACGAGAGATTCACTCACGCGGTACCACTCTACTTAACCAAATCCCTGTTAAGAATTCAGTTCACTTAATAATAAATGGTATTCTTGCAGTGTATTAGAACTGCATTTTAGGGTTGGTTCGAAAAACATTTACATGAAAGTCTTCCAGCCAAGGACTTTCTCTCTTCAATGTGTGTTTTTTTACTATTCCCTATACCGTGTATCTTATTAATGTATAGCATATACAAATTTACTAAGAAAGTCAATAGCTTCAACTGCTGTTTTAGTACTTACTTGCTTTGCATCATCCGAGCCTGAACTCGTTCAGGCTCGGCTAAACAAGTTCACTTGCAATTTATTATTGTAACGATTGCTTGTGCCGATATCCCCTCTCCTTTCCCGACAAACCCTAAGCCTTCGGTTGTTGTTGCTTTAATGCTAATTGCATTTTTACTTGCCTCTAGCGTTTTAGCTATGTTTTCCTGCATTAAAGAAATATACTCCGCCATTTTAGGTTTTTCCGCTATTATCGTGGCGTCGATATTGTTAATAGTATAGTTGTATTCTTTCAGTAGTTCGCTAACTCTCTCTAAAAGAAGCAAGCTATTTATTCCTTTGTACTCATCGCTCGCATCTGGAAAATGCTTCCCAATATCTCCTAACGATGCTGCTCCTAATAACGCATCTATAATTGCATGCACAAGAACATCTGCATCAGAATGACCCAAAAGACCCTTTGTATGCGGAATATTGACACCTCCTATTATTAAATCTCTACCTTCAACTAATTTATGAACGTCATAACCTAATCCGACTCTCACTTTATACCTTCACTCCTTTTCTTAAGAATTTCACTGGCAATAATGATATCCTCTGGCGTTGTGATTTTAATATTATCATAATCACCTTTTATTACTTGCACTGCTACGCCCATTTGCTCGACTAAACTCGAATCATCTGTTACTATATTTATGGGATTCTCTCTACTAGCATCTGCATTTATTGAACGTTTTCTCAAATTCGATTCATATGCTTTCTTAATTATAGGGTAACCAAATGCTTGCGGAGTTTGAATAGTCCACAATTCACTTCTACTGAGTGTTTTCTCAATTTTCATGTCAGAATTCACGATTTTAATAGTATCCTTCACTTGTACTGCAAGTACTCCCGTTCCCGATTTCCCTGCAATGCCTATACATTCTTTAATCTTTAGAGTTGTAATTAGCGGTCTAGCACCATCGTGAATAGTAACTACACTGTTGAAATCAGCAATTTCGCATAGTCCTAAATACACCGAATCTATTCTCTCTTTACCACCCGCAATTATCTTCGTGATTTTAGAATACCCATATTTTTCAACTATATTTCCTCGGCAATAGTCTATTTCATTTTTAGCAACTACTATTATTATTTCATCTATACTCTCACATTTCTCAAACGCATCAATTGTATGCGCTAAAATTGGTTTTCCTCTTAATAACAAAAATTGCTTATTCATTTCTCCTCCCATTCTCGTGCCTTGACCCGCAGCAACGATAATGGCGATTGATCTTTTAATTCTCAACAACATCACCTTCTCTGATAATCAATTTTCTTCTTTTTTGTCTCATGTTATTGTACCATATTTCACATAAAAAAAGAGCAAGATTCGCTCTTGAATATACGTTTTTTCAATTCTCCATTCTTTTTTCTCTTTTCCACTCTCAATTTTCAATTCTCTTTTCTATTCTAACTCTCTTTTTTTCCTCTTTTCTCTTTTCTCTTTTTCTAACCAACTTTCCAACTGACCAACTATATCCTTTCCCAACTCTCACGCTGTTTTGTCGATTAGCGATTTGGGCTTTGCAAAAATCATTCTGCCTGCGGCGGTCTGAAGTATGCTTGTTACCATAACATCTACCTCTTGACCTATAAACTTTCTCCCATTTTCTACCACTATCATGGTTCCATCATCCAAGTAAGCGAGTCCTTGCCCTGACTCTTTACCATCTTTAACAACTAAAACTATCATTTCTTCGCCTGGCAACACCACAGGTTTTACTGCATTTGCCAACTCGTTGATGTTCAGCACCACTACACCTTGGAACTCTGCAACTTTGTTAAGATTATAGTCATTTGTTAATACTTTCCCATTCATGAACTGTGCTAATTTCAGAAGCTTAGTATCCACCTCCGCAACATCTGGAAAGTCTTTTTCGCTTATTTCTACTTTTATATCTAATTCTTTTTGTATCCTATTTAGTATATCTAGGCCCCTTCTACCTCGATTTCGTTTTAACGTATCGGAAGAATCGGCTATATGTCTTAATTCTTCTAGTACAAATTCTGGTATAACAAGTGGTCCCTCTACAAACCCAGTTTTGCATATGTCAGCAATTCTACCGTCGATAATTACACTTGTATCTAAAATTTTTGGAAATACTTCGTTTTCATTAATCACTTTACTATTTTCAGTATTTTTCTTGAATATCGACTGTAAATCAGCGAAATCGCTAATTTTTTTCGTTGCAGTTGTCACACCCAAATATGCCATGAAAATATATACTGCTGTTGAGAGAACTGTGCCTACAAATGGAAATGGAATGTTATTAAATATCCCACTTATTAAATAGGCTATACTTAATCCAATTATAAGTCCCAAAGAACCAGAAATCAATTTAGCTGTCGGCATATTACTAAGTTGCAATTCAATCCTATTAGCCGTATTCAGACCAAAAGATGTTAATCGCGGAGCAAAACCAAAAGATAATCCCGCACCAATTAATGACGAAATTATAATTCCGGTAACATACCATACAAGACTATTTTCTTTAGATATCAAGCCAGTAAAACTATTTGCGTAAACAAATATTGCTATTCCAGTCAATAACCCTAATACAGTGAAAATCCCTCTTATTATTTTATTTATCATATAAAACCACACCTCCCTTCCTCTAGTCTGCCCACAATCGCCGGCTCTTTATGCCATTTCTGAATTTTATTACTATTTTATTATCATATTCTCGTTTACCCGCCGACTCTGGAGGGTTTACCCGCCGATTCTGGAGAGCTTGCCCGCCGAATCTGGCGGGTTACCCTTTCATCAGATTCCCTCTAACTGAGTCTTCTATCAACTTTTTTGCATCATCTTCTAACATGTTATCTACCAATATTATTTCGCTTAAAAGTACTTGTCTCGCGTTGTTTAATATTTTCCGCTCACCAGTTGAAAGAGATTTATCTCTATCTCTAAGAATTAAGTTTCTTACTACTTCTGCTACTTCAAAAATATTCCCGCTTTTTATTTTATCAATATTACCCCTATAACGCCTATTCCAATTTTGCGAAACACTGGTTTCATCTTCCGCCAATACAACAATAACTTCTTTTATTATGTCTGGTTGGACAACCCTTCTTATACCGATATCTTCAACACTGCTTAGTGGTATCATTACCATCATATCATCTAAAGGCAGTCTCATAATATAATATTTTCTTAACACTCCTAAAACCTCTTTTTCTTCAATAGCTTCAATTACGCCAGCCCCGTGCATTGGATAAACAATCAAGTCACCAACACTATACATATCTACACATCCCCTCGATTTTGAAAAAACACTCCACTTCTATTATAACCTAGTTGGTGAATTCTGTCAAAGAAAACTTTTTTTGCACTTCGCGCTTTTTTAGAGTATAATAAGTATAGTTAATTTTCTTCTCCATGCTCACAAAATACATACTACTAAGATAAATAAAAAATTTAAAAGGAGAGAACACAATGAAAGATTTTACTATCAATAGTTTTGAAACAAAAGTAAAAGAAATCACCACGCGACATAAAAGCGTACTAGATATCTTAACCAAACTACAAGAGAGCACCGCCAAAGTAAACAGAGCGGTGACAAAATCAGCTACGTATTGTGGATGCATTAGTATTAATGCTTCTAAACAAGAAACCCCGAAAAACATAACATATTCAGAATTGAGTAGCTACATGAAAACCCACATAGAAGGCGAGATCTGCGATATTTGTCGCGACAAAGTTGTTCAAGAAATTTCCCAAAACATTTTTTATCTTACAGCACTTTGCAACACTTTTGATATAGATTTCGAGTCTATGATTAAGGATTACTATACTCAGCTTAACGCATTAGGCAAGTACGGCTTATTATAATTTAGTGCTGCGAAAAAAGGAGCTTAGTTTTTTTAGTCGTCGGCTAAAATCATATTTAATGCAGTTTCAAGGTTGTCTGCACCCCTAATATTTAGTCCCTTTATTTCTTCTGTTTTAGTTTTACTAGGGATTATACAGGTCGAAAATCCCATTTTTGCTGCTTCTCTTAACATTTTGTTTAGATGCGCAACTGGTCTTAGATCTGCTGTTAAGCTTATTTCCCCAACGGCTATTAATTTTTTTGTAGCTATCTGTTCTCCTCTAAAGCTTGAATGAATTGCAATGGCAAGCCCTAAATCTGCGCAAGTACCCTCTAATTTCAGCCCACCAACAACGTTTACATAAATATCATAGTTCGAAAGTGGCAACCCCATTTTTTTTTCTAATACTGCAATAATTAGATTAAGTCTATTCAAATCAACGCCTACTGCAGTTCTTCTTGGGAACCCCACAATAGTAGGCACTGCCAAAGCTTGAATTTCCACTAACAAAGGGCGCGTTCCTTCCATAGTGGCTACAACTATTGATCCCTCTGAACTAGTTGCTAGTGAATCTAAAAACATCGCCGAAGGATTTGAAATTTCTACCAAACCCTCTTGCTCCATTTCAAATACCCCTATTTCACTCGTTGTTCCAAATCTGTTTTTCAAAGCACGTAATATGCGAAATTCCTGTGTTCTCTCCCCTTCAAAATGAAGCACTGTATCTACCATATGTTCTAGGACTCTTGGTCCAGCTAACTCCCCTTGCTTGGTAACATGTGCGACAATAAAAATCGGAATATTTTTTAGTTTGCTTATACGCATAAGATTATTTACGCACTCCTTTACTTGCGATACACTCCCTGGGGCCGAGCTTAAATCGTCCTTGTACAAGGTTTGTACAGAATCTACTATTATTAGTACTGGCATCATTTCGTCAATAAATTTTTCAATTACGTTAATATTCGTTTCTGAAATAACGAATAAACCATCCACTACCGCTCTAAGCCTTTCCGCTCTCATTTTGATTTGTTCTTCTGATTCTTCCCCAGACACATACAGAACTTCCCCATATTGTTTTGCAATGGTAGCTGCCATTTGTAATATTAATGTCGATTTCCCTATTCCTGGCTCTCCAGATATTAGTATTAGTGATCCCCTTACAATTCCTCCACCCAATACTCTATTCAACTCTTCAATTTGAGTATTATATCTGTCAAAAGCTCCACTCCCTACAGATTCAATTGCTTGCGGTTTAGTGCTACTTACAAGTGTTGGTAACCTTTTAAAACTATTTTTCGATGCTAAAATTTCTTCTTCTAAAGTATTCCACTCTTCGCACCCAGGGCAACGCCCCATCCACTTAGGAGTTTCGTAGCCGCACTTTGCGCAAAAAAATTTACTCTTTATCTTTGTCATGATACCCTCTTTCCTTCAGAAAATCAGGGTTCCTATCCCCTTAATTTTGTTCATGTTTTTCACTTTCTATCTATTGCTATTTCCCCGTCTTTAATATCCACTTCTACTGTGTCACCCTCTTTGATGTTCCCTCTAAGAAATTCTTCAGAAATCTCGTCTTCTAGCATTTTTTGCAAAGCCCTTTTTAAAGGTCGTGCTCCTAATTTTTCATCAAACCCTTTATCTGCAATGTAATCTTTAGCAATATCTTTTACGTTTAATTTAATATTTAGTTTTTGCAGTCTATCATTCAAGCCTTCCAACAACAAGTCTACAATTTTTCTTATCTGTATTTTATCAAGAACATGAAAAACTATAATGTCGTCAATTCTATTTAGAAATTCTGGTCTAAATGTTTT
Organism: Clostridiales bacterium; assembly: GCA_021129775.1. Classification (GTDB taxonomy): domain Bacteria; phylum Bacillota; class Clostridia; order Peptostreptococcales; family NVVX01. The sequence continues at coordinate 15,371 of JAJOKP010000020.1, forward strand.
TCTTAATTCCTCCATTACGTTCTCTTTCATTTTCTCGTATTCAGTTTTAGCTACATCTCCTTTTTCAGAAACAAACCCCAGAGTCCTTTGTCTTCTAATTGTGTGCGCTCCCACATTTGAGGTCATAATAATTACAGTGTTCTTAAAATTCACAGTCTTACCTTTTCCATCAGTTAATCGCCCATCTTCTAAAATTTGCAATAAAACATTAAAAGCATCGGGATGCGCCTTCTCTACTTCATCAAACAGCACAACTGAATATGGTTTTCTCCTAACTTTCTCAGTTAATTGTCCCCCTTCATCATATCCTACGTATCCAGGTGGTGAGCCAATCAACCTTGAAACAGCATGCTTTTCCATATATTCTGACATATCTATTCTAATCATCGCATCCTGATCGCCAAACATGGCTTCTGCTAAAGCCCTAGAAAGTTCCGTTTTCCCTACGCCAGTTGGTCCAAGGAACACAAAAGAACCTATAGGGCGATTAGGATCTTTTAGACCGACCCTCGCTCTCCTTATTGCTTTTGACACAGATTTTACTGCTTCCTCTTGCCCAATGACTCTTTTGTGTATTATTTCTTCCAATCTCAATAGTTTTTCTGTTTCTTCCTGGTGTATTTTTTCCACTGGGATACCTGTCCAATTAGAAAGAATTACAGCTATATCATTAGCATTTACTGTTGCTTCTTCTTTTTGAACCTTATTCTCCCATTCGTTTTGAATGCTCTTTAGTTTTTCTTTTATAGCCTTTTCTTGATCTCTTATGCCCGCGGCACGTTCAAATTCCTGAATACTAATAGCTTCGTCCTTTTCATTCAAAAGTTTTTCTACTTTTTCTTCTAAATCTTTAATGTCTATAGGAGGTGTTGCAACATGCAAGCGTTTTTTGGAAGCCGCCTCGTCAATTAAGTCGATAGCTTTGTCTGGCAAACACCTATCACTAACATATCTATCTGATAGTTCCGAGGCTGCCTTTAATGCCTCATGAGTAATTTTCACTTGATGATGAGCCTCGTATTTATCATTTATCCCCTCTAAAATTTTCACTGTATCTTCTACTGAAGGTTCTTCTATTGTAATAGACTGAAATCTCCTTTCAAACGCAGAATCTTTCTCAATGTGTTTTCTATACTCATCTGTTGTCGTAGCTCCAATTACCTGAAACTCACCCCTAGCTAGTGATGGTTTTAGAATGCTAGATGCATCAATTGCGCCTTCCGCGCCACCAGCACCTATAACTGTATGCAACTCATCAATAAATAGAATAACATCTCCTGACACACGTAATTCCTCTAACACTTTTTTTAATCTATCTTCAAATTCACCTCTATATTTCGCACCCGCAACCATAGACGGCAAGTCAATAGATACTATTCTCTTACCTTTTAGAATTTCGGGAATATCCCCCTCGACAATTTTTATTGCTAATCCTTCTACAACTGCTGTTTTACCAACTCCTGCTTCACCTATTAGGCAGGGATTATTTTTGGTTCTTCTACTTAATGTCTGGATTATTCTTTCAATTTCCTTTTCTCTGCCAATTACTGGATCAAGCTTCTCATCTTTTGCAAGCAGATTAAGATCTCTGCTGAATTTATCCAAATTAGGAGTTTTTTTCCTTTCACCATTTTCTTTTGTTTTGTTTTTAGTCTCTGTTGCAGCTCCAGCGTTGAGTAATTTGAGCACTTCTTCTCTTACTTTTGGTAAGTCTAGACCTTCTGCTATCAATATCTTTGCAGCTACGCCTTCACCCTCTCGCAGTAGCCCCAAAAGCAAATGCTCCGTTCCAATATAATTATGTCCTAAGTTTCTAGCTTCAGCAAAGCTTAGCTCAAAAATTCTTTTTGTCCTGGCAGTATACCCTACAATCTCAACGTTACTTGTCCCTTTTCCAAGCGTCTCAACTATTCTATTCTTAATTGTAGGCGTATCCAATTTCATATTTTTTAAAGTCTGTGCTGCTATGCCACTTCCTTCTTCGAGCAATCCATACAATAAATGTTCTGTTCCTATTGCGTTATGCTTCATCTCCCTTGCAAACTGTTGCGATATTAATACCGACTTATGTGCACGCTCAGTAAATTTTGAAAATATAGACATAATGTTCCTCCCTCACTTCACTTTCTCTCTAATAATTTCTGCTCTTTTAATATCTCTTTCTTTTTCTGTGAGATCTTTTTTATAGTGTTTATGCAAATACCCCACCTGTATTATTGCCATAAGCTGATCTATTTTCTTAAAACTAATCTCTTGAATTATATTCAAAGCCACTCCTAATTTCAAATTCGAAATTAGCTTCATTGCTTCATTAGACGTAATAATTCGCGCATTTTTCAGTATTCCAAGCGCCCTAAAAACGCTGTCTTCAATGTCATCTTTTTTTTCTAATAATAATTTCTCTCTAAGTGTGCTCTCTTTTTGAATTATTTGCACCACCGTGTTTTTCAAATTTTTTAACGTTTCTTCTTCTGAAATTCCCAGTGTTATTTGATTTGATATTTGAAATAAATTCCCCTTAGCTTCTGTTCCTTCTCCATATATTCCTCTAACGGCAAGTCCTATTTGTCCTGCTACTCTCCTAATGCCAGTAATGTATCCAATATTATTTAGTACTGGTAGATGAAGCATTACCGAGGCCCTTAATCCTGTTCCTATATTCGTCGGGCATGATGACAAGTACCCAAATTTTTCATCAAAATCATACGTCATTCGTTTTTCAATTAAATCATCTATTTTATAAGTTTCCTCTAACGCTTTTTCTAATTGCAAGTCTGGTAAAATACACTGAATTCTAACATGATCTTCTTCATTTATCATTATACTAATTGTCTCATCTTTGCTAAGCACAAAAGCTCCTGTTCTAATATTCTTACTTAACATTATGCTTATTAGATGCTTTTCAACGTAGTTTAATCGATCGATTTTATCTATGTTAGCTATAGTAATTAAAGCAAACTCATCTTTTCTGCTTTCATCTCCTTCGGCTATGGCTAAATATATTTTCTCTATTATTTCATCTTCATTAGTATTTTTGTTTAGAAGTGGAAAACTAAGATTTTCAAAATTCCTAGCTAGTCTCACCCTACTGCTAACAACAATGTCTGCTTCTTTCTTAATTTCATACGCATCACTGGGCACGGTTTCACCTCCTATTTTCATTAATATCTTCTTCAATTTTTTTTATTTCATCCCTTAGAATTGCTGCCTTTTCAAATTTTTCTTCAATTATCATCTGCTTTAGTACACTCCTTTTTCTCTTTAATTCTCGTTTTCGATTAATTACTCCTCCTGATCTTTTAGGTAATTTTCCTTCATGTCGTGTATTCCCATGAATCCTTTTTATCAGTGGCAGTATATTATTTCTAAAAGCATCATAGCATCTACCACAACCTAGTTTCCCAGTGCGTCTAAAGTCAGAATAAGTCATTCCACAATTCTGGCATTTAGGACTAGCTACGGATGGCTGGTTTTGCTGCTTATCTATATTCATGTCTAAAAGACTCGCCAATAATTTTGGTATATCAAACGCTGCTTCAAAATCTTCATCCTTTCTTTCACGAGCACACGTTTCGCACAAATGAATTTCATCTTTTGAACCATTTATGATTTTCGTCATGTGAACTGTAGCTACATTTATTTTACATTCTTCACAAAGCATTTGCCCCGCCCCTCTCACGTTAAAATTAAATTTGCTAATCCTACTAATTATTCTATCTCTTTATCAGCTATATGCCAAAAAGAAAAACATGTGCGATAGCGTTAAATTACTGTAGGAAAAGCAAGAATAGAAAGCTCCCTTGTGTATTATCAGAAATGAACATTGTAAATAAGTTACTCGTAGCGTATGTATTCATTCTCATAATAATCTATTTATTTTATAAAATCAAGCCTAACCGCAAATTCCTCTCAACGCTTTTAGTGATACTCTAAGTCCATCTCTTTTCCCAGAGCTAATACCAACAAGATCAGCATTCCACTCATTGTTGTACTTCTGTCGTTTTCTCTTTATTTCTTTCTCTAAGCTCTTTCTAATTTCTTCA
>JAJOKP010000089.1 GCA_021129775.1 Clostridiales bacterium
AGCAACTTCCCATCTCCTAACACTTTACGCATAACGTCTACTCTGCCTATAGAAGAATTATACATGATGCTAGGTGAAAGGTAAAGAGAATAATTAGCAGGAAAAGCAGGTGAAAAAATGCCATTGTATGACATAAAGAATATCAGCGTACGAATCAATAGCACTAATATTATAAGGGGGTTGTCATTGATTATTGAAAAAGGTGAATTTGTTAATATCATTGGGCCTTCAGGAAGTGGTAAATCTACTTTTCTGAGACTACTAAATCGCCTATCTTCAATTTCAAGTGGGGAAATTAACTATTGTGGCGAAAATATAAATGAAATAAATCCTGTATTACTTAGAAAAGAAGTAGGCTTTGTCTTTCAAAAACCATACCTATTTGGTGAAACAGTAAAAGAGAATATCGAATATTCATCAAATATCCATAATCTTGCTGTGGACAAAGATTATATTTTTAATATGTTAGAACAGCTAAATTTAGAACGCAGTATTTTAGAGAAAAACTGCAAGGACTTGTCGGGTGGAGAGCAACAGCGTATCTGCCTAATAAGAACGTTAATGCTAAAACCAAGGGTTTTATTACTAGACGAAATAACTTCATCTCTAGATCCAGTTAATACAAAAATTGTTGAAGAATTCATTACAAAAATTTACAATGATTGGGGAATTACAATAGTATTAGTGACTCATGATTTGCAACAAACTAAGAGAATGGGAAAGAGGACAATTTTCTTAGAAAAGGGGAAGGTGCTAAAAGATGCTGAAACTAACTCGTACTTTAAAGAGCAGAGCCAAGATCAAATAAATGATTTTTTTAATGAATGGTGGTAAATAGTGTGGCGAGGACTATTCTACTATATATTTGATATTGTACGAGGAGCTGATGTAGTGGATATTACAACTTTACTAATGACGTCTATATTGATATTTATAGCGCTAGGCATTTCAAAATCACAGAAACTGCACCTAGAAAAAGAAATAATAATAGGAATCATAAGGGCGATTGTTCAATTATCGTTTATAGGTATAGTGTTGACTTACATATTCGAAATTGACAGCAAAGTAGTAACGACGGTTATATTACTACTTATGGTGTATAATGCTAGTCGTGTAGCAGCTAAAAAGAGCATGAGCGTTGAGGGATTGAGTTTAATCGCTTTCATTTCAGCTTTAGCAGGAGCTTTTGTTACAATAGCAGTGTTAGTAATTATCGGCGCAATTGAATATATGCCGTCTCAAGTAATACCAGTTAGTGGGATGGTTGTCGGTAATGCAATGGTTGCACTAGGACTAACCTTTAAGCAATTGCATGAAAATTATTCTAGCAATTCTTGTGAAATAGAAATCAAATTAGCCCTAGGCGCAACAGAAAGAATGGCATCAATACGATTGATTCGCGATTCAATAAGAACAGGGATGCAACCTATAGTAGATTCTATGCAAACATTAGGAATAGTGCAACTACCTGGGATGATGACAGGGTTAATTTTAGCAGGACAGTCGCCTGTTTTAGCAATTAAATATCAAATAATGGTGACATTTATGTTAGTATCTGCAGTTGCCATTACAACAACTATAGGCGCCTTCGCAGCATATAGAAAACATTTTACAGAAGAAAAACAATTAAAGAGGATTTGATATGATGAATATAAATAAGCGAGGAGGAAATAATTTGAAGACTTTAGACTCTGTCCGCAAAATTAATCTTGGTTGCTATCCCACACCTCTTTATCAAATGAAAAATCTGAGTGAAAAAGCGGGTTTAAACTTATTTATTAAAAGAGAAGATTTATCTGGTCTTGGGTTGGGTGGTAATAAGATTAGGAAATTAGAATATTTATTAGCAGATGCAAAGCAGAAGAAATGCGGTACAATTATTACAACTGGGGCTGCTCAATCAAACCATGCGATGTTGACTGGCGCGGCGTGTCGAGTATTAAATCTAGAGACAATTTTAGTGCTGAAAAAAAGAGGTGTAACCTCGTTAAAGGGGAATCTGCTTTTAAGTAAAATATTAGGTACAGAAGTACATTTTGTAGATACAGATGACAAAGAAATTGTAAAAGAAGAAATTGATAGCATAATGAAACAACTAGAATTTAATGGTAAAAAACCATATTTTATTCCAACTGGAGGTTCCGTTCCTTTAGGGGTGCTTGGGTATGTGAGTGCAGTTTTTGAAATGATTACACAAGCAGGAAGAGATGCTATCAAGATTGATCATGTTGTATGTGCATCAGGATCAGGTGGAATACAAGCGGGATTAATAGCTGGAATAAAACTATCGAGTAAAAATATTAAAGTGACTGGAATCAACATATCTTCTAACAAAGAACTTTCAAAGACTATAGTGGATCTGGCAAATGGGGCTTTGAAATTATTGGGGTTTGATAGAAACATAGTAGAGGAAGAAATAATGATTGAAGATTACGTGGGAGAAGGATATGCAATTCCATCTACAGAAGGAACAGAAGCTATAAAGTTAGTCGCAAGAAGTGAGGGGATAATGCTAGATCACGTATATACGGGGAAAGCTTTTGGGGGTTTACTATCACTAGCGAAGAAAGGGTATTTTGACAAAGATGAAAATATAATATTTATTCATACTGGCGGAGTGCCAGCACTATTTGCAATAGATTCTGAGTTTTAACAGACTTGTGTTCTATACAGAATAGTCGTCTTCTTGTCTCCTACAACCAAAATATTTGTGAAAAAATAGAAAAATAATTTTTAAATTGTTGTTAGTGAAAAAATTAGATTAGTATGTTATAATACGGAATGAGACGATGAAATTTTTTTTACAAACAAGTGTTAAAAAAATAACAAAGACCAACCAAAACTGAAGGGAGTAATTAAAAATGAAAATGTTAAGCATTAAGCCAGAAATATCAAGATTTGAAAAGTTTGAAGAGTTTGCAAGTGAATTTAAAATTGGACAAGGTGATTTAGTAATTACACATGAGTTTTTGTTTGATGAATTTATGCTGCCCTTGAAATTAGAAGCAGATTTCTGCTTTCAAGAAAAGTATGGTGGAGAGCCATCAGACGAAATGATTGATAAAATTTCGTCAGAATATAAAAACGAGAAATGCCAAAGAGTCTTTGCAATAGGTGGTGGTTCTGTAATAGATATAGCCAAAATATTGGTTTTAAAAGACGTAACAAATACTTTGGATGTATTCGAGAAAAAAATACCAATTATCAAAGACAAAGAGTTGATAGTTGTTCCAACAACGTGCGGAACAGGCAGTGAAGTCACTAATATTTCAATTGCTAAAATTGTCTCAAAAGAAACAAAAATGGGTTTAGCAGTAGATGAGCTGTATCCAGATTATACAGCGATTATACCTGAATTACTTTTAGGACTGCCATTCAAATATTTTGCGTACAGCTCTATAGATGCATTAATTCATGCAGTGGAAGCGTACGTATCACCTAAAGCAAATAGTTTTACTGAGTTATTTAGCGTGAAGGCTATTGAAATGATAATTGACGGATATGTTAAAATTATAGAAAAGGGTCAAGAGTTTAGAAGTGAGATTATTGAAGACTTCCTAGTGGCAAGCACGTTTGCTGGTGTTGCGTTTGGAAATGCTGGGGTCGGAGCTGTACACGCATTGTCATATCCTTTAGGCGGGAAATATGGAGTGCCACATGGCGAAGCAAATTATCAGATATTTACTGGAGTATTTAAAGTTTATAATCAAAAAGATCCTAACGGGAAAATCGCAAAATTAAATCAACTACTAGCTGACAAACTTGGAGTAGACAATTCAGAGGATATTTATGATATACTTGAAACATTACTAAACAAGATAACAACTAAGAAAGAGCTTAGAGTGTACGGCATGAAAGAAGAAGAAATTGATATTTTCGCAGATGGAGTAATAGCGGGGCAACAGAGGTTGTTAGCGAACAATTACGTAGAGTTGTCACGTGATGAAATAGCAGAGATATATAGAAAACTCTATTAACACGCAGGACACAAAGGGTAAGGACACAAGGGGACGGTTCTTTTGTGTCGATGCATTGTAAATCCAAGGAGACACAAAAGAACCGGCCCCTTGTGCCCCCCCTGAAACTGTCACTAGTAAAAAAAATGAAAGGGTGATAAAGCATGGCACGTCTAACTAAGGAACAGTATATTGAAAGTTTGAGGAAGTTAAATTTAAAGGTTTACATGTTTGGAGAATTAATAGAAAATCCAATCGAACATCCAATAATACGTCCGTCATTAAATGCTATAGCAATGACGTATGAAATGGCAGGGAAACCTGAACATGAAGATGTGATGACAGCTATTTCGCATTTGAGTGGAAGAAGAGTAAATAGATTTACACATATACATCAAAGTACTGATGATTTGAGAAACAAGGTGAAAATGTTAAGGCTACTTGGGCAAAACACAGCATGTTGTTTTCAACGCTGCGTTGGGATGGATGCGATAAACTCCACATATAGTACAACATACGAAATAGATAAGGCGCACGGCACAAACTATCATAGACTGTTTACGGAGTATTTAGAATATATTCAGGACACTGATTATGTAATAGATGGAGCGATGACAGACCCTAAAGGAGATAGAAGTAAATCACCAAGCCAGCAATCAGATCCTGACATGTATTTAAGAGTTGTTGAAAGAAGAGAAGACGGAGTAGTGGTAAGAGGTGCAAAAGCGCATCAAACAGGTATGGTTAATTCCCACGAAGTTATGGTAATGCCAACAAGAGCGCTAAAACCTGAAGACAAAGATTGGGCTATTGCTTTTTCAATTCCTACAGACAGTGAGGGAATTACGATAATTTATGGTAGACAATCATGTGACTTAAGAAAATTAGAAGAAGATGCAGACGTCGATTTAGGTAATAAAGAATTTGGTGGTCATGAAACCTTAGTAATATTTGACGATGTATTTGTTCCGAATGATAGAATTTTTTTAAATGGAGAAACAGAATTTGCAGGAATTTTAGTGGAGAGATTTGCGGGCTACCATCGTCAAAGTTATGGTGGATGTAAAGTAGGAGTTGGAGATGTGCTAATAGGAGCGGCAGCACTTGCAGCAGAGTATAACGGTGCAAATAAAGCTTCTCATATCAAAGACAAACTTATAGAAATGACGCACTTAAACGAAACATTATATTGTTGTGGTATTGCCTGTTCTTCAGAAGGAAAACCTACAGACGCTGGGAATTATCAAATAGATATGTTGATGGCAAATGTTTGTAAACAGAATGTCACTAGATTTCCGTACGAAATTTCAAGATTAGCAGAGGACATTGCAGGTGGTTTGATGGTTACTATGCCTTCAGAAAAAGATTTTAAAAATCCTGACATTGCACCATATTTAGAAAAGTACCTAAAAGGTATTGATGGAGCATCTACAGAAAATAGAATGAGAATTTTACGATTAGTAGAGAACCTGACTTTAGGAACAGCTGCTGTAGGCTATAGAACTGAATCTATGCACGGAGCAGGACCGCCTCAAGCACAGCGTATTATGATAGCAAGACAAGGAAATATTGAAGGCAAGAAATCTTTTGCAAAGAAAATTGCAAGGATTAAGGATTAGGAAAAGATAATTGAGAATTGAGAATTGAGAATGGAAAAGAGAAAAGAGAAAAGAGAAAAGAGAAAAGAGAAAGAGAAAGTAGAAAGCACCAATCCCAGCTTGTCACCCTGAGCGAACGCAGTGAGTCGAATGGGTCTCACTAAAGGATAAGATGAAAAAGCAGGAAAAATATTTTGTAAGCGAGGAGATATAATATGTATGGATTTCACAACAAATTATTGAGAATAGATTTGACAAAAAAAAGCTATAAAGTAGAAAAAATAGGCGATGAAGTATTTAGAAAATTTTTGGGTGGTAAAGGGCTAGGAAGTTATTTGCTATTGAAAGAAAACCCAAAGGGAGTAGACCCACTGTCCCTAGAGAATAAATTATTGTTTGTAACAGGTTCTTTATCAGATACTAAAATGCAAGGCTCCAGTAGATATGGTGTGTTTACAAAATCGCCTCTAACAGGAATTTACTCTGAAGCATATTCAGGAGGAAGCGTTGCACCTGTCATAAAGAAAACAGGATACGATGCAATAATCATTGAGGGAAAATCAGATAATAGAACATTCTTAGTAGTATCTGACGAAGGAGTTGAGTTTAGAGATGCCTCTCATCTTTGGGGCTTAGATGCATACAAGACAGAAGACGCAGTTAAAGAAGAAGTGAACATAAAAAGAGCGCAAGCAGTAGTAATAGGACCAGGAGGAGAAAATTTAGTAAAGTATGCTTGCATCAGCAACGATTACTGGAGATGTGCAGGAAGAACTGGCGTAGGCGCAGTAATGGGTAGCAAGAACGTAAAGGCAATAGTTTTTCACGGGAATACTGAATGTAAAATAGCTGACCCAGAATTGATGAATACGTTTGTTAAGGATCTAATTAAAAAGAATTTAAATTCAGCTGGGGTTAAAGCATACAAGAAATTTGGAACACCTATGTTAGTAGCTATAATGAATTCAAAAGAAGGCTTCCCAACAGAGTATTGGCATAAAGGCTCACTAGAAACTTGGGACAAGATTAGTGCAGAAGCTATGCAAGAGGAAATGGATGTAAAACCAAAGGCATGTATTAAGTGCTTTGTTGCATGTGGAAAATTGAGCAAAATTAAGAATGGTAAATTTAAGGGAACAGTAGTTGAAGGGCCTGAGTACGAAACGCTTTATGTGTTTGGTGGATTATGTTGCATTGACGACATTAATGCAATAACATATTTGAATGATTTATGCGATAGAATGGGTATTGACACAATGTCAACTGGAAACATGGTTGCATTTGCAATTGATGCAGCGAAGCTTGGAAAACTAGATTTAGATATAAAATACGGTGACGTAGACAAAGTTGTACAACTTATAGAGGATATAGCGTATAGAAGAGGAATAGGAAACCTCTTAGCAGACGGTATAAAAATCGCTAGTAAAGAATTAGGGTTAGAAGATTTAGCGATTCATGTAAAAGGATTAGAGCCATCAGGTTATGATCCACGAGTACTAAAAGGTATGGGATTAGCTTACGCTACAGCACATAGAGGAGCTTGTCATCTTAGAGCAACATTTTATAAACCTGAGTTGTCAGGAAAAATCGACCCAGATCAAATAGAAGGAAAAGCGAAATTATTCGTAGAATACGAAGATAGACTTACATTATTTGATACCTATATTATGTGCAGGTTCTATAGAGATATGCTTATGTGGGACGAATTAAGCATATTGCTAAAAGCTTCAACAGGTCTGCACTTAGGTGAAAAAGAATTAAGAGAAATTGCAACAAATATTGTAAACACCACAAGAGAGTTTAATGTACGTGAAGGTGTAACGATGAAAGACGATTCTCTGCCAAAAAGATTTCATGATGACCCGATAGGGTCAGAGAATAAAGTTATTACAAGGGAAGATTTCAATCAACTACTTGCTGACTATTACAAGGAAAGAGGATGGACAAAAGAAGGAGAAACAAAACGCACGGTATTGATATAGCTTTTAGTGGGTCGAGTGGGACACGGAACTTGTCCCCTCGACTTAAAATTATAGGAAGGTGAAACTATGGAATGGAAAAAAACGTATAAAGATAAGATACTTACAGCTGATGAAGCAATTTTAAAAATAAAGTCAGGCGACAAAATTGTGAGCGGTCATGCGATTGCTGAACCGACAATATTGTTAAATGAGATAGTCAATAACAAAGAAAAGTTCGAAGACATTGAAATTGCGCATATGGTGCCAATGCAAAAATGTGATTATGTCAATGAAGATATGAGAGGACATTTAAGACATAATGCCATTTTCGTAGGCGCAGGAACGAGAAATGCAGTGAACGACGGAAGAGCTGACTATACACCATGTTTTTTTTCTGAAGTACCTAAACTTTTTAAAAATGGATATATGAAAGTTGACGTAGCTCTAATTCATTTGAGCTTACCAGACAAACACGGATATTGTAGCTTTGGGGCTTCGGTTGATTATACAAAACCGGCGGCGGAGCATGCAAAGCTTGTCATAGCAGAAATCAATGAACATATGCCAAGAACTCTAGGGGATTCTTTCATACATATTTCTGAAATTGACTACCTAGTCGATGCGACAAGACCGTTAGTTGAATTGCAACCGCCTAAAACAACAGATATAGAGAAAAAAATTGGAGAGTACTGTGCTTCGCTTGTTGAAGATGGATCGACTCTTCAGTTAGGAATAGGAGCAATTCCTGATGCAGCCTTACAATTTTTAAAGGACAAAAAAGACCTTGGTATTCACTCTGAAATGATTTCTGATGGTGTTATGAATCTAGTGAAATCGGGAGTTATCACCAATAAAAAGAAATTAATTCACAAGGGGAAAATGATAGTTAATTTCTTAATGGGAACAAAAGAGCTTTACGATTTTGTCGATGACAACCCAAGCGTAGAAATGTATTCTGCTGACTACACCAATGATCCTACGGTGATAATGAAAAATTATAAAATGGTAACTATTAACTCGTGTTTGCAAGTAGATTTGATGGGTCAAGTGGTATCAGAAATGATAGGGCACAGGCAAATAAGCGGTGTTGGAGGGCAGGTTGATTTTGTTAGAGGTTCAGTAATGGCCGAAGGAGGAAAATCAATAATAGCAATGCCATCGACAGCAGCAGGTGGAAAAGTTTCGAGAATAGTAGCAAACTTATCTGAAGGTGCAGCTGTGACAACATCAAGGAATGATGTTCACTATATTATTACAGAGTATGGAATAGCAGAACTAAAAGGAAGGACATTAAAACAAAGAGCAAAGCTATTAATTGAAATAGCCCATCCAGATTATAGAGAAAATTTAATCAAAGAATGGGAAAAAAGGTTTTTTGATAAATACTGATTATTGAAAAAAGCGTACGAGAAAAGTGTTAATGTCAGACAGAGGGACAGGGACATGTTTGGTCTTGCTTAACTTTACAGAACCAGACAAGTCCCTGTCCCTCTGTCTGACAAAACCCCAACTTCTACAAATGTGGGACCCTTTGTTTTAACTCAGGTGTAGCAGACTCTCCATCTGAATCCACGGTGTTTTGCTTTTGATGAGCGAGTTCACTTAGCATATCAATTCGTCTACCAAAGAGCAATTGCCTAGTGCTTTTTGGTAGCTATATAGCAATCTATTAAAAACCTCGTCCCATGATTTGTTCATAGCATACTGCCTTGCCTGTTTGCTCAGTAGAAGGCGGTAGTTTTCGTCATTTGAGAGTCTATTTATTGCATTTGCCATATCAGTAGCGCAAAGTGGTTGACAACTGATGCCATTATAGTTATCAATTAAGTTATCTTTAATGCCGCCAGAAGCTGGAGCGATAACTGGCAGTCCTGAGGCCATTGCTTCCAACACAACGTTGCCAAAAGTCTCTGTAGTAGAAGGAAATACAAACATATCTGCTGAAGCATACATTTTAACAAGTTCTGTCGAATGTTTGTAGCCAACGAAAGTTACATTGTCTGGCGCATTAGCTTTTAATTCATTAGCTAGTGGACCATCGCCAGCTAAAACTAATTGAACATCATTTCGTTGCCAGTTGACCAGATGTATTGCTTTCATTAATATATCTAAATTCTTTTCATGCGCAATCCGCCCGACATAAAGTAGTAATTTTTTTTTGCCATTTAGTAGTTCATGTTTTAAATCTTCATCTTTAAAGCTAGGGCTATATTCTTCACAATCAATTCCTCTATCCCATATTTCCAGATTTTTTACTCTCTTCATATTTAAGAGGTTTAATGTGTCTTTAGAAGGAGAGTAGTTTACTAAACATTGATTATGAATATAACGTATAAATTGCCACAACAAATCATCTAACACTTCAAGTTTGTAGTATTTAAGGTATTGAGAAATATTAGTATGATAAGAAGCAACTAGCGGGATATTACAGTCCTTAGCATACTTTAGTCCGCTTAATCCCATCACAAAAGGCGATGCTAAGTGGATAATATCAGGTTTGAATTCATCCATTATTCTTGAAATTTTAATGTGATTTGGGATGGGTATTTTAAGTTCGGGATAGGCAGGAAGATTAACCCCGAAAACTTTATGAAGCTGGTAAGGTAGGCCCTGTGGCACGGTTCCACATTCTGGTGTGATTACAAGTATTTCAATTTTTGATGGATAGAAACTATTAGCATCTAAATTTAAGTGACGATTAGAGAAATACTTGGCTAATCTTGCTAAAGTTTTCGAAACTCCATTTACTTGAGGAATAAAAGTTTCTGTAAAAATTGCTAAACGCATAGACAACACCCCACAAAATAGATTTAGAGTAGCATTTAGTATACTACTATTCTAATTATCGCTTATTAATGTTAAGTCAATACTAAGTTAATATTAAGTTTGTGAAAAGTTTATGTTTGATTTCTTTTGGGGAGTAGAAATTACAATGCTTTTCGTGTATTATTAATTTAGATAAGATGAAGAAAATAGGGGGGGAAAGATATTGTCACTGAAAGTGAAAAAAAGACACAGGGAAATTCTTGATATCATTAATGCTGATGGAACTGCTTATATTACCGAGATTGCTAATCTCTTTAGTGTTACAAAGGAAACGGTTAGAAATGATTTCAACTCTTTGGCGCAGACGCATGATTTAGTACGTATTCATGGCGGAGTAAAAAAAAATAAGCAGATTGTGTATAATGAATATTATCAGTATCAAAAGAAAAAAAGTAGAAATGTAGAAGAAAAGAAAAAAATATGCTTCAAAGCAGTGGATTTGATAAAAAATAATGATTGCATTTATGTTGATGCAGGGTCTACTGTTTCATACTTAATTAACTATTTGAAACGTAAAGAGAACGTAACTTTGGTAACTCCATCTATTGTTTTGCTGATGAAGTACGTTATTGAAGGATCTGGTGAAATATTTGCTAAAAACAATAACAGACTGATTTTTGCTGGAGGGCATGTGAATAAAGACATTTTAACCACTACTGGGACTTTTTTTAATCAAACAATCAACGATTTTAATTTTGACAAAATGTTTTTTTCTGTCGATGCAGTCGACATAGCGGGAGGTATTACAAATTCAGATGAAGAAGCTTATTCTATTGTGAAGAGTGTTTTTAAAAGAGCAAGCTGTAAAATTTTACTTGTGGACGAATCTAAATTTGGATATGTTGCGAATTATCGCACACTATCTTGGGAAAAGCTAGACTTTATGGTGACTGACAAGCCTTTAGAAGAGGATTACTTGCGGCATTTTGAAAAATATGGGGTAAAATATATAAGGGTTTAAAACAAGATTAAAACACAAAAAAAACATCAGAAATCCAAACTTTACACCAAATTAACAATATGTTAACTTGGTGTTTATATTTTGTGTGCCTAATTGTAGTATATTAGTTCTAGTAGCCGATCAATAATTTGGGTAGACAAACAAAGTGATTTACACCTGCTTGCGTGTTTGGCTGCGTGCGCCATATAGTCTGCATCATATAAGTTGAATTAGTCCGCTTTTTAGGAGGAAATTATGAAGAAGCAAAATGCTACCAAGTTTTTATTTCTAGCTCCCTTTATGATATCTTTGCTTTTGTTTTGGGTTATTCCATTGTTTACAGGGTTAGGGATAAGTTTTACTGATTGGGATTTTATTTCACCAGAGATGAGTTTCGTAGGACTCGAAAATTACGTGGATATTTTTACCGATCCTGATTTTTCTAAGGCAGTTTGGAATACAATTGTGTTTTCGTTAGGGACGATTATTCCGTCGATTGTGCTAGGCTTGTGCTTTGCTTTGGTATTGCAAAAAAAATTTACAGGGTCTAGCACTTATCAAATGTTGACATTCAGTCCTTGGATTACCCCGGCAGTAGCTGTATCATTAGTTTGGTCGTGGATTTTCGAGCCGAGCAGAGGATATGCGAATCATCTGTTAGAATTTTTGGGGCTTCCTCCGCTTGAATGGCTACACAGTTCTGAAACAGCAATGCTAGGTATTATTATTTTTACTGTCTGGAAATCTATTGGTTGGACTATGATTTTTTATATGGGAGCCCTAGAGAGGGTGCCAAAAAGTATTTACGAAGCTGCAACTTTAGATGGCTGTAATTCAATTAGCAAGTTCTTTCATATAACCCTTCCAATGATTTCCCCTACAACATATTTTCTAGCTGTCGTTAATATTATTTCTGCCATTCAAGTATTTGATCAAATCGAGGTTATGACACAGGGAGGACCAGGTGGAAGCACATCGACACTTTTATATCTTTACTATGAGAGAGCATTTCAAAACTTTCAAATGGGTGCGGCGAGTGCAGTTGCTATGGTGATTTTGTTTATTACACTAGTACTGTCAATTATTGGTGCACGCATGGCTAAACAGCATGTGCATTATGAGTGAGCAAGTCCAGGTACAATTGGAATGCGTAAATGGTTAGGTAAAAGTTTTCGACACGGAGTATTTAGCCCGAGCTTACAGAAGCAATCTACTATTTCTAGCGGTGAGAGGCTGTAAAAGGGATAAAGGAGAGATATTTATGGAAGCTTTAAAAAAAGCTAGTGTACATCTTTCAAAACATGTATTACTAGCCGTATCTGCACTATTCTTTTCATTTCCGTTCATATGGATGATTTTAGGTATTTTTAAAACCAATAAAGAAATATGGCAGCAACCATACAAATTGTTGCCTTACAACTTTGACTTCTACAGAGTTATTGAAAGTATAGCCAATCTTAGTTTTGGGAGGTATATTTTAAACAGTCTTTTTGTTGGCATTGTAGGCTCCTTTTTAATGATTCTAGCTGCAGCATTGTTTAGTTACGTAATTGTTTTTATGAAAGGCAAATATACAAAATGGCTTTTTGTTTTAGTGTTGACAACTTACATGCTTCCTGGAGCAGTGACCTACGTGCCCTCTTTTGTGATTCTTGCAAGAATGGGTCTACTAGACACGCTAGCAGGACTTATGCTTTCAAACCTAGCATCTGTATTTGCAGTTTTTTATTTAAGACAATCTTTTTTAAAGATGAGTTACGAGTATTTTGAGGCCGCGCTAATTGATGGAGCAAGTCACTTGAGTATATTGAGACATGTAGTATTCCCGTTAAACAAATCTGCATTTTACACATTATTTATATTGACTCTTGTGCAACAATATAACAATTATATGTGGCCGAGTATTATATTGAGAAGCAATGAGAATTTCTTAGTTTCGCAGGCGCTAAGACAATTTTTTATTCAAGGAGGTGCATATGGTCGGAATTGGTCAGAAATTATGCTAGCTAGTACAATTGTAATTGTCCCACTAATTATTGTATTTGCAATTGGGCAAAAACGCCTAATTACAGGAATTGCGCAAGATAGTGGGATTAAGTGACTTGTTTGACTTTGCATTTTGAAAGTAGTGGTGAGGCAAAATTTTAAAAGATATGCTTACAGTAAAGGTAGTTTCCAATTAAAAATTTAGGAGGTATTTTATGAGAAAGGTTATTGTTGTTTTGTTGTTATTAAGCATTATCATTGCAGGTTGCACTCCTGCTGTACAGACTACTCCGGAAGAAAAAACAGACGCGCAGGTTAAAGCGGAAGATAATGAAAAAAATGCTGTTGTTGAGATTGAATTTTGGCATGGGCTTGGAGGGAAACTGGGTGAAGCAGTACAAGCAATTGTAGATGAGTTTAACGCATCGCAAGAAAAATACGTCGTTAAGGCAGTTGTTTTGGGGAGCTATGAAGAAATTGACCAAAATCTACAAGCAGCATATGCAGCGCAAAAATTACCAGCTTTGGTAGTTGGGGGATCTGAGCATGTGTTTCAGCAAAAAGGGCTAGTTGAACCTTTCGAAGATTTTATGCCCGATGACTATGATAAGGACGATATAGTTAAAGGTTTTATGAAAGCGGCAGTAATTGATGGTAAAATGTATTTTGCACCTGCTTATGGAACGTCACAATTGTTGTATTTTAATAAAGCGATTTTAAGAGAAACAGGAAAAGATGTCACAGATCTTAAAACTTGGCAGTCTATCGCTGGGTTAAGTGATGATGTTATCGGATTAAGCACGAATGTAAATACTATAGAGCATGTGTGGCAGCCGATGTGGGGTTCAGGAAACATTGCGGATATGGCATCAAGCAATGGAGGTCGTTTTATTTCGGAAGATGGTAAAACAGTGACAATAAATACAGACCCTTGGGTAGAAGTGCTAGAGCAAGTACGTAAATGGATACATGAAGATGAGATTATGCGCATACATTTTGGTGGACAGGGCTGGGAGTACTGGTACAAAACAATGGATGATTGGGTGTACGGTAAAACATTAGGATATACTGGTTCGCCTGGAGACTACAAAATTGCTTTGGAAGCTGTTAAAAAAGCAATTGAAGAAGGATATAAAAATGAATTTGCTGTCACGCATCAACCAGGTTGGGGTGCTAATGATCCTGCGCCTTATTTTGGCGGGCTGATGTACTTTATACCGAAAGGACAGAATTTAACAAGAGACCAGAAAATCGGCGCGGCTGAATTTGTAACATTTGCTACCAACACAGCAAACACTGCAAGATTTTCGATGTTAACAGGATATGTTCCTGTTAGAAACTCAGTATTAGAATTACCAGAGTATATAGAATTCTTAAAAGAAAATCCTGATGCAGATGCGGCGCTTATACAAATTGATAAGTATGCAATCCCTTTCTTTATAGATCCAACAGGGGGCGCGATATTACAGGCGCTATCAGATGCGGTAGATCAGGTGCAAATAGAAAATAAACCTGCAAGAGAAGCATTAGACAAAGCGGCAAAAGAGGCGCAACGTGAATTAGATAAAGCGAATAAAAACCAATAATATCATATGGGGGAATTTGCCATTCCCCCTTTTTACAATTTAGGAGGTGAGAAAAATTAAGATAAATAAGAAAATTACCGATTCTATTACGGAAATTGCTGTAGAAATAAAAATTTACAATAATGAATTACATATTGAATCGGAAATGGACGAAGACGCGTATGTGCATGTGCGTGTCTACAATCCAAAAAAATATCTTTATAGGCGAAATAATTTATGGGAGCCATAAATTCGTACATCAACTGCACTATAGCGAATCACGCACAACTATGAATGCGCTAAAGCATAATTTAGAGAGCGGATTGTATAGATTTATGATTTTTAACTGTGAGCAGAGAAACGATAAGGAGTTAGATATTACTATAAAAATAGAAAACTCTATAGCAGAAGAGAGAAAGAAAGAAATCCATAGGAACTTAGGAGATGAAGTATTTCAAGAAATTTCTTGGTTTAATTCAAAAGGATCAAAGTTCGATGAAAATAGAATACTTAGTGATGAAAAACGTTTTTATAAAGGTGATTTTCATGCTCACACTACTTATTCTGACGGTGAATTAAATGCTTTTGAAGCTAAAAAAGTAATTATCGACCAGAAACTTGATTTTATCGCATGGACAGAGCATAATTGTATCCCTTTTGGGTTTAAAGAATTAGACATAATTGTAATACCATCTTTCGAGTTAACACTACCAAACGGGCATATAAATATTCACGGATTAAAGAAAAACGATTTAATGCTTTCTTACAAATGTAGCTTGGCAGAAATGGACAATTTGCTCAGCACTATAGTAGATGAACATAATGGGCATGCAAATATTTCTATTAACCATATGTTTTTAAGACCTTGGAGTTTTATTGCTAAAGATTTTGACATTCGAAAGATCAATACAATTGAAATTATAAACGATCCAACTTATCCTTCAAGTCAAGAAGCAAACGACAAAGCTGTTGCGTTTTTAGATTTTTTATGGGATAGAGGCATAAAAATATATGGGGTTGGGGGAAGCGACAGTCATAATGCAATAGACAGTTATTATGATAGGGCACATCAACCGAGTATTTATGGCGATCCTGCAACTTATGTATATTGTGATGGACTATCTATAAATAATGTTATTAAGGGAGTTAAAAGCGGCAAATCATATGTTACAAGATATGTAAAAATGGATATTTGCTTTACAAATTCTAGCATTGTGCTAGGACAAGAAGTAGCGAGTTTAGAAAATGTGGATTACGGCATTGAAATAACAAACTTTGGTGCTAAATATGTAGAGGATGAATACGTTGGTAAATTTATTCTAAATGGAGAGGTAATAAAGGAGGTTTTGCTAAACGAAATTCAGTCAGAAGCTTTATTGAAGAACATTAGCTCGTATATTAAAAACAGGGATTATTGGTATTTGAGGTTTGGACTTTATAACAAAAGAGGGCATGTTGTTTCATACGTAAACCCGATATATAGCGGAAAACGTACATGCAAAAAAATCACAGTGAACGAACTGATAGAGGAGTTTAGCAGCGATAATGATAAAGGGAATACTGTTTGATAAAGACGGGATATTAGTGGAATTTCAAACTATGTGGCATCAAATAATGACAAATGTATTTGTACGTATGGAAGCAGAACTAGATTTCTGCCAAGAGGATATAGAAAAACTAAAAAAAATATCGGGATATGAAAATGAAGGTTTTACTGAAGAAAGTGCAGTGCAGTCTCTTTCAAGTAGAGAACTCATCAAAATGTGGAGCGAGCACCTTGAGTTTGAGAATGTACATTTAAATGAGCGCTTGTTTGAGATTTTTCAACATTCTTCTTTAGAAAAAAATATAGATATCAGATTGCTAAAAGGAGTAGAAGAAAGCCTCAAATACCTTAAAGGAAAGGGTTATGTTTTAGGCGTGGCGACAGCTGATACTAAAGAATCAGCCATTTATAACTTGGGGAAAACTAATATTTTGAAGTATTTTAGTTTTATCGGCTCGGATGATGGGGAGATGCTAGCAAAACCAAACGCTGATATGGCTAATAGATTTTGTAGGAAAGAAGGGATTAAGAAAGAAGAATTACTAATTATGGGTGACAGTATGGTAGACTTCCAATTTGCTAAAGTTGCGCAAGCGCAATTTGTCGGACTCAAGGCAGAATATGGCGAACTGAAAAACTTGGTAGAAAGCGATATAGTATTAGTCGAAAATATGCCAGCTATGATCAGGGAGATGAATTTGTAAAACGGGTGTGACAAGGGGACGGGGCTGTTGACAACTTTTTCTTAGGTGTTTATGAAAGTTGTCAACGTTACATTTAAAATTCACACTAAATTAACAGTACGTTAACTTAGTGTTAATTTTATGTGTACTTTAATATAGTATATTGAGCTTGCAGGACAGACAGATTTTGAAGGAGTGAGTATATGAAAATTGCAATAGTAGGAATAGGCTATGTCGGTTTATCTAATGCAGTACTACTGGCACAACATAACGAAGTAATAGCATTTGACATTATCAAAGAAAAAGTAGATATGATTAATGATAGAAAATCTCCCATTATTGATAGAGAAATTGAAAAATACTTAGCAGAAGGAAAATTAGATTTAAGAGCAACAACTGATGCTCATGAAGCTTATAAAGATGCAGAATATATTATCATTTCAACACCCACCAATTATGATTCAAAAAAGAACTATTTTGATACGAAGACGGTTGAGCTTGTTATTGAAAATATATTATCCATTAATCCCGATGCAACTATGATTATTAAGTCAACGGTGCCAGTAGG
>JAJOKP010000148.1 GCA_021129775.1 Clostridiales bacterium
GATAGAGGAATGAATATTGCTAAAAGAATGCTTGAAGGGAGAGATAAAAAAAAAAAAACTCGCCAGCAAACCGAGAAGGATGCAGAAACATTGGCGAAAACTGTAAAGCTTTATGAAGAAGAACGTGAAGAGTTGATTAGTGAAGTTAAACTACTTCGATCATTAGCCACAAACGGTTTGATTACTACTTCTATAGTTCACGATTTAAAGGGAATTAATTCAATGCTAGTGAATAGGGTTGATTCGCTTTCAAATGCCTTAGATAGGAAAAAAGAAGTATTAGTTAAGAGAAGCCTTGAGGACTTTAAAAAAAAATGATATATTCCTAAAGTCATGGATTTCGGTAGTAACAAACCAAATTATAAGTGATAAAAGAAGAAGGCTAAAAAAAGATTTATGTGCAACTATAAGAGAAATAATACAGGTATTGAATCCCATTTTAGTTCAGAAGAAAATTGAAGTAGATATTATTTGTGATGAAAATCAGATTCTAAAACGAATTTTTGTTTCTGATTTTGAAAGTATCATTTATAATTTATTAATAAATTCTATTGAGTCATTTGAAAAATCCAAACAAAGCAGAAGGAAGGTAAGAGTTCTGCTAAAAGCTAACGAAGAATTCGTAATGATTTATGAAGACAATGGTAAAGGGCTAGACAGGACTTTTAAAAATCCATATGATATTTTTGACTTTGGAACTACTAGCAAGTACGATATTAACGGGGATCAAACTGGAACAGGTTTAGGGATGTATATTGTAGCATCAACGATAAGAGAATATAATGCCACATATAAAATCACAGAGAAAGCAAATGGATTTGGGCTAGAAATGTCATTTCCACTGTAAATAAAGGAGGTTGTACGTATTGAATAAGGAAAAATTGAAAATTGGGATACTGGATGATGATGCAAGTAAAGTCACGCAAATTATTGGTAAGCTAGAGGATGGGTTTATAAAAGCTGAGTCTGGAAAAGTCAGTAAGTATTCAAAGTTTGAATTAATGCCGTTTGAGCTAACAGTTGAAGAAAGCATTGAAGATGTAACAAAAAAAATAATCGAATTAGACCTTGACTGTGTGCTAGTGGATTATAAACTATCTTCGTATGAAACAGTTGATTATACAGGCGTTGACTTAGTCAAGCACTTACTAGAAATTTTGTATGATTTTCCAGTTTTTATTCTTACATCACATAAGGATGATTTGTTTAATAAAGAAGTTTTCAATGCTTATCAAGTATTTGATTTTGCAAGATATATAGGAGAGGATAATGAAAGAATTGAATTGAATTTTAAAATTATTGAGCAGATATTAAAATATAGAAATCAGCAAGATAAGTGGAAAAAGGAAATAAAAAAACTCATTCCTGTAGCAGGGAGTAGCAGTGAAATTGATGAGCGTATTTTCGAATTGGATTCTTATTTGGAGAGATCTATTGATGAACGCACCAGAATTCCTGATAAAGTTAAGAAAGAACTGAGCAATGACAAAATTACGCAACTACTATTAAAACTAGATAAACTGATAGATAGTGAGAAACGAAATAATGTGTAAATTAATGGATGTGAAAATCGACAAACCTAAACGTTTTTACAGTGGTGTGCGTTGGAGGACAAATTCATCAAATAAAAAAAGATTGGCAATTGATTTTAAAAATAGATATGCGTACTGTGATGATCTTGATAAACATGGTGGTGGTTATAGAAGTTATCACGTTGAGCACTTTGCTCCCAAAGATAAATTCCCTGAGCTAGAGTATAATTACGACAACTTATTATACAGTTGTCAGTATTGCAACATTTTAAAATCTAATAAATGGATTGGGAACACTCATAATGTTAGCGTTATTGGTAACGAAGGATTCATTGATCTCTGCGAAGACGAGTACTGCAAGCATTTAAAGAGAGATGAGGCGGGGAAAATAGTTTTTATTACAGAATTGGGACGGTACATGTATAATGAGTTGCAGTTATACTTAAATAGGCACAAATGCATTTACAATTTAGAAAGAATTAGTTTGAAACTTGAAGAAATTAAGCAAGAAATTGAAACTAAAAAACAGAAGGGAGAAAATACTGATTTTCTTGAAGAAATTAAAAACGAATTGTCTAATACGTTCTATGATTATTATGGTATCTTGGCAGATGAGAATGGATGATGAGAAAATCTGTAAAGAAATGATCATTTTGCATTGTTATCACATACTATATTCATGATTTACAACTCTTTAATTTAACGAGAAAAGAGTATTGATATTAGTAGAGCATATACATAGGATATATTTAGTTTAAGCTGATTAACAGACGAAATTACCAAACAAGAGTTATCTGAGAAAAACATGTAGGAAACTTAACAAAAGATTGTTACGGTACGCAGGAGAATTATAATTGCATGAGGAATGTGTATATTAATTCTCTTTTTTATGTTGGTACTAATATTAATCAACAGCTAAGTTGATTTCGGGCAAAAAAGAGATACTAAAAAATGAAGGGAGAAGTCCAAATGAAGTTTAGAAAATTAGTAGCTGGCTTAATTGTTGCAATTATGGTGCTTTCATCTTTAGCTATGGCTTTTGCATCTGAAACTGAAGTTGTAACAATAACAATCATACATACAAATGATATTCATGGTAGATTGTTAGAGGGAAGATTTGCAGGCATGGGTTTTGCAAAAGCAGCAACATTAATTGAACAATTAAGAAGTGAAAACAAAAATGTTTTATTGTTTGATGCAGGAGATACGGTTCATGGGTTGCCGATTGCCACGCTAGATAAAGGCGAGGGTGTAATTCAAATAATGAATGCTATAAATTACGACCTCATGGTGGCAGGAAACCATGATTTCAACTATGGGATAGAAAGGCTAAAGGAATTAAATGAAATAGCTAACTTCCCAATTCTAGCTGGAAACGTTGTTGATGAAGAAGGAACTCCAGTGTTAGAGCGTTATGTAATCAAAGAACTTGAAGGCGTTAAAGTTGGTATTATTGGCATTGCTATACCAGAGACTATGTACAAATCTCACCCTAAAGGAGTCGTTGGATTAACATTTGTAGATCCAGTAGACTTTACTAAAGAAGTGGTAGCAGAAATAAAAGATGAGGTAGATGTAATTATTGCTTTAGCACATTTAGGTACAGATGAAGGCAGTTTTCACACAAGTATTAGGCTTGCTGAAAATGTCCCAGAAATAGATATTATTGTTGATGGACACAAGTCATACAGTGGAAAACAGGTTAATTAATGAAGTGTTAATAGTTAGTGCAAAGAACTATCTTAAAAACCTAGGAGTAGTTCAATTTGAAGTTAAAGATGGTGAAGTGATTTCTAGAACTGCAAGACTTATAAGTAAAGAAGATGCAGCTGAAACTGAAGAAAATGCGGCAGTATTAGAAGTGTTAGAAGATTTAGAAGCGGCATAAGATGAAATTTTTGAAGAAAGAATTGGATATACTACAGTAAGATTAGATGGAGATAGAGCTTATGTGCGTTCAAGACAAACCAACATGGATTCTCTTGTTGCTGGTGTGTTTATAGACGTAACAGGCGCAGATTTAGCGTTTACAAATGGTGGTGGCATAAGAGCACCAATTGAGGCAGGATCAATTTCTAGAGGTGATATTGTGACTGTACTGCCTTTTGGAAACGCGATTGAAGTATTAGAAATTAGCGGAGCTGACATTAAAGCGGCACTAGAACATGGTACAAGGATAATTGAGGAAGGGTTATCTGGAAGTTTCCCGCAAGTAAGTAAAGTAGACTTTGAGGTAGATATTTCCAGAGGAGAAGGTGATAGAGTAATAAACGTTCTAATCAATGGTGAGCCACTTGAACTAGATAGAATGTACGAAATGGCAACTAATGATTTCCTCGCTGCAGGTGGAGACGACTACAGCATGTTTGCTGAAGCTAAATCACTTAGAAGCTATATGGCAATGGAAGATGCAGTCGTAGAGTTTATCAAATCTGAACCATATATTTCGCCTAGTGCAATTGGTGGAGCAATTGTAGTCCCAGGAGAGAGCGTTGTTGAGGAGGTACCACAAAAAATAGACGTTAAGACAAATAAATATGTAGTTCAAGCAGGAGACATGCTTTGGAAAATTGCAAAGCAATTTGGAACAACTTGGCAAAAGCTTAAAGAGATGAACAGCTTAATTAATGCGGATGTAATTTTAATTGGACAAGAGTTAATAGTACCCGCAAAATAATAATGCATAATGCACCACTAAAAACCCAGAGTCATTGACTCTGGGTTTTTAGTGGAACTTATTCTGAAAAAAAAACTATTTTACTCTACTCGCATGCAATCTATCATGAGCATCTAAAATTTTCTTTCTAAGTCGAATAGCATCTGGTGTAATTTCAACCAGTTCGTCTTCTGCAATAAATTCAAGCGACTCTTCAAGAGTGAATTCTTTAGGTTTTAACAGTTTAACTGCATCATCTGCACCAGAAGCTCTTACATTTGTAAGTTTCTTGTTTTTGCAAGGATTTACAATCATATCTTCATTTCGGCTATTAATTCCTACTATCATGCCTTCATATACATCTAGTGAAGGACCTACAAATAAAATACCTCGTTCATTTAGATTGAAAAGAGAGTATGCCATAGTAGTTCCTGCTAATTGAGAAATTAATACTCCGTTCTTTCTACCAGGAATTTCGCCTCTGTAAGGCATATATTTATCAAAAGACCTTACCAAAGTCCCTTCGCCTCTGGTATCGTTGATAAATTCACTTCTATATCCAAGTAATCCTCTCGTAGGCACAAGAAATTCAATAGAAGTGTAGTCATTCTCTGAAGACATTGTTTCCATAACACCTTTTCTTAAATTCAATTTTGAAATAATCGTACCGCTAAACTCGCTAGGAGCGGTGATATTAACACGTTCAATTGGTTCGTTTAAAGCACCATTAATAGTTTTACATAGTACTTCCGGTTTTGAGACGGATAGCTCATAGCCTTCTCTGCGCATTTTTTCAATAAGAATAGAAAGATGAAGCTCTCCACGCCCAGAAACTTTGAATCCATCTGTAGTTTTAAGTTCTTCAACGCGTAGACCAACATTAATTTCGAGTTCTTTTTCTAGGCGTGCTAGAATGTGCCTGGTTGTAACGTATTTACCACTTTTACCGCAGAAAGGCGAATCATTGACTAAGAAGTTCATCGAAAGAGTAGGTGCTTCTATTTCGATTAGTTTCATTGGATTTACATGATTCTCTACACATAAAGTTTCGCCGATTGAAATATCAGGAAGACCTGCGATTATAGCAATGTCACCACTTACTGCGACTGCTTTTTCAACTTTGCTTAGACCTTCGTAAACAAAAAGCTTAGATACTTTACCTTTTTGAATGCTATCATCTCTTTTAGATATAACAATTTGTTGTCCCTGTTTAATCGAACCTTTTGTAATTCTTCCAATACCTAATCTGCCGATGTAATCGTCATAATCAAGAGAAGAAATTTGCATTTGTAGTGGTTCAGAATCGAAGTTTGGATAAGCATCCACGTGTTTCATAAGCAAATCAAATAAAGGATCAAGATTTGAAGACCCTTCGGACATATCGCGCTTAGCGATTCCCTCTCTTGCAACACCGTAGATAATAGGGAAATCTAATTGTTCATCAGTTGCGCCTAAATCAGCAAATAAATCAAACGTCATATCCACAACTTCCTCAGCTCTTTGATCCTTTTTGTCGATTTTGTTAATAAAAAGAATTGGTTTTAGACCATATTCAAGAGCTTTTTGTAAAACAAAGCGAGTTTGAGGCATAGGTCCTTCGCTTGAGTCAACTAATAATATTGTTGTGTCTACGGTTTTCATTATTCTCTCTACTTCTGAAGAAAAGTCTGCGTGTCCTGGTGTATCAACAATATTAATCTTTACTTCATTATGCTCAATAGCGCAGTTTTTAGAGTATATTGTTATTCCACGCTCTCTTTCTAGGTCGTTACTATCCATTACACAATCAACAACAGTCTCATTTTCCCTAAAAACTCCACTTTGTGTTAAAAGTGCATCAACTAAAGTGGATTTGCCTGCATCAACGTGTGCAATAACGGCAATATTAATTATTTTTTGTTTGTTTTCCATAGATACCATCTCTTTCATATTAATTCTTTCTTTAAGTTTAACTGACTCATTATATACTTATATTAATGTTTGTACAAGAGTAAAAAAGAAAAATTTAGTGTGAATTTGTTTTTCTAGATGCTATAATAAGATTAAAGAACTTTTCTTGTTAGGAGAATATATTTTGCCGTTAAATATTGTATTATATGAACCAGAAATACCTCAAAACACAGGTAATATCGTTAGAACATGCGTAGTTACAGGTACAGTTCTTCATATCATTGGACCAACAGGATTTTCGATGGACGAAAAACACATAAAAAGAGCAGGCCTAGACTATTGGGAACTCTTAAAAATGCACTACTATAAAGATTATGACGAGTTTAAAGATAAACATAAAGATGCAATTATCTATTATTGTGAAACAAGAACCGAAAAAGTATACAGTGAAGTTAAATATGAAGACAATTGCTTTATAATGTTCGGGAAAGAAACAACGGGCATTCCAAAATATATCCTTGGCAAAAATAAAGATAATTGTGTAAGGGTTCCAATGCTAGATATAAAGAAAGCTAGATCGTTGAATTTATCTAACACAGTAGCGATAGTGATATATGAAGTTTTTAGGCAATGGGATTTTCTAAATATGAAATGATTTGTGAATAGGGGTGATGCAGAGCTAAACAATGTGGATTCTTTGTAGATATACTATTATGAATAAGAGAGGGGGCACGTTCGCCAAAACTGGAAGTGACGACCAGAGATAGAGGCGTTTTGAGGGTCGTAAATTTTTGGCAACGGAAACAATGGATTATTTTAAGTGGAGAGGTATTATCGAGGGTTTTTATGGAAGATGTTGGACTTTAGAAGAACGCAGAAACATGATGCAATTTATGGGGAAACATGGTATGAATATGTATATTTATGCCCCGAAAGATGACCCTTATCACAGAGCACAATGGGCTGTACCTTATCCTGACGACCATTTGTTTGAATTGAAAGAACTTGTAAAATCAAGTTTTGACAATAATGTGACTTTAGTTTTTGCACTTAGTCCTGGGTTGAGTATTGAGTATGCGAATAGTGAACATTTTAATTTATTGCTAGAAAAATACAGGCAACTACAAGCTATAGGAGTTGATTCATTTGGATTATTTTTTGATGATATTCCTGTAGAGCCTACTGAAGAATTAGCGAAGCAGCAAGCGAGCCTAACTAATCGATTATTTGAAGAATTAGCGAATACCAGCAAAGGACAACAATTGTTTTGCCCTACTATTTATCATGGAGAGGGAAAGGGTGAGTATGTTCAAGCGCTTGGAAACCTTTTGATAGAGGATATTGCCATAATGTGGACTGGGCGTTGGGTGTGCAGTCCGGTTTTAAACACTCAAGATACATATGAGTTAAGCGAAATTCTAAAACGACCAGTATTTTATTGGGATAATTACCCTGTTAATGATCTAATGATGAGTTCACAATTGCATATTGGACCCTACATAAATAGGGATGCTGATTTGTACAAGTATTGTAATGGGGTTGTAGCCAATCCGATGTCTTTGGCAGAATCTTCTAAAATTGGATTAGCAACAATTGCAGCTTATTTGAATTATCCTGCAAATTATAATCATAAGACTGCTTGGCAGAGCTCGTTGGAGGAAGTAGTAGATGGAGAATCTGCAGCCTTTTATCGTTTCGCTCAAGCGAATTTGATTTCACCATTACATGGGCAAAGTCTGCCACGGGTGAAGCAGGCGATCGATGATTTCTGGGATGCAGCAAACAAAGCAGATTTTAAAGGAGCTCTTGAAAAAGCAGGAATGTTCTTTGTGGAAATGGTTTCTGATGTTAAGGCAATAAGAAATACTAATAATGCTAAATTGGTACAAGAGATGGATTCTTGGCTTAGAGAATACGAACAATGGGGCGAAATAGGGAAATTGGCGGTCGGACTAATTAAAGTAACTCTTGAATATTTCAATGACCCTACATTGGCACCTGATGCAAGAAACGAAAAAGCAATTTTGCTAAATGAATTGCGTACAAAACTCAAAGAAGGTTTAATTAAAACCATTGATTTTCAAACAAAAGTTTGTGGGGAAGAAGTTCGCAATTTTGCACAAGATGTTTATCGCTCAGTCGGTATATTGATTAGCGAACAGCAGTGACAGTTGTGACAGTTGGGGACGGGGCAATTTTGTCACCTTCTGCACTAAGTCAATTTCAGAACTTATAGTATATGCTATAGAAAACTACAAATACTGCACGAAAGGAGAAAATATGAAAGAGTTTAAAGGTATGCGACTTTTTATGTACAATGCATCGACAGCAGGTTTTGCTTTGCTTGATGCGATTTGGTTAACTTTTTTAGTAGCATTTCTTTTACCACCAAAAGAAATGCTAGCAGAAGGGATGTTTCTTTATATTTCTAATGAAAGATTTTGGGGAATTATGACTGTGCTTGGGGCAGTTATAATCTTTGGTAGAGTAATAGATTCTATCGCAGATCCTCTTGTGGCGCATTGGAGTGACCGTTCAAGAGCTAAAATGGGGCGTAGAAGGTTTTTTATGCTAGTAGGTGGACTACCTTTGGCGATCTGCACAGTATTGCTATTTTTTCCGCCTGTTCCTAATATATCGTGGATAAATGGAGCTTGGCTTGCTATCATTTTAGGTTTCTATTTTCTTTTTTTTACAATATATGTTTGTCCTTATCTGGCATTGATTCCAGAGTTAGGACATACAGAAAAAACTAGGTTAAAGATGACCACCTCTCAAGGATATTTTTCGCTCCTAGGTTCAAGTTTAGTAATGATTGGAGGACCATTGCTTATAGATTTTTTCTCTAAAACTACTACTATGACAATTTCATACCAAAAAACAGTTATTTCTTTGGCTATTTTTGGCGCAGTATTTCTATACCTAGCTGTGTTTGCGGTTGACGAAAAAAGATTTACAAATACGAAACCTAGTGAAGTTTCTTTTGTTAGCTCATTTAAATCAACAATTGCTAATAAAGATTTTACTTATTATCTTGTTGCAGTTATCGCATTGTTTTTTCTTTTTAACATTATGAGGTCAGCAACTATTCACGTAGTTATTACTTTAATGAGAGCTGATATGGTTTTAGCAAGCACAATGTTTACAGTTGTATTTTTAGTTGCAGCAGTTTGTTTTCCACTTGTCGCAGTGCTAATAAAAAAATGGGGAAAAAAGCTTATGATGATTCTTGGTCTTGCTTTGTTTTCATTTTTATCTGTACTTATTGCCATTACGGGACTAATTCCAGTTGACCCAGTAATTTGGGGAATGGTTGTTATGGGATTAACAGGTTTTCCTGTAGCTATTTTAATAGTTCTTCCTAATGTGGTTGTAGCTGAACTTTGCGATGAGGATTACAAGAAAACAGGCGAAAGAAGAGAAGCCATGTATTTTGGCGCGCAGGGTCTTTTTCAAAAAATTAATTTAGCTCTATCAACAGCTAGCCTAGCCTTTATGTTTGCTGCTTTTGGTAAAGACATTGCTAACCCACTAGGAGTACGGCTCTCTTTTGTTCTAGGAAGCTTGGTTGCTTTGATTGGTATTATAAGCATGATTCGTTACCAGGAAACTAGTGATTTATAAAACACGGAAGGGGTTGAATAGGCGCATATTTTCTGCTTAAATACAGAACTACATGCACCCAATACTATGAAATGGAAATTTTGGACAAGAAGTGAGGAAGTTATAAAGTCTATAACTAAATTGAATGCTCAAATGAATAAGACGAACGAACAAATGGAAAAAACAAACGAGCAGTTGCTGAAGTTGACAAGACTGCAGTATAAGTCTAGTCAAGAAATAGTGAATAAAGTAGTAAATCTAAACTCTAAAATAGAAGAGTCACTGAGTTGGAAGGAGACATATGAACAAAAGGTAGTGCGGATTGAAAAGAGACAAGATGAATTACAAAAATTGAGTAGTAATCTCATTGTTTGGCTAGACGATATTGATCATATACGTGCTGAGATGAAGAGCGAAGGGCAGGAAACTTGGCATAAATTACTTAATAAATGGACCAAACAATTGTCGGATATGTTAACCTCTATGGGTGTCTACGAACTCAAGCTTCTTGGTTGTAGTTTTGATGCAAGCTATTCAGAATCAATAGGGACGAGGCCCTCATCACGGCCAGCAAATATGGTTGACGATGATGAAAACATTGAGGAACCAGTTCCCTATGAAATTGTAGAGATTGTTAAACGGGGATATATATATAGTAACGGAAAGTTATTGCGAAAAGCACAGGTTGTTACATTAGAGGAGGAATGTTCTTATGAAAAATGTCAACAAAACTAATGACAAAGAAAAATTTAGACCAGTTGTGGGTATCGATTTAGGCACTACTAATTCTGCGGTAGCCTATATACGTTATGGAAAACCAGAAATTATTTCGTCTCCCAATGGAAAGGAACTCATTCCTTCGGTTGTACATGTAGATACTAGCGGAAAGATAGTTGTCGGTAAAGACGCAGCTTCAGCGCTTGTAGCTATGCCTAGCAGAACAATTGCTGCCGTAAAGAGAAAAATGGGTTCATCAGAGTCTATAGATATTGCAGGGAAAAAACTTTTGCCACATGAGATTTCTTCTCTCATTTTAAAGGAACTAAAGGGTTATGTTGATAGAGTTTTCGGTGAAGGGGAGAAAGAGGCGGTTATTACTGTTCCTGCCTATTTTACTGATGAACAACGCCGAGAAACAAAGCTGGCAGGAGAACTAGCAGGCTTTATTGTTGAACGTATTATTAACGAGCCAACAGCCGCTGCTCTGGCTTTCGGTTTTGAACATATTGACGAGAATAGCCATATTTTGGTTTACGATCTGGGCGGTGGAACTTTTGATGTCTCTGTTGTCGAGATGATGGACGGTATTCTTGAAGTAAAAGCTTCTACTGGGAACAATTATTTAGGTGGAGAAGATTTTGACTGGAAACTTGTCGATTTATTTGCAGAGAAGATGATTGCAAAGCACCGCGTTGACCCTAGAGAAGATCTCAGAGGCAGAGCCTTGCTTAAAGAAGAAGCTGAAAAAGCTAAAATTCTGCTCTCGACAGAAGAGAGTGTTAGAGTCTCTTTACCTATTGTGACGGTTAGAGAGAATCAGCCTCTTGGTTTTGAAATTGTGCTTCACAGAAAAGACTTTGTTCAATTAATAGATGAGATGCTACTAGAAACAATAGACAGTGTGAGAAATGTTTTAAAGGAGGCTAAACTTAGGAGCGCAGACTTAGATGAAATATTGCTTGTTGGTGGATCGACGCGTATTCCGCGAGTCGCTGAACTTATAAGTGATTTTTTCCAAAAAGAACCTCGTGTAGATATCCATCCAGAAGAAGCGGTTGTATTAGGGGCAGCAATTCAAGCGGGGCTTAAATCTGGCGTATTGTCTAAAGATGGACTTATAGTTACCGATGTTACTCCTTATTCAATGGGGATTGCAGTGTTAAAGGAATGGCAAGGTCTGGCGATTCATCCTGGAGGTTTCCATGTTATTATTCCTAAAAATACTACTATTCCTACAACTCGAAGCGAAATGTTCTGTACTTCTCGTGCTGGGCAATCTGCTGTATCTATAGAAATTTTTCAAGGAGAAAGTGAATGGGCGAAAAAGAATCATATCTTGGGTGATTTTTTATTAGAGGGCATCCCGCCAAATCATGCTGGAGCAGAAGAGATAGAAGTTGTTTTTCGTTATAATATAAATGGGATTCTTGAAGTAACTGCTAAATGTGTATCTACTGGAGAGCAGATGAGTGTTACAGTACAGGATGCGTTGGTACGAAATTCACAAGAGCTTTACTTAGAGAGTGTCAATAGGTTGCAAGAGT
The DNA here is from genome assembly GCA_021129775.1 of Clostridiales bacterium. Lineage (GTDB taxonomy): Bacteria > Bacillota > Clostridia > Peptostreptococcales > NVVX01. Next base: position 11,946 of record JAJOKP010000148.1, read on the forward strand.
TTTTAAAGAAAGCTACTAGTTCTGATGAAGAGGAATGGGAGGGGTTCCAAATTATGATGCAAGAAATGTTACAAGAAGAAGAAGAAGATGATGAATATGAAGATGAACTCACACATGACGAACTACGAGAAGAAGCAATTACCTTGAGTGAAAGAACAAAAGCCATGGTAGGGAATTATAGGGGAAACGAACGCAGACAAATTAAACAAATGGTTAGTAAACTAAACAAAGCAATATTAAAGGATGATTTCGAAGAACTACAGACAGCAATTGACAAAGTTACTGATAAACTAATAGATTTAGAAATGTAGGGAGATTGTAGGATGATAGGTAAAAGAGCAAAGAAACGTGTGGTAACAAAAACAAAAAGTGAAAACTATTATAAAATTTTAGGTCTACGCTCAAATGCATCTCAGGAAAGAATTAAGGAAAAATATATTGAGCAAGTAAAAGCTTTCTCGCCTGAAGCGCATCCTGAAGAATTTCAACGCATTAGGACGGCTTATGAAACATTGAGCGATCCAATAAAACGTAGCGGATACGATTTAGTGCACAAATATGGTGGAAAGATTGAAAGGACAATGGACAAAGCATATATGCATATGGGATGGGGCGATTTGGACACTGCAGAAGAACTTTCGCAAGAAGCACATGATCTCGCACCTAATAATATATCAATCTTTCTGTTTAGAGCACACCTTGCTCTTGTACAAGAAGATGAACAAACTTTTCATGACAGAATTGAACAGGCAAAACAGTTGCTTCCTGAGAAGGATAGACTAAAACTTTTGTTGGCTAAGGCTTGTATGTTACTTGACGAAGAACATGAAGAGGAGGCATTGTCTGTATTGGAAGAGGCACAAGAATTTTATCCAGAAGAAAAGGAATCTTTAAAAGGACTTTTTGTTAGAGTTTATCAGGGATTAGAGCAAGATGACGAAATGTGGGATATGCTTCAGTCGATGATTCCATCGATAGACGCTCATACCCCAGAGCATATTCATACCTTTATAAAATGGATTAATGCAATGATTGATTTAGAAAAATGGCAAGAAAAAGCTAAAATTAAAACGAGACTACGCAAGTTTATAAAATCACTCAAGGACGAAGGCGATAAGTTGATGGTGTTGCTAGCACTAGGCGTTGAATATGAAGGTTATAAAAGTGTAGGACGTTTTAGGGAAGCAGAAATGTTTATTGATGCTATGTGTCATATCAATAAAGATTCAGATATGAGGGAAGAGCTTGAAAAAACCCAAAAAATGATGAAGTTAGATAAAGAAATTGAACGTATGTATAATGATGCAGAAATGTTCCCATTAGTTTTTAGACGTGCAATTGAGCTATACAGCGAATTAAGTACACCAGATAGGGATATATCTGAGGTGATAGAAGAAATTCCGCAAAATCATTTGGAAGAATTCGAAAAAATGGATTTTGAGTTTGCTGCAGGAATAATTCGGGTTAAAAAGAATTATCCTCTTATCTATAGACAGTTTAGAGAGGAATGGGATGAAAATTTTAAAGAGCGTACAGTTGGTCTTAACCGGGATGCTCGTAGACAGTTGAGATAAGGACATATCTGCTGTCGACCTAAGCGAGCTTTTGCGAGTTGAACTTGCCTGCGCGTGTTCTTTGTGTGTCGCACGCACGCAAGCAGACGGGTCTGCACCTTTGAAAAACTAATCTAAAATTTCTTTGTTTTGCATGACTATCTATTTTTGAGACCCATTCGACTCACGGAGTTTACCCTGAGTGTAGCATAGCGGAATCGAATGGGTTCGCTCAGGGTGACATGTTGAGGGGCGTTCGCTCAGACAATTCGACACATATTTCGCCTCTGAACAGTAACAATTTACAAGAAAAAAAATTATATATTTTGAAAAAAAGGTTGACTAATTATGCACGGAAGTGTATAATTATGAAATAAAATAACACAAGCGTTGATTGTATGATAATATCTGGGATTCGGATATAGAGATATGAGGATGGTGGAAGCTCATACGAGTATGAACAGATTGAGAACGTACATAGCTCCTTGGAAGAAATGGAGTAAGCTAAGGCGTACGCCCTACGTTATAGGGGATAGGTATTGATGCTATTATCTGTACTGAAAATGAGTGAACTTTTGTTAAATTGGGTGGCACCGCGGATAACTTCCGTCCCTTTGTTGGGACAGAGGTTTTTTTGTTTTTAAAATTTGAGGAGGGATAGTATGAAGAAAGAAAAAGTTGTTTTAGCATATTCTGGAGGATTGGACACATCTATAATTTTAAAATGGCTAATAGAAGATGGGAATTATGATGTAATCTCAGTTTGTGTAGATGTGGGACAGAGCGAAGATTTTGTAGAAATTCAGAAAAAAGCTTTTAAAACAGGTGCGATAAAATCTTATGTGGTAGATGTCAAAGAAGAGTTTATTAAGGAATATGTGTATAAGGGCATAAAGGCTGGAGCTATTTATGAAGATGACTATTTGCTTGGCACGGCCTACGCTAGACCTTTAATATCTAAAGTTTTAGTTGAAATAGCTAAAAAAGAAGATGTCATGTTTATTGCCCATGGAGCTACAGGAAAAGGAAATGATCAAGTAAGATTTGAAGCATCTATAAAAGCGCTTTGTTCAGAAATAAAAGTAATTGCACCATGGCGTATATGGAGTTTAAACTCTAGAGAAGCTTTAATTGACTATGCTAAAAAATATGATATTGAAATTGATGCTACAAAGGAAAATATTTATTCTAGGGATGAAAACTTGTTTCATATATCACACGAGGGCGGAAATTTAGAAAATCCACAAAATGAACATAAAGAAGACATTTATAAATGGTGTGTCATGCCGGAAAAAGGGAAAAATATGGTTGAAAAAGTAATAATTAGTTTTGAAAAGGGCATTCCTACTGCTATCAACCATAATAAACTTCCTCCAGTTCAGATTATTGAAAATCTTAATAAAGTAGGAAGCACACACGGAGTAGGAGTAATAGATATTGTGGAGAATAGATTAATTGGAATGAAATCAAGAGGTGTTTACGAAACACCTGCAGGAACTATCATTTTTGAAGCACATAAGGCTTTAGAAAAGCTTGTGCTTGATAGAAATACTATTAGTTTCAAGAGAATTGTAGCACAGAAATATTCAGAATTGATATATGATGGATTATGGTTTACGCCTTTAAAGAATTCATTAGATTCGTTTATTGATGCTACACAAGAAAAAGTTACTGGAGATGTTGTATTATCTTTATACAAAGGAAATGTTAGAGCAGTGGCTTCAACATCCCCATATTCTCTATATTCAGAGGAATATGTTACTTTTGGTAAGGATGAAGTGTTTAATCAATTTGATGCTGAAGGGTTTATAAATATATTTACTATACCGATAAAACTTCAAGTAAAAGTTGATAGTAAAGAGATAGAGGCGAAGCTCAATTTAGCTTGATTTCGCCCTATAGTGAGGAGTGAAAACATGAAGTCATGGTCAGGTAGATTTAAGGAAGAATCTTCTACTCTCTTGGATGAATTTAACGAATCTATTAGTTTTGATAAAAAATTGTACAAGGAAGACATAAAAGGATCAATAGCACATTGTAAAATGCTAAATAAGATTAATGTATTAACTGATAAGGAATCTGAAAAAATACAAAATGGTTTAAAAAAGATAAAAGGGTTGATGGAAGAAGGTAAATTAGAGTTTAGTATTGAAAATGAAGATATTCATATGAATATAGAGTGTTTGCTGATTGACGAAGTAGGGAAAATTGGCAAAAAACTCCACAGTGCTAGAAGTAGAAATGATCAAATTGCAATAGATTTACGCATGTTTTTGCTAGAGAAAACCAATGGAATTATGAACTGCATTGTAGAGCTACTAGATGTATTATTAAATATTTCTAAGAGGAACATAGAAATTATTTTACCTGGTTATACTCATTTACAAAAAGCTCAACCCATAAGATTGTCGTTTTATTTTATGGCTTATTTTCAGATGCTGAGACGTGATTATGAGAGATTTGAGGATTCTTTAAAGAGAACAAATTCTATGGTCTTAGGATCAGGAGCTTTGTCAGGTGTTCCCTACAAAACAGATAGAGGATTTTTAAGAGAGGAGCTCGGTTTTTCATCAATATCAGAGAATGCGCTTGATTCAGTTAGTGATAGGGATTTTGTTATAGAGTTTCAATCATGCTCTGCTATGTTAATGATGCATTTAAGCAGATTATCAGAAGAGATGATTCTATGGGCAACTAGTGAATTTGGTTTTATAGAAATCCCCGACAGACATTCTACGGGGAGCAGTATTATGCCTCAGAAGAAGAATCCAGATGTATTTGAATTGATAAGAGGAAAAACTGGAAGGGTTTATGGAAATCTGATGTCTATTCTCACAGTTATGAAGGGATTACCTTTGGCATACAATAAGGATATGCAAGAGGATAAGGAGTCATTATTTGATTCGGTTGCTACATTAGAAAAATGCTTGAAAATCCTTATTGAAGTGATGCCAGAGATAAAATTTAATCCGCAAAATATGGAAAGCGGGTTAAAAAGTGGCTTCTTAAATGCTACCGATATGGCTGATTATCTAGTTTCAAAAGGAATGGAGTTTAGAAATGCTCATAAAATAGTTGGTGAATTAGTAGCTTATTCTCTTGACAAAAACAAGTCTTTAGAAGATTTAAAACTAGAGGAGCTTAAGGGTTTCTCAAAATTATTTGATGGTGAAATCTATAATAGGCTAAGCTTTGAAAACTCAATTGAATCTAAGGTATCATTTGGCTCTAGCAGCATTGAGAACATAAATAAATCTTTTCAATCTGCTCAAAGTTTTCTCTCATCAAAAAGAAATATATAGCAAGGGCTTGTTCCTAAATAACCTGTACAATCTTACTTGTTTTTTCGTCCATACCCTGCGTTGTGGAAACAGTTACATAAC
>JAJOKP010000107.1 GCA_021129775.1 Clostridiales bacterium
TTACCAATAAGAGAAGAGCACATTATCATAATTTTTATTATTTCGATAGTGGCGAGTTTTTTCGATAGATTCGAAACCTTTAATGAAGGGATTATTATTGACGGTGTGTACTATTATTGGAGCGAAATAGAAGGATACAATTGGAAGAAAAACAAATTAATTATTAAGCCAAACAAAAGGAAGTGGAATGCAATAATACTGCGAAAAAGATCTTGGAGGATAAAAAAACCAAAAATGGGAGAAGTGGCTCGAATGCTAAAAAAACACCTGAAACATATCGAAATCTAAACGGGTTAAGTCAATAAAAAAGTATAATTACTTTAGTACTGACTTTTTTGCTCGTACCATTGTTTGGCGTGCTGTATTATGAAATAATCTCTGAGCATTCCCAACTAATATAGGGAGCTGCGGGGCGAGGTGTGCGGGGGTGTTTCGTTTGACAGAGTGTGCCCTACATGCTATCATGTGAGAAGGAAGGTGGCGTTTGCTCTAGGCAAAAGCGTAGGGCTAATGAATGCGTATTTAGTTTAAGGAATGGAGAACGTAGCATGTCAGTTAAATTTTGTACACTAGCAAGCAGTAGCAAGGGAAACTGTCATTTTGTTTCAGATGGAGATAATTATTTATTATTTGATGCAGGGTTGAGTGGAGTTAAGATACAAAATAAACTTATACGAATAGGAATCAATCCTGAACAACTTACAGGAATAGTGATTAGTCATGAGCATAACGATCATATTCAGGGTGCAGGAGTTTTATCAAGAAGATTTGATATCCCTATATATGCGAATGAAGGTACTTGGGATGTTATGAAGAATAAAGTTGGGGAAATAAAGCTAGAGAACATTAGATCTTTTGCTACAGAGAAATTATTTGAATTAAACAATTTTATTGTTAATCCATTTAGGATTTCTCACGATGCGAGAGATCCTGTAGGGTTTGCCATAGGGAGTAATGGAACAAACATATGTATCGTAACTGACTTAGGTTATGTTGACGAATCTATTATTAAACATGTAGCGGGTGCAGATCTAGTGGTTTTGGAATCTAATCATGATGAAGAGATGTTAAAGGTTGGTAGATATCCTTACTCTTTAAAAAGAAGGATTTTATCTGAAATTGGACATCTATCCAACGAAAGTGCTGGAGTAGCAATCTTGAAAATGATTGAAAAAAATGTAAAAAAGGTTACATTGGCGCATTTAAGTGAAGAGAATAATTTTCCTGAACTAGCATACGAAACAGTGAAATCTGTTTTGAAAAGGAATAATGTCTCTTTGGGACAAGATGTTAGTCTGGATATAGCATATAGAGATAAGGTAAGCAAAGTTCATGAATTCGAGCGAAAATTGTTTGGTGTAGCGCTTGCGTAAAATCAAAGGACCTCAATTAGACCAGAAAACGCTTTGTGAGGGCGGAGTTTTAATTTTAGATTTCTTGCTAGCTGGCAATGGATGGTTTGTTGATTTTTAGAGGATGAAATTGATTCATACTATTGATAAAGGGGGATTTTTTTATGGATTTCAAGGAACAAGAAATTGAGAAGACTAACAATGAGTATTCTTTGGTGGAAGAAACAGAGAAAATTCTAACTGAAGAGACAACTGAAGGACCTTGGAGAAATGAAATGCGAGCATTAGAAGAGTCGATAGATGGGCGAGTAAAGAAACAAAAACATTTTAAATCTTTTGTTCTTCTGATATTGAGCGCTGTAATTGGAAGTGTAATTACGTTGCTGGCAGTGTATTTCTACTTGCCCGAATTAACTAATCATAATGAACTTGAAATAGGAGATAGACAAGTCGACTTAGTACGCGACACAAAACCAAGCGTGTTTACAATTGTCGCAAGAAAAGCAATGCCTTCAGTTGTTGGAATAACGACTGTTATTGAAGATCAAAACAGGTTTATGCTAGGGCAAAACAGAGGCAGTCTTGGAACTGGGGTGATTGTCGACGAAAGAGGATATATTTTGACTAACTCGCATGTTATACGCGATGGAGATGTTGACAGAATAAACGTGATATTACACGATGGTGAAATAATTGATGCGAAAGTAATATGGCAAGATCGAATTCTTGATTTAGCAGTAATCAAGGTTGAAGCAACAAATTTGCCAGTGGCGGAGCTAGGAGACAGTGATTTGCTAGAAGTTGGAGAGATTGCAATAGCAATAGGAAATCCGCTTGGGCTTCATTTTGACAGAACGCTGACACAAGGTGTAATTAGTGGACTTGACAGGATGATACCAATAAGCAGGACTGAAACAATGGAGAATCTGATTCAAACAGATGCATCAATTAACCCAGGGAATAGTGGTGGGCCGCTTTTAAACGCAAAAGGGCAAGTAATAGGAATTAATACGGCAAAGATAAAAGATGGAGAAGGCTTAGGTTTCGCTATCCCAATAAACATCGCAAAACCGATAGTAACACAAATAATAGAGTATGGGAGTTTTAAAAGAGTTTTATTAGGGGTGAGAGCCGTTGATGTGGCGCTGTTTGAGCAAGTGACTGGGAAGGATGTTGGAGTGAGTAAGGGGGTGTACATTGTTAAAGTGCTTGAGAGTAGCTCTGCAGATTTAGCTGGATTGAGGAATGAGGATATAATTATTAAAATGGATGGAAGAGAAACAAATACGATGCAACAACTTGTAAAGAACTTATTTACATATAAGTACGGAGACAAGGTAGAACTACTGATTATAAGAAATAATAAAGAAAAAGTGATTGGCGTTGAATTTATTGAGTAGTATATTTTGGATTAACTATTTGCTTTTTTATCCTACAATGATAGAAGAAAGAGCCCACCAACAACGGTGGGCAAGCATTATTTTTATAGATGGATGTTTTGAGGAGTGCTTTTGTTGAATATTATAGTAATATCAGTTGGTAAATTGAAAGAAAAGCATTTTAGACAAGCGGTAGAAGAGTATTCAAAAAGAATAAATAAATATTGCAAACTGAGATGTATTGAAGTAGCAGATGAAAAAGCTCCAGAAACCTAAGTGGGATAGAAATGGAAAAAATCAAAGATAAAGAGGCAAAAAAATATTGAACTATATAGAGGACAATCACTATGTGATTGCTCTTGTAATTAAAGGCGAAGAAGTTTCAACAAGAATGCTTGCGTCAAGAATTAAAAAAATTGACCGAGAGATGAATAGAGATATTGTCTTTGTAATTGGAGGATCTTTAGGCCTGTCGGAAGGCATACTAACGAGAGCTGACTTTAAGCTTTCGTTTTCAAGAATGACTTTTCCGCATCAATTAATGAAAGTAATACTGATGGAACAACTGTGTAGATTGTGACAGATGGTGATTTAATGTCACTCGTATTAGTCTTTTAACAAATTGGGTCGTTTCTTGCCTTGCCTCTACCAGAATTCCTTTGCCTGCTATTGTTGAGGTAAAAAAAGACCCGTCCTTATCTGATAGATTTGTTTATTTATGGTAAGTTTGATTATTCATTATGCGGAAGGCTCTATAAATTTGTTCATAGATTACCGTTAAAAGTGAACCATCACTCATCTCCAAAGTACTAATTGATATTGTTTCATCCGCAGAAGAACAAGGAAAATTTAATAAAATTGCTATATTCGAAATTCTAGAAACACCAAAACTGCTAAATTTTGCAGCTAAAGATTCTGAAGAAATTACAGCCCCAGATGTTGAGATTTGAATCACGTATGAACTGCGAGGCAGATTTTTTCGACCTCTTTTGCGTTTTTACACTGGTGGAGCTTTATTTTACAATAACTAGAAAGTCTTTTATTGTATTCTCGTATAGCATCTTTGTAATAGCTCTCAAGTTTTTTTGATACAGCAAAAATGCAAATCTTCATAAAACACTCCACTTCCAACGATAATAGATAAAACACTAGGGGTCAGGCTTCACTTTTGCAACTTACTAGGATTAATAGTAACAGTAGTAGGGCGCTCATAGCCTAAGCTGCATGTTGTGGGGACGTTTCGTTTGACATGTCGTTTTTAAAGACGGCAACATTTGAAAATCTAGCTGTCAAACGAAACGTCCCCGCAACATCTCAAAAGTCCCTGCAACACCTCTACTCTTCTTCAAATATAACAAAAAACTCTTTTCCTACACTATAAACTGGACAAAGCCAGTCTTCAGGAATGTCAGCAAAGGCAGTTCCTGGAGCAATATCTCCATCAGGATCGCCTAACTTAGGGTCGTACACATAACTACAAGGCTCACAAATGTATTTTTCCACGAAAAAACTCCTTTCTAAATTAATTTTTAAATGTAATCATTACAATTATATATTAGCATCATATGCCCACTTCGTCAAGTGAAAACAAAAAAAGGCAGCAGTGAAGAGCAAATATTTTTATTTCACCCTACTAGGCGCCCAAAGGAATGGCTTTTCCCTGGTACCAAGCCCCATAAACCAGTTGCTTCTTACACTATCAATCGACTGATTAAGGGACATGCTTCTCTCTTAGGCATGGAAGTAAATGTTACTCCACATTTGTTTAGGCAATATGGTGAGTAAATTAAAATGGTGAGTTAATCAGTATAACTCTGTATTCTAGCTGTTTTTATTATAAATCGCTCCCCATTTTACTTGTATCATCCGACAATAAGCTTAAGGAGGATGATTACATGAATAAAAAAGAAAATATTCACGAGGCAATAATATTTATTCTTGCTTAGCTAAAAGCACAATGACTATCGGTAGGCACACTCAAGAATTACACAAACTCATTTAATGTTTTTGAGAAATATCTGAACGAACATCAGATATCCTACGTTGATGAAGCTGTATGTCTAGACTACATTTATTTTAAAACTAGCAGGAGAGTAAATAAGTGCTAAGGGTCAGGCTTAACTTTTGCAACTTACTATGCTAAACAGTAGTAGGAGGCTCACAGGGCAAACTGGGCACTTAGATTTTTATAAGTGTAAAACACTATGCTAAAAACTACGTAAAATCGCACCTTAAACCTTTGCAAATACAACCCCAAACCTATACTCGCCCTTCCGACTGTTGTTGTCATTGTATAAATATAGAAGGAACAGATCTGGTACGAATAATCTGTAGCTTTATCAGCTTTTTCAACCTTAGCAATCTGTTTTAGCATTTTCATTAAATAGGCACAATGACAATAATTTTTCATAATTATAACAAAATATGATATAATAAATACAATAATCATTTTGGAATCATATTGAATTCATAGCATTGAGATTTCTAGTGCTTTTGTATTTAAAATAAACTGGGATGGTGTAAAATGTGAAGATACCTTATGGAATATCAAATTTTAAAGCATTAAGAGAAGAAAAATACTTGTACATTGATAAAACAAAATATATTGAGACTATTGAAAATCTTAATAGCAAATATGTTTTTTTCATTAGACCACGTAGATTTGGTAAATCTCTGTTTCTGTCAACTCTCGAGCATTATTATGACATTAACTCAGCGAATTTTTTTCAGGAATTGTTTGGAAGTCTATATATTGGTAAAAACAAAACAGAACTGAAAAACAGTTATTTAGTATTAAAATTAAATTTTTCAGCATTAGATACTAGCAGTAGAGAAAAATTAGAGAGATCATTTAAACTGACAGTAGTAGATGAAATACTAGGCTTTTTATTCAACTACCAGTCAATTATCCAGAATGCAGAAGAAATCAAAAAAAGAATAGAAAGAACAGACGATTTAAAATCGGTCTTACTGACATTGCTTAAAGCAGTTAAGCAAGCAGATAAAAAAATCTACCTAATAATTGACGAATACGACCACTTTGCAAATGACATTATAGCTATGGGAGATAGTGTATTTTACAAAGATGTAATTAGAGCAACAGGTTTTGTTAGAGACTTTTATGAAGCAGTAAAAATTGGAACAGAAACAGTAATAGATAGAATATTCATAACAGGAATATCACCAGTAATGCTAGATGATTTGACTAGTGGCTTTAATATGGCATCAAACTTAACATTAGACGTTAACTTAAATGAAATGTTAGGTTTTACAGAAAAAGAAGTAAAAGATATAGTGGCAAATTGCGACATAGAAAAGCTAATGAAAAGCAGCAATATAAACATGGAAAAAAATGATTTAATGCATGAACTGAAGAAAAACTACAATGGATATTTGTTTAATAAAAAGGCTAAGCACAGAATATATAATCCTGACATGATACTATACTTCTTTGATCAATGGGGAAAGAGTGATAAATATCCTGAAAAACTAATAGACGACAATGTAAAAACAGACTATGGACGACTAAATAGATTGATGATTAACGAAGAAAACAGAACAAAACTAGAAGAAATAATAGAACATGGTGGGGTTGTAGCAAAAATTATTACTAGATTCTCTTTCGATAATATGAATGACGAAGATAACTTTATTTCGTTACTATTTTACATGGGATTACTAACTAATGACTCAATCATATATGGAGAAACAAAACTAGGGATACCAAACTACGTAACAAAAGAAATTTTTTGGGAGTATTTTAACAAGAAATTAAGAAAAGAACATTCGCTAAGACATAGCACAGAAGAACTTGCAAAAGCGATATGGCAAGCAGGGATTCATGGAGAAATCACACCATTTATAGATTTTATTAGCACTAATGTACTAAAAAAACTATCTAATCGTGACTTAATACAATTTGATGAAAAATACATAAAAATGATCATACTTTCCTACTTAGTAATGAGCAATGTATTTAGGCCAAATAGCGAAAAAGAAATAGAAAATGGATATATTGACCTTTACCTAGAAAAAGACTTACGTACACCAGAAGCAGAATATGAATGGTTACTAGAACTGAAATACCTAAAAAAGAGCGAAGAAAAGCAAATAGAAAGAGCAAAAATAGAAGGACTAAAACAACTAAAAAGATATGCTAATAGCAGCGAATTTCAAGGTAAAAAGAATCTTAAGAAAGCACTGATAATATTTAGTGGAAAGAGCGATTATGTGATAGTGGAAGAATAATTTAAGCGGTACCAATGATTTAGTGCTGAAGAGAACCGTAGCGTGTCTCATAATGAATCGAAGGGGTCTCGAAATGTATGCTGAAATGGGGTTGCTGCGGGGACGTTACGTTTGACAGCTAGATTCTCAAATGTTGCTGTCTTTAAAAACGATATGTCAAACGAAACGTCCCCACAACATTCCTATGAGGAGATTTAGAACAAAGATTATGACTATGCACTAGGGAGGCGTACGGTAGTGAAGGATGTAATTATTGATAGAGAAAAAATCCTAAAAATTCTAAAAAAGCACAAAAAAAAGAAAATAGAACTGTCTGAAATAGAAAAAAAATTACCTGCTGGCTCAGAGTATTTACAGTATGCAGAAGCAATTGAAAGCTTATTAATTGAAGGATATATTAAAATGGTTAAAGCTTCTGGCTATAATAGTAGATATAAGAGTATTCCGAATGCATATTACATAGAAAAAAGGAAGCTAAGAGAAGATATTGATAATGATATACAGGCTGTTAGACTTAATATATCTAATAGTATTAAGCTAGATTTCTATTTGACGAGTGATACAAAAAACTGGGCAGAAGACAGAAAATATATTTTGATGATTGATGAGTATATTAAGAGCAATGGGATACCTGATAATAATTCAACCGTTGAAGAGAGGTCGTATCAAATTAGTTCTGACGAAAAGTGGTTAAGTCAAAAAAATGGACTAAGAGTACTAAAAAGAGTGAATCTTAAAGATGAAATGAAAATAACTAGCAACTTTGAACCTGCAATGTTTGCGATAAATGAAAAATACAATCAATATGATGAATATAAACATTTAATAGTAGAAAACAAATCTATCTATTACTTGCTTCTTGAAATCCTAAAGGAAACAGACTTTTCTACACTTATATACGGAGCTGGTTGGCGAATAATATCTTGCATTAATGACTTTAAAAAACAATTTCCTTTCAAAGATAAATTACATAAGTTTTACTATTTTGGCGACCTAGATTATGAAGGAATAAAAATCTGGGATTTATTGCAGAAAAATAATGAAGCTTGTATAGCGAGCGAATTCTACGTAGAACTCCTCAAATCACCAAGAAGCAAAGGAAAAGAAAAACAAACTCCAGGTAAAGAAGCTAGAGATAATTTCTTGCTAAATTTAAAAGCAAATAATATAATGAAAGAAGATATAATCAGTATTTTAGATACAGGAATGTATATACCACAAGAAGCACTAAAGGTAGAGGCACTAAAACGAGTTTGGAGGAGTATAGATGGATCTTAGCATGAGTGCTTTACTAAACAACTATGGGGAGCGAATGCGTAGGCTTGCTTTGTATGAACCATTAATGTCCTTGCAAAATAAAAATACCAAAGATAATAACAACAGAAAAATAGATATGTATGATTTAGGACTATTAACTTTACTATTTTTCTTTGAGAATAAACTCTTAAGAAAACGAGAAACTGGAGTAGATGAACTTTCTAATTTTCTAAACCAAATGACCCACGAACGAATTTCTTTGGACAAGCAAGGATACGACAAAGTAGCAACTGAAATCATTCGCGCATTTAGGCCACAAAGCGGGAAACGGCTTACTAAAACATTTTACGACTGGGAGAATGGCAGAGAAGAGACGGTATTCTTTTCTATATTAAAAGCTGGGAAATCTGACATTGTAGTAAATAAACAATACTATGAATTAGATGAAGACGGTCTTGAACTCATATTTTCAACGCGCGAGTATTTTAGCGAGTATCAGTTATCAATAAATCAAATGCTTCTCAGAAAGCAATTAGAAAAAGGAGAATTCGTTAACGCACTAAGGCAAATAGATGAGATGAACATTAATGTTGCAACTCTAAAGGACAGAATCATTAGGATCAAAAATGAAGTAAGTAGAAATGTTATTTCGGACAAGGTATTTAAAAGATATAAAGAGCTGATTGAAGATATACATGCTAGGCTTGTGCGAGAAGGAAGAGAATTTGAAGAACTACGAGGATTTGTTGATAATGCAGTGAAAAACATGAAATATGACGTCATTAATGAAAAAGACGAAAAAATATATAATAGTGCTCTAAAAGTTAGTAAAGAGCTTGAACTTGTTCATGTTGAGCATAATGGACTACTACATGAAAGCATAAAAATTCAAACTAGCACATTAAAAGCGGCAAAGGATGCTTTCTACTACGTTGGTGTAGAATCATTTAACTTTAATAATGAATTAGCAAGTAAAGCTGTGACTGAGCCATTAAATCTTGAACAAATAAAGCTACTAGCCAAGCCTTTTTTTATGCTGGAGAAAGCAGAGATTTGGTCGCCCTTATCTGTATTCATGCCCCAGAGAGTTCTAAATAAAAATGACGATGAAGTGAATATGGGATTTGTAACATTATCAGAACAAGAAGAAGAAAAAGAGTTAAGACGTACGGAGAAGATTTTCGAGTCAATAATGAGCGTATGCTTAAAACATTTATCAGAAGATAATACAATTCTTATTAGTGAACTAGTTAGAGAAATGAAAAAAGCAGAAGATGGGGATATGCTTAATTCGAGATATTTTTATGATTTCTGGATAGTACTCCATCAGCTTTGCCCTATAGACATTTCTTTGCAAGACAAAGACCAAACACATAGCACATTAGTTGGAGTGATTAATTTAGTAAGAGATGGATACAGGACAATGACAGTAACCGAAAGAAACGATATTGTTTACATTGATGAGCGATTTTCAATTAGCAATATGGAAATGAAACTGGAGGAGTTATATGAACTATAGCGAAACATCTGTAATGGATGCATTTAAAATATTTAGTCAATTAGCAGTTCAGGGAGAATGCAATTTAATAGAATTTGACTCTTATATGGTTGATGATAATGTGCGGGGGCTAGTTGATTTATTTTCAAACGAAGTAAACTGCACCATCATTGTAACAGGTGAAGAGCGTTTATTAATGCTCCCAATTGTAATGGTATCGCCTTTTCATATATCAAATGAGAGATTAAAAAAAGAATTTTTTACACAGAGCACCCCAGTTTCTGATATATATTTGATGTATTTTGCCATTATTATATTTTACGGAATTTTTTACGACAGCTATAGCACTACCGAGCCAGTGAATAGTTTTGTATCAATGGATAAATGGCTAGAGATAATGAATGACAGAATTAGAACGCTTTCAGCACATGAGGATGAAGTGCTGACGTTTATGCAAAAAGATAGTAATTATAATTGGAAGATGATAATTGATAAATGGGAGTCAATGGACGATACTAACGAACAAACTAGTAGGCAAGTTGGAGCAACAAAGAGCAGACTAAGCTTTATGAATAAAGTTAGAGGTTTTTTGCTTGAGCAAGACTTAGCTGGCAGCCTTGGGGAAATGGAATTAGAACTAACAGAGAAGTCAAAAGACATTGTAAGCAAATATTATATGGATTCTGAATATAACCGTGGAATACTGGAGCTAATATATAAGGAGGAGGCGAAGATATGCCAGTAATTTCTAAAATCAGGTTGACCAACATAGTGTACGAAGGCGGACAAAAGCGCTATAATGATGAATTATTTGTGTTAGAAGGAAATAACACAGTGTTCTTACTAGAGAATGGCGGAGGGAAAACAGTACTTGTACAAATGGTAATTCAAGCAATATTACCAGGATTTAAGCATGCTAATAGAAAAATTAGAGAAACACTAATGTTAGATTCTAATGCAGCACATATTGCAATTGAATGGATTATTAATGAAAATCCTAAAAAATATATGGTAACAGCAATAACTCTGTTTGTGAAAAACGGAGAATTGAAAACACGTAAATTTATTAATGAATATGGGCTTGATGACGTAAGTTCTATTGAGCGAATTCCTTTTTCGCTTAAATCAAAGAGTGGCGAAATGCGCCCTGCATCGCATAGCGAGATGAATGATTATTATCTACAGAGGAAGAATACAAGCATACATGGGCAAGTATTTGATAGCTTAAAAGAGTATTATAACTATCTGGAGACGAATTACAATATCTCATATAAAGAATGGATGAATATTTCTAAAATTAACGCAGCAGAAGGCGGTGTAGATGAGTTTTTCAATAAATGCTCTACAACTTCACAACTTGTAAATAATTTGTTACTACCAACGATTGAAGAAGGGATTGAGGGAGAGAATGCAGACCTTTTTTCTGAAACTTTTGAAAGTCACAGACAACATTTAAAGCAACATAAAATATTAAATGAGACAATAAGACAAAATAAAGAAATTAAAAGTAAAATTGATTACTATGTAGATATGTTTAAGAACTATTACGAAGTGTCCAAAATATATGACCATGAACGAAGTGTGTTAAAAGGCGTATTTCAGTATGCAGAAAATGAATTAATAGAAATGCAAGATAAATTGATAAAGCTTGAAGATAAAAAAGGGGAATTAGATACTAGGGAAATAGACTTAAAAAATAAAGAAAAGTCGTTAGAAATTGCACTCAAAAAGAATGAATATGAAATTATTAAAGAGAAACATACAGATGTAAAAGCTGAGCTTACAAAGATTGAAAAAGAAATAGCGGATAAAATGGCGAGAATTAATCAACTGGAATTGGCAGAAAAATTAAAACAAGAGAAAGATTATATTGGCAAGAATAATTCTTTGAATGAAAAACTAACTGCTCTTGATAGTGATGGAGATTATCAGAAATATATTGAAGACGTGGAATGCAAAAAAGAGATGCTAGCATATGCTTTTAATAAAGAAATAGATAAATTTGAAGATAAGATTATAAGATGCAAAAGAGAACAACAATTTATTGATGCTCAAATTACGTCAGTTAAAGATAAAATCGCAGAATTAGAGAGTAAAAAGGAAGAAGCATTAAAATTAAAAGACGTTGCTGACGGCAAATGTCAGTATTTAGAGAAAGAGTTCGTTAAAATAGAGAACAGTTTTATTGGCTGGAGTAAAGAAAGCGATGTGACAATTGAACGAGCAAAATGGAAGAAAAAGTTAGAAGATTTGACATTGGAAAAACTGCAAAATGACAATGCTATTGAAGAAAAGAGTAGTGAAATTGAAGAGCTTGGTGAAATGAAAAACAGACTTACAATAGAAAAAGAAGAGAATGCTGTAAATCAAAAAACAGTAGAAATGATGTTAACAACTATTGAATTAGAAGAAAAAAAGCTATGCGAATTATATTCAGAAATAACTGGAAAGATAATGCCTGGAAATAAGGTTTACCGAAATGCTCGCTTAGTAACAGGAGAGTTAGAAGATGAATATGCTTCACTAACGAATAGAAAAGAGCATATGTTGCTTCAAGAGGCTAAGTCCAATTACGAAAATAGTTTATATAAGGACAACGAATTCTATATGGCTGATCCTGAATTTATGAACATGGTAGATGGGTGGAAGGAGCAATTTGGACTACTAAGACAAGGGACGAAGTACTTAGGTGATCATTTTGATGATGAAGGCTCAAATTTAATGTTTGAGCGCTATCCTTATTGGGCGGTTTCAGTTGTTGTGTTAGAGAGCGAAAAAGAGAGTTTGATGAAAAAAATTGATAGAGAAGCAAAGAAACTATTACATCCTTTGTTTATTATAACTGATGAAGATGTAAAAAATATTAAAGATAACGACTATACATTTGATAAAAACAATTGTATCATACCAAAAACGTGGCAAGATAACATTCATACAGACGAGTTTTCAAATTGGAAAACGGATATTCAAGCGAGGCTGAAGGATTTTACAGATGAGAGAATTGTATACGAGAAACAAATTAGCAATATTGAAAAAATACAAAATAAACTTGAAAGCTTCCTCTTGCAGTATCCGTATGAAGATTATATGAAACACGCAGATGAACTAAAAGATTATATAAGCACTAGCGCAGAAATTAAAGAACAAATTGTAAATTGTGTTAATAGAACTAGAGAAAGAAAAAATGAAATAGCTGAAATTAGAAGCAAATCGGATAGTATTTTAGAAGAAGCGACTTTTTTAGAAAGCAATTTAAAACTAGTAGTACGTTATTTTGAAGTTAGAGAAGAAATAAGAGAGTTAAAGAAAGATATTTTTCATAAAGAAGACGACATAAAGGTGATTAAGAAAGAGCTAAGAGAAGAAACTAAAATACTACAGGAGCAGGCTGAGAAGAAAACAGACTTAAGAGAAGAAGAGTACCGACTGAGTTCAGATCAAAACTTGTTAAAATATGACCCATCTTTTAAAGAAGTGCAAAATCTTGGGAGTGTAGAGAATTCAGAAACAATATCTGTACTAAAAGAGCAAATTCAGTCGCTTAAAGATATTATAGGAGCAAATTTAGCTAAAAGAGAAGATTTAGAGAGGCAAATAAATGACAATAAAGAAAGACTAAAAGATTTAAGTGAAGATATTGCGTTTTTGAAAGAGAGTATTAAGGTAGAATTTAGTGAAGAAGATTATTTTTTCCCTATTGATGGGAAAGAGCAAATAAGGAGTCTTAAAACACAACATACCGACTATGAGCGCAAAGGTAAGATAATGAAAAACAGGCAAGAAGAAATTAAAGCTACCATGGATAAGCAAGAGGGAGCTATAAACTCTCTAGTTAATACTCATATAACTACATTTGAAAGAGTGATAATATTTGATATAGGGCTTGATGTAGTTAAATCCGAAGTTGAAGATGAAAGAAACTATTTAAAAGATGAAAAAAAAGAACATAGTAAAAAGCTTAGAAGCCTTAATAACGAAAAGAGCAAAATTGACAACGTAATTATAGAAATGCAAAAACAAAACATTAGGCATAAATATTTGATAGAAGCAATTGATTCTGTAGGTATAAGTGAAGCCATTACTTGCGACTATATCTATAATAGGTTAGAAGTAGTTCGTGTTTTACATGAAAAGGCAGATATCATTAAAAATGAACTTGAAGAGAAGGGAAATGCGAAAGATAAGAATAAGAACAAGTTTAAGGAGTTTTGCAGCGCTAGTATTAGCGATATTAAACTTCGCAACATGACAATATCAGCACTCGATAACCGGGAAGATTACGAAGAAATTGTTGAATGGCAAAAAAAATTAAAGCAACATATTGCAAAGACAGTAGAAATTGCAGAATACGACTTAATGCAACATGATAAAGAAATTAACAAATTAATTGATAGGCTATACATGTATGTGAAAAAAATCATTCAAGAAATGAGCATTATTCAGAAGAAAACTAGAGTTAAACTTAAAGACGTCACTAAAGAGATATTCTTAATAAAAATACCAGAATGGGATGAAGTAGATGCAAAGAAAATAGTGAGAGAACATTTACTTTGGATGACGGATAGACTTAAATCTGACCAATACAAAATAGAAGGCGCTGAAGATATTCAAAAAGTGAAAAAAGATATTAAAGAGTGGTTATCGACTAAAAATCTTTTAATGAAAATATTTCGTGGCAAAGAGATAAAAGTCAAATGTCGCAAGGTGACAAATGATTGCATGATTAGTAGCTCGCCAACAGATTGGAGTTACGCAGCAAAATGGTCCGCTGGTGAAAAGTGGAGTAAGAATATGACTTTGTTTTTAGGGCTTCAGAATTATTTAGCAGAAAAAAGGCATGTAGATGTTAATAAAAGCAAAAGAAACAGAACGGTTTTGTTAGATAATCCATTTGGGAAAGCATCAAGTGGTCATGTTCTAGACCCTATATTTCTTATTGCAGAACAGCTGGGATTTCAATTAATTGCTTTTACGGCACATGTAGAAGGAAAATTCATAAGCGATTACTTCCCAATTGTGTACAGTTGCAAACTAAGAACATCTGTAGATAAAAACGTACAAATTATGACGAAAGACACGCATATCAACTACGCATTTTTAAAAGACAAGAACCCTATAAGCATTTTAAGACTAGAAGAAGGGGAGCAGGAGCAGATGGAATTGTTTTCTTTGTAGGATGCTAGCCTGATAAGGTTCAGACAGGGGACGGTTCTTTGTCTGAAGAAGTTTTGTATGAAAGTAAAAACAAGAAAAATGTACGTATGAAAGCAAAATTTTTAACGGAGAGCTAATAATTATTGTTTATAACATATATAAAAGGAGCAGGGTCAGACAGAGAACCGTCCCCTGTCTCTTCTTAGCATTATTTTATTTCTTCCTAACTTTTCAGTTTTCGTCTAAAAGAGTTAAAGACAAAATTTCTTCTCCGAGAGGCTGTATATTTACATTTGTATTTGCGATTACAAAAACTCCAGTTGATTTGTTTGGAAAAAAGGCAATATAGCTGTTGAAACCGCCAGTTTGTCCATTGTGCCAGATTGCAGTTTGGTTATTAATGGAATTTGAATCTATTATCCATCCCATTCCCATTTTGAGTTCATCATTAATCTGAAAAAGAGGTTGTTTAGAAATTGAGATGAAATCTAATTCATTAGCAATGCATGCTTCAAG
Organism: Clostridiales bacterium; assembly: GCA_021129775.1. Taxonomy (GTDB): domain Bacteria; phylum Bacillota; class Clostridia; order Peptostreptococcales; family NVVX01. The sequence goes on from JAJOKP010000107.1 coordinate 15,405, forward strand.
AAACTTAAGCATGTCTTCGCCCGTTGAGAGAATTCCGCCAGCACCAGCTACAGCATCATTAAATTGCCAAGGTGCGCTTTGCATTCCGATATTGAAACTCTTAAGTCGAAGATATCCGCGGTAAGGAGAAGCAAAACGCTCTTTTTGTTCCTGAGAAAGACTAATTGTGGTGCTCTTCATTTCCAGAGGTTCTGTAACAGCACTATTTAAAAATTCCTCATAACTTAGCCCTTGTGCACTAGAAAGAATTACTCCTAGCAAACTAAATCCATAATTAGAGTATTCCCAATCGGTACCAACGCTTTTTTGAGTTGCAGCTTGATTTAGATTAGATAGTAGTCTATCCTCTGTCAATGTTCGATATGGATTGCTTCCAAAAAAGCTTGACAAAATAGTATCAGCTGTAAAAAGCAAATTTTTAGGAACTCTAGGGAGCCCAGATGTATGGGTTACAAGGTTTTTTAAGGTTGTCTTGTTATAGATGTCTTGATTTTTTGTTTCTATGTTTAGAAAAGAACTAACGGAATCCTCTAAACTTACAGAGCCAGAATTAACGGCTTCTGCCAACATTAGCCCAGTAAAAACCTTGCTTATTGATCCTATTTCAAAAATAGTATCGCCAGTAACCTTTTGGTTCTTGCTTAAACATTGATATCCATAAGTAAAAAGGTGAGAACCATTCTTGTCGACAACTCCCAAAACCATACCAGGAATCATATTTTTGCTTAGGAAATCTTCTATAGCATTTGTATATACTTCATGAGAGTTTCGGTTTTCTAATTGGGAAGCCAGTTTTGGACTATTCAAGAATCTAAAATCGATTCTAAGAGTTACAGCCAGTAAAATTGCGACTAATACATAAATTATACCGCGCACTCGTGTCCGAGAAATTTGTTTTTTAGTTGGTTCACGTCTTTTTATTTTAGAAATTTTTTTGGCTACTGTTTCTGGTCGGATTATCATTCTACTGCCCTTTATAATCCAATAGATAGCCATAAGAAGGAAATAAAAGGGGAGGTAAGGCAACAATTTCAACATGTCAAAACCTTCTTTCTTTTTTGATTTTTGGAACGACTTGGTTAGAAAAGGCGTCCGCTCTCTTAATGGCTCTCCAGAATCACCTCGCAGCCCCTCCAGTATTTAGCATCAGGCGGGCAACCGCATGAATGCCTGACAAAGCTTCAATAAAAACTATACTTGCCTACTAATAGCGCAGAGTTTTTTATTTAACAATGCAGTTTTTTTGTCAACACAACTAAATATAGCATTTATCTTTCTTGGTTGCAAGTTTTTTCCTGCGATTTACCACCTGTAGGGTTACAGTTCAGATGTAACCACTACAAAAAAGTGCAAAATAATATTACTCCATC
>JAJOKP010000036.1 GCA_021129775.1 Clostridiales bacterium
AAAAACACATGGAGGTTCATACTATATCTTCCGCCAGAAACAAGAGTAGTTAAAAGAGCAGAAAAATTAGATTTAGTTAGTCGTAATCATTTTGACTACAGATTACTAGTCGTAGTTGACATTATTGCTAGAAAAGCAAATGGACTAGAGTATCACTATACTAAATATGCAGAAGGCTGGGGAGAAGGAACAGGAAGCATATATGGAAAAAACATGCCTACAAAATTAGATTTACTGGGGCATGGTGTCAACCGTGGAGAAGTGTTTTGGTATCATCTAGGTCAAAACGTTATAGATGACATTGAGATTGAGAGAGGTTGGTAGAAGTTCTTTGCTGAGTCACAGATAAAATACTAAAAACAAAAATTCAAAAAAGTAATTGACCAATATAGATATATGGTGTATAATTCATTCAAGAACATTAGTTCGCGAAAAATTATTAAGAAAGGTAGGTAAATAAAAGTGATAGAAAAAGCAAAAGCATTAGAAATGGCATTAAATCAAATAAAAAAACAATTTGGTAAAGGTTCTATAATGAAATTAGGGGAGGATTCAAAGCTTAGTATTGATGCGACCTCTACTGGTTCTATTCAGCTTGACATTGCACTAGGAATAGGAGGGGTTCCTAGAGGAAGAATAGTAGAGATTTTTGGTCCTGAATCATCAGGAAAAACTACTGTTTCCCTACATATAATTGCAGAAGCTCAAAAGAACGCTGGAGATGCTGCCTTTATAGATGCAGAGCACGCATTAGACCCCCTTTATGCAAGAAATTTAGGAGTGGATACTGAAAATTTAATAGTGTCTCAACCAGATACTGGTGAGCAAGCTTTAGAAATAACAGAAGCACTTGTACGTAGTGGGGCAATGGACATAGTAGTTATTGATTCAGTAGCTGCATTAGTGCCTAAAGCCGAAATAAACGGAGAAATGGGGGATTCACATGTTGGACTTCAAGCTCGCCTAATGTCACAGGCACTAAGGAAATTGGCAGGTGCTATTAGCAAGTCAAGGACAACTGTTGTTTTCATTAACCAATTACGTGAGAAAATTGGAGTTATGTTTGGTAATCCTGAAACAACTTCAGGAGGTAGGGCTCTTAAGTTCTATGCATCTGTAAGGTTAGATGTTAGAAAAATTGATACTATAAAGAATGGTAATGATATTAAAGGAAATAGAACAAGAGTGAAAGTTGTAAAAAATAAAGTTGCACCCCCATTTAAAAAAGCAGAATTTGATATTATGTATGGGAAAGGAATTTCAAAAACTGGAGACGTTTTAGATGCAGCTGTTGAAATAGAAATAGTGAAAAAAGCAGGTGCTTGGTTCAGTTATGGGGAACACAGACTAGGGCAAGGTCGTGAAAATTCAAAAATTTTCTTTGAAGAAAATCCAGATATTTTTCAAGAGGTAGAAACAAAAATTAGAGAGCATTTTAAGTTGCCATCAAATACGCCAGAAGAAGTAAAAGCAAAAGTAAAAAACGAGACAAAAAAAGGGAAGTAGAAGTGATTCACTAAAACAAGTTGTTTTTCGATACAAGATATAAGTTATTAAAACCATAACTAATTAGGAATTGATTAGTTATGGTTTTAATAGTTGTAGTTTTTTTTAAAAAATATATATTGACAAAATAAATATACGTGATAAAATACAAGTAGAATTGTTAGACAATTATACGATTAAACAATTGTACTAGAGGGAGCGAGAAGAATGAAGTTTAATACCATCAAAAACGAAAGATTGTCTGACCGAGTAGTCAGAGAAATTACAAATTTGATTGAGGCAGGAAAGTTGAAACCAGGTGAAAAGTTGCCACCAGAGACCTTGTTTGTTGAGAAATTAGGTGTAAGTAGAGGTGTGCTTCGTGAGGCTTTAAACACTTTACAGGTTCAAGGATATATTAGAAGAAAACCTAGAGAAGGAACATTCATAAGAGATTTGGGAGATCCAAAAACTTTCGATAAACCAATAATTGCGATGTTTAAAAAAGCATCTTATAGAGATTTAATCGAAATGAGAACCTCCCTAGAACAAAAAGTGGCAGAACTTGCTATTGAAAGAGCTACCGATGAAGAAATTCTGAATCTGGAAAAAAAATTAAATGATGCTGAGGTATCTAAGTCATCAGACCAGGACTTTCACTTGAATCTTGCGGAACTTTCTAAAAATGTTTTATTAATTAATTTTATTGCATTATATTATGATATGATTCGCGAAATAGCTGAAAACAATTACAAACTACCTAAAAGAAGAGGAGAGGTTATTGAAGAACATACTATAATTATAAAAGCAATTAAAGATAGAGATAGAGAAGGTGCAAAAAATGCAATTATGACTCATATGAACAATATGAGAAAGATTATTGATGCAGAGGAGATTGAACAAAATATTTGTAGTCTATAAAGGAGGATCCCTTGAGTAAAATCTTAAAAATTATTGCACCATGTGGAATGTTGGGATATGGGTATCCAATTGAATCATTTATGAATGGAATTAAAGAAAAACCAGATGCGATTATAGTTGATGCTGGCTCTACAGATGCAGGTCCACATAAATTGGGAGCTGGAATTAGTATAGTTAGTAAATTAGCAGTTAAAAAAGATCTCACACCAATGATTGTTGAAGGAAAAAAATTAGGAATCCCTGTGATAATAGGATCTGCAGGTGGAACTGGAACTAAGGAACAAGTTTTATGGACGTTAGAAATAATAAATGAAATATTAATAGAGAAGAATATTGTAGCTAAAATAGCTTCAATATATTCTGATTTTGAAAAGGCAGAGATTAAAGAAGCATTGAGAGAAAATAAAATTGAGCCACTAACAAGCAACATAAAACAGTTGACTATAAATGATGTTGATGACACTACTGCCATTGTTGCTCAAATGGGTCATGAACCAATCGTAGAAGCACTAAAAGAAGCGCCAGACATTATAGTTTGCGGTAGAGCATACGATCCAGCACCATTTGCAGGAATGTGCATATTCAAAGGGTTTGATGAAGGATTGGCATATCATTTAGGAAAAATTTTAGAATGTGGAGCATTATGCGCTGATCCAGGAACTACAAAGGATTGTATCTTAGGCATAATTACTAAGGATTCAATAATAGTCAAACCACTGTCTAGTGATAGAAAATGCTTGAAAACTAGTGTGGCAGCACATACTTTCTATGAGAAAGATCATCCTTATTTACTAAAAGGACCTGGAACTGTATTAAATTTAGAAAACAATACGTTTAGTCAAATCACAGAAAATACTGTTGAAATCAAAAATAGTAGAATTGAGCATACAAATAAGTACTACATAAAAATTGAAGGAGCGAAAAGGGTTGGATTCAAAACCTTCGTAATAGCTGGAATTAGAGATCCATTGATGATTGCTAAGTTAGAAGAAATTGAAGAAATGGCAGAAAAAGAAGTTAGGAATTACTTCTCTGAAATTCCCGCTGATGATTATCAGATTAATTTTATTAACTACGGCATCAATGGAGTTCTGGGTACTTGTGAATTTAAAGAGTTTCAGGGGCATGAAGTAGGTTTAATGTTTGATGTCTGTGCTACGACTCAAGAACTAGCTAATATAATATGTGCTTCATTAAGATCTACACTTCTTCATTTCGGATATAAAGGGAGAAAATCGACAGCTGGAAACTTAGCTTTTCCCCAAGCACCAAGTGACGTAATTTTTGGAGCGGTGTATGAATTTTCAATTTATCATTTGATGGAAGTAAAAAATGGGTTAGCGCCTTTTAAGATTGAATATTCAATGGGAGGCAAAAATGATTAAACTCTACGAAATAGCTAAAATTTTGAGAAGTAAAAATTCAGGACCATTTCAAATAACTTTTGACATTATTTTTGACACAGAAAGAGAATACATAAAAGTTAAAGAATCTGGAATTATCAATAAAGACACGATTGCAAAAATTTATAAAGTTTCAAAACTAGATATAGAAAACATTGTTTTTTTTGAATCTGCAAAAGGGATTAAAATTACTATTGCTAGGAAAATATCTTCTGGAACAATTGGGGATAGAGATGTTTATGGTGCACAACAACATGCACCACTTATGAATTTAGAAATTTGATAAGGGGGTGTGTGAATATGAAGAATATAGTAGTAATTGGTAGTATGAATGTAGATTTAGTAGTAGAAGTAGATAGAAAACCTCTTGTGGGAGAAACCCTACTAGGAAAAGGTTTTCAGATTTTTCAAGGGGGAAAAGGCGCAAACCAGTGCGTAGCTGCTGCTAGATTAGGTGGGAACTGTACAATGCTTGGTTCAGTTGGGGTTGATGCTTTTGCGAACTCGGTTATAGAGAATTTGGAATCTAGTAGTATTAATGTGAATAACATTAACAAAAACAATAATCTGCCCACGGGAACAGCAGTTATTGAAGTTTATCCAAACGATAATTCTATAATTGTCGTTCCAGGAGCAAACAATGCAACGGACGTCGAATATGTACAAAAATATAGAGAGCTTCTACTTGAGAGTGACATGGTTTTATTGCAATTAGAAATTCCGTTAGAAACAGTTGAATGGGTAGTGGATTTTTTATGGAGTAATAATAAACAAGTCATTTTAAATCCTGCTCCTGCAAGCAAACTATCAGAAAAAATATTAGAGAAAACGACGTTTATAACGCCGAATGAGCATGAGTGCAATATAGTTTTCGGTAGCGATAAATCAGCGGAATATTGGATGAGAAAATATCCTAACAAATTAATAATTACAGAAGGGGAAAAAGGAGTTAAATATTATGATGGGAAAAAAATATGTAGGATTCCATCTGTAAAAGTTGAAGTTGTTGATACAACAGGAGCAGGCGATACATTTAATGGAGCTCTTGCTGTATTTCTAGCTGTAGGAAACTCATTGAAAGAAGCTCTTTATAAATCATGTATAGCTGGCGCGTTAGCTGTAACGAAATTAGGGGCTCAAGAAGGGATTCCGCTATTTGAAGAGTTTAATGAGTATATGCAATTACATGAAACTAACAATTTTGATCAACAAACAAAATTGCAATGCAAAAAAGGTTGACGATGCTATGATAGAGTTCTAGTTTAGAATCTTAAAAATATCATTTTAAGGGGCAAAACTCACATCTAGTAAGATTTACCGGAGGGAGAATAAATGCTAAAAAATACACTAGTTACAAAAAAAGAAATAGAACAACTAAAGCTTTTACCGTTTGCAATGATTCCTGTTATTTTTTTATCGCTCATGCCTATTGTTAGGGGAATTTATGCTGGATTCACAGATCATGTGTTGGGTTCGGAGATTTCTTTTAACTGGTTAGAGAATTATAGAATTATGCTAAACGACAGTCTATTTCATCAATCGTTTCGTTTCGGTTTTTTATGGACTATTTCTGTTACAGTTTCACAAATAGTATTAGGTTTTGGTTTAGCTTTGCTACTAAACAAAAAAATTGCTTTTACGGCATGGACTAGAGTTTTTATGCTTGTTCCATGGGCTATGCCCCCTGTTATACGAGGGATCATGTGGAGATTTATGTATCATCCTCACGTGGGTGCGGTTAATCATATTTTTATGCGAATTGGATTAATCGAAAATCCAATTAACTGGTTACACTGTTTCGAACACACAATTCCTGCTGTTATTGTGGTTGGAATCTGGGGGGGATTGCCTCAAGCCACTGTAGCCTTACTTGCAGGGCTACAGCTAATACCACCAGAATTATATGAGGCCGCGAGTATTGATGGCGGAAACAAGTGGGATAAGTTTCGACACATAACCTTGCCGCTGATAAAACCGATTACTGTTGCTATTAGTGCACTCTTGTTTATGTGGAATTTCAACGCTTTTGGACTCATATTTGTCCTAACTGGAGGCGGACCAGCAGGAACAACTCGTGTACCGATGCTTTTTGCCTACGAGGAAGGTTTTAAATTTGGCAATATGGGATATGCAGCTGCTTTAGGTAATGTTATGGTAATTATAATAGGTGTTATTATGTTTACGTACGTTCGTCAACAGATGAAAGAGAGAGCTTAACTAAAGAGAAGGTGAAAAATAATGAAAAAAACTAAATTTAATAAAATTGTTACACTCATTCCTTCGTATCTTGCAATAGCCACTTACATAATTTTCTTAGTGTTTCCACTTTTATGGATGCTTTCTGTATCTGTGAGACCAGAGGCTGAGCTCACGCGATTGGAACCAAGTTTTATACCGGAAACTGTAATTTTAGAACATTATGCTACGGTCTTTTCTGGACCGAAGATGATACAAAGTATATTAAATAGCATTAAGGTCGGAGCAATGGCAACTGTTGGTGTAATTGCCCTTGCAATCCCTGCAGCATATGCACTTGGTAGGTACTCAACACGAATAAACAAATATGTTATTGGCTGGGTGCTAGTGTCACAACTTTTCCCTACAATACTAATAATGATTGCACTTCTTATGATATTAATAAGGTTAGGGCTTACAAACTCACATTTTGGTCTTGCTCTAGTTTATATGGTGTGGACATTACCTTTTGTCTTATTGATGCTTCAAAGCTATATTAAAGCAATTCCTCAAGAATTAGAAGATGCAGCGGCAATTGATGGCGCAACGCGCACGCAAACCATCATGGCAATCGTGTTACCACTACTTTTACCGGGAATAGCTGCAACAGCACTATTTGCTTTCGTTTCAGCTTGGAATGAATTTTTCTTTGCCTTAGTTTTATTGCGAGAGCCCGAGCTGGTAACTTTGCCTGTTATGTTAGCTAGGCTTGTTGGCAGAGAAGGAGTAGCTCGTCTAGGTCCTTTGGCTGCAGCATCTTTTATCGCAACAATTCCTGCTTTAGTTTTATTTGGCTTCTTGCAAAAATGGCTAACATCAGGTTTGCTTAGTGGTTCTGTTAAATGATAAAGAATTAGTCCTTGTAATCAACTAAGACTGGTGTGCTAAATGACAGATTGCTTAAAAAAATTTATAGATATCAAGTAAAGGAGGTGCGTAGATGTAGAAGCAAAATATTTTGTATGATTTCAATGTAAAAGATTTGTATTCTGCAAAACTAATTACTTGGTTTTGGTTGTTTGTAAACGTAAAAGTAAACATCAATACAAAGAGGAGGATTAAAATGCGTAGTAAAATTTTATTGTTGGTTTTAATGCTAATATTTACATCATTTTTTTCGTTGATTGGCTGTGCCCCTGTTGAAGAAGAGCCTGCAGTGGTAGAAAAAGCAGATGGAGAAAAAGAAGAAGAAGTAGAAGAAGAGGTAGAGGTAATTGAATTGACCTATCTCAGCTTAGCTTGGCAAGAAGAGGTTATAGAAGCAAAAAAAGATATTATTAACACGTGGAACGAAAAGAATCCTAATATTCAAGTTAAGTATGTTCAAGGTGATTGGGGCTCAATCCATGATTTTATGATTACATCTTTCGCAGTTGGTAATGTGCCGAGTATATTCCATTATTACTCAACACCAATTGTAGATTTTGCGGGTCGTGATTTTCTTGCTGACCTTACCCCGTTGATAACTGACGAAATGAAAAACGATGTTTTTGAGGGAGCATGGACTTCTGTCAGGCTTCCTGACGAAAAGATTTATGGCATTCCTTTTTTATGGGAGTCAAGAATTACTTTGTATAATAAAGATATCTTTGAAGAAGCAAATATTACACCACCAACTATTGAAGATCCATGGACATGGGATGAAATGAGAGAGGTAGCGAAAGAACTGACTGTAGACAAAGATAATGATGGTAAAATTGATCAGTGGGGAGCAGGCTTTGGTTTGCGAAAACCCGCTGGGATGATGCTTAATCTTTCACTTGGTTTCGGCGGTGGATTTGTTAAGGAAGAAGACGGAAAACATATTATAGAAGTTGGCGAAGCAGAGAAAAATCTAATGAGAACTTTAAAAGCTATGCTGTACGAAGATAAGTCTACAACTTTGGATGGAATAGGCTTGTCAGGCACTAAGATGCTTCCAGGATTTTATGAAGGTAAATGGGCGATGATTCCTGTTATTGGCGTATGGGCGAGACATAGAGTGACTACGGATGCACCTGCTGACTTTAATTGGGGAGTTTTACCGCCTCTAAAAGCAGTAACTCAAGCACAAGGCGCTAGCACACAAACTTTAAGTATACCAAAAGATGCTCCACATCAAGAAGAAGCAATGCAGTTTATTAATTTCTTTTTAGACACTCAAAACATGGCAAAGCTCGCTCAAGGAGATTGGCTATTCCCAACGAGAAAATCATCTATTGAATTGCCAGAGTTCCAAACAGAAGAACATGGTTGGGACATAGCAACTGCATCAGTAGAACATTTGAAAATGGGACCATGGCAATTAACGCCTGGTTTTGCTGAGTTCCAAAGTAGAGTAATGAATCCAGTGTTGGTAGAATTCTTCCACGATCGTTTGACAGTTGATGAAGCAGCAAAAAGGATTGAAGAAGAAGGTAACAATGTCCTTTCCGAGTATCAGTAAACAATTGATATATATTTAAAGGTAAGGGTAGGATAGAGAAAATATTTGGCACTAATCGTATAATGATTAGTGTCAGAACTAATAGGAGGATTAGATGATTTCCTTTAAAGAACGTATCGAAGGAGTTGTATTTGGAACTGCCTATGGGGATGCACTAGGAGCAACAGTTGAAAAGTTAACTAGTGCTGAAATAAAAAAGAAATATGGAAGAGTAGAGACTATTAATGTACCGTGGTATAAAGAGAATTGGGAACCAGAAAGACGTTTATATAGAATGAGAGGCTATGGAATATATACAGATGATACTCTTATGACAGAAGCGTTGATCAATGTATACTCAAGACTTAGTAGACATATAGATGCATATGACTTTGCGCGTGAATTTATGAAAGAAATAGCTTTTAGACCTAGATATATTCCTGAATTAGGAAAAGAAGCATTGATTATTGATAGATTATTCTACCCTGATAAATTTCCATTTGTAAGACATACCCTTGCAAACTGTGAGCCTAGAGAAGGCGGAACTGGAAACATGGTAAACTGTGGGGCTGCGATGTATATAGCACCAATAGGAGTGATAAATGCATGTAATCCTGCCGCTGCATACAACGAAGCAATTAGTTTTGCTTCGGGACATCAATGTAGTTACGGCTTAGAGGCTGCAGGAGTTCTTGCCGCAACTGTGGCAAAAGCATTTGAAACAAAAGCAACAATAGAAGAAATAATAGATACTGCTATTGAATTTGCAAAGGATGGAACTAAATCTGCTATTATTGCGATTGTAGAACTTGCAAAGAAATTGAAGAATAATAGTAAAGATAAAGATTTCGTCATTAGTGAATTTCATAAAGCAATAAAGGAATTTTCACCAATGGGGGATGATATAAACAGGAATATTGACAAAGTGGGAAAACCGTCGAATTATTATACACCAAGTAGAATTTTCTCAATAGAAGAACTCCCAATAGCTTTGGGATATATTGTGATAAATGATGGGGATTTTTATGAATCAATTAATGATGGAATTAACTCAGGACGTGATACTGATTCAATAGGTGTTATGATAGGAGTAATTTTAGGAGCATTTCACGGTTCGCGGGTATTTAAAAGAGAGATAATTGAAACTATCAACACAAAGAACAAGACTGATTTATATAAAACATCTGAGAAATTGAAATTATGTGCGCAAAAAATAAATAAGCACGATTTAGAAAAATTATATAACAGAACAAGAAATCTTGAGGAGATTGACATATGGGAGGAATAAATATGATTCCAAATAACTATTTAGAAAAAGTGTATGCAGGTTTCTTAGGAATGAATATTGGAATCAGAATAGGAGCTCCAGTCGAACCACCAGTCTGGAGTTTTGACAGAATTGAAAAGATATATGGGAATATAACTGAGTATATAAAACCTTATAAAAATTTTGCAGCAGACGACGATGTTAATGGTCCAGTTTATTTCTTAAGAGCCTTAAATGATGATGCTAAAAATAGAGACATTACAGCAGAAGATATCGGTAAAGCTTGGCTAAATTATACAAGAGAAGGAGTTGGAATGTTTTGGTGGGGTGGAGAAGGTATTAGCACTGAACATACCGCTTTCTTAAATTTAAAAAATGGAATTATAGCGCCTAAGTCTGGTTCTACAGAAACGAATGGTATAATTTTGGCTGAACAGATAGGAGGACAAATTTTTATTGACACTTGGGGTCTAGTACTACCTAATGACTACAAAAAAGCTGCTGATTTTGGAGAAAAGGCAGCAAGTGTTTCGCACGACGGAAATGGTGTTTATGGAGCGCGGTTTATCACAGGATGTATTTCAAAAGCATTTGAAGCAGATTCAGTAATATCAATAATCCAGGCTGGACTTGAAACCATACCCAAAGATTCGACATATGCATCAATTGTAAGAGATGTAATTAGATTCTACGAAGAAAATCCCAACAACTTCAGAAAATGTATGCATTACCTAATAGAAAACTGGGGATATGATAAGTATTTAGGAGTATGTCATATTATACCGAACGCTGGCGTGTGCGTTCTTTCATTACTTTATGGTAAAGGAGATCTTTCTAGAACTGTAGAGATAGCTACAATGTGTGGTTGGGACACTGACTGCAATGCAGGTAATGTAGGTATAATAATTGGTGTATATCAAGGGTTAGAAGGAATAAAAGATCATTATAGAAAACCTATTAATGATGGTGTTGTACTATCAGGAGTGTCTGGATATTTAAACATATTGGACATTCCAACTTATGCAAAAGAAGTTGCTCTTCATGGATATAGACTAGCAGGGGAAGAAGCACCACGCGTATTGACGAATAGCTTCAAAGAAGGTGAGCTTTTCTTTGATTTCGAACTAGAAGGTTCTACTCATAATTTTAGATTATCTAATCCGAATAAATTTTTCATCAAAAACACAGATGTAAAATCTTACTCTGGTAAAAGATCATTAGAAGTTACATTTGATAGACTAGTTAAAGGTATCAGTGGGAGACTTTATTATAAGCCGTACTATAGAAGAGAAGATTTCGATGACGAAAGATATAAACCTACTTTTGCTCCACAATTGTATACTGGACAGAATGTATCTTTAGATATATTTTTAGAGCAGTGGGAGGGCAATGAGATAGAAGTGAAATCTTACATTAGGAAATCATGTTCAAAAGAAATTGTTATCATTCAAGAACATAAACTAGTGAATAATCAATGGAGTAAAATGGAATTCGATATTCCAGAAACAGATGGAGATTTTGTAGATGAAGTTGGAATTGAAATATCCAGTCAAAGTGACTTAGAAAATAGGGCTTTAGGGAGAGTATTTGTAGACAATTTCAGAGCATATGGCAAATCACATTATACAATAGATTTTGCAAAACAAAATACGGAGTTTTTATGTGTTACACCTTTTGCACACAATAATGGTAAGTGGTATCTAAAGGATAATTCACTTATTTGTGAATGCGACAGCGAAACCTCTTCATACAGTGGCAATTATTTTGCTAAAGATATAAGTGTTGAAGTTGTAGTTAGTGCTTTTGAAGGAGAAAGTCACAAATTGATTCTAAGAGCGCAGGGCATTATGAGAGGATATTATTTAGGATTATCGGGGGAAAATGAGATAGCTATATATAAAAATGATTTTGGGCTGAAAAAATTAGCCTCGGCAAGTTTTATTTGGAGTAATAATAAAAACTACTTGATTCGTGCAGAAGCAAAAGGAAGTTTGATTAGCATTACTATAGACGGCAAAACTTGTCTTGAATGTAATGACGATACCTTTGCCTATGGTATGTTTGGTCTTGGCTTGCTTGAAAAGGGAAAAACTAAATTTGGGAATATTAAAATAGTTGGATAACTCTGGTCAATTGAAAAGTTAAGCTCTACTTTATAAGACTAAATTCCACTTCATACTGTCTCTTTGGAGTGGGATTTACTTTGCACTCTAATGCTGAATAATTCTGTAGTAGCAGAATAATTATTATTATTGATAAAATGAAGACATTACTATATAATGACTTGGGCGAAGCCTAACAAACTGCATCAGAACAAAACATATAGAGGAGTTGTAGAATGAAATTAAAAATGAGACATTTATATTAATCGGACTTCATTATATGTTTTGGCTTCTCTTTAGTTTAGATTTTACTGTAGAAAATGCTGCGCTTGGTCTATTAATATGTCTGTTAGTATCATTCTTATCTAGGAATGTTTTCTTTACTTATACTACAAATTCAGGCCTTATTTCACCACTTAAAGCACTTAAGTATTTTTTATTGCTAGTATACGAAATATATTTAGCTTCTTTTCATCTGATTCTTATGATTATTAAGAAGGAAGATGCACCTATAGTTTTTGAAATGGAGTTAGACATTACAGAACCACACAGAACCACATATTATAACTTTGATTGCTAATTCTATAACACTAACTCCTGGCACAATAATAATATTGGAAAATATTTCATTGGGACTAATAACTTTAGTACCAATTGTAGTTAGTGCTTATTTTGCTAAGCAAATTTATTTTTTTTTGCACTATAGACTTTATCACTACAAACATTGATTTATTACGTAACTTCTTAAAATTCTCAATGAATTTTGTCATAGCAACAGTATATATTATTTCTGTATAAGGAAAGAATATAAAATTATCAAGAAAATCCGAAAATTCAATATCTCTTTTCAGACCGCAAATATTATGCTAGTTTTATTTATTTTTATAATGATGCTTTATAATCTATATAATGATGTTATATAGTTATACAAACTTAAAATTAGATTTTGACAAACTTGACATAAGTATAAAATAAGTATAAAATTGTAGTTGATTATAGTTTAATCAAATCCTATATGAGTATAATATCCGTTCTAACAATTAGATTTAAGTTGTAAAGTGAGAAGTCTTTACTTTCTATAACGTGGAAATAAACAGACATGCTCTTTTTAAAAATAGTGCAATAGTACCAGAGAGTAGCAGAAACGTGTGGATGTTTACATGTTGCTCAATATTTTATGATTAAGATAATAATGCTTTAAATCGGCATTCAACAAACTATTTTTTGTGTGGAATTATGGTTGAATGTCAGTTAAAACTAAAATTAAATAAGGGAGGTGTCCACGTATTACTACTATTACATCAATTATCGTTTATTCATCTGGTACATTGATTGCAGGATGCCTTGTAGGCTATTTTGTTAGAAAAAACATTGCAGAGAGAAAAATCAAAACTGCCGAGCACCTAGCAGAAAAAATTCTTATAGAAGCTAAAAGAACTGCTGAAACTAAAAAGAAAGAACTTTTATTAGAAGCAAAAGAAGAAACTTTAAAACTTCGTAATGCAGTGGAAAGAGAAAATAGAGACAGGCGAAATGAAATTCAAAGGACAGAAAGACGATTAATTCAAAGAGAAGAAATGATAGATAGGAAATCAATCAATTTAGAGAATAAAGAAGATAAACTTACAAAAAAAATTAAGAGTATCGATGATAAAAAGATGAAAATTGACTTAATGTATGATAAAGAAATTGAAAAACTTGAAAAAGTATCCGAGTTATCTTCTGAAGAAGCTAAACAAATTCTACTTAACAATGTTGAAAAAGAAATAAAACATGAATCCGCAAGAATAATTAAAGACATTGTGGCTACGGCAAAAGACCAAGCGGAAAAAAAATCGAAAGAAATTATTGCGTATTCTATTCAACGCTGCGCTGCGGATCATGTTGCTGAAACAACAATCACAGTGGTAAACCTACCTAATGATGAAATGAAAGGCAGAATTATTGGAAGAGAAGGTAGGAATATAAGAACTATTGAAACATTAACAGGAATTGACCTAATAATTGATGACACTCCAGAAGCTGTTATTCTGTCGGGATTTAATGCTATTAGGCGAGAAATAGTTAGAATTGCGTTGGAAAAATTAATTGCAGATGGACGAATTCATCCAACTAGAATTGAGGAAATGGTAGAAAAGGCGACGAAAGAAGTTGAAAACTCAATTAGAGAAGAAGGTGAACAGGCCACATTTGATATAGGTGTTCATGGACTTCATCCAGAATTAATAAAACTTTTAGGACGACTCAAGTATAGAACGAGCTATGGACAAAATGTATTGAAGCACTCACTTGAAGTTGCTTCGCTTGCTGGTATTATGGCTGCTGAATTAGGAGTAGATGTTAAGCTTGCAAAACGTGCAGGATTGTTGCACGATATAGGAAAAGCAGTAGATTGCGAAATTGAAGGTACTCATGTAGAATTAGGAATGGATTTGTTGAAAAAATATCGAGAATCAAAACATGTAATTCATGCCATGTCCACACATCATGGCGATTACGAACCAGAAACTGTAGAGGCGATACTTGTAACTGCAGCAGATGCTATCTCAGCCGCTAGACCAGGAGCAAGAAGAGAATCATTGGAATCTTACATCAAGAGATTGGACAAACTAGAAAAAATAGCAAACAATTTTGAAGGTGTAGAGAGAGTGTTTGCTATTCAAGCAGGACGAGAGGTAAGGATTATTGTAAAACCAGAAACCTATAACGATAAAGATATTGTTTTACTAGCGAGAAACATATCAAAGAATGTAGAAGCTGAGTTAGAATATCCAGGGCAAATCAAGATTAATGTAATAAGAGAAATAAGAGCTGTAGATTATGCAAAATGAAACATTGCAAAAGTTAAAACCGCGAAAGTGGTTTTAACTTTTTGCTAATTGTGTATTTTTCTGGAACTATTTATCATGAAAAGAATATTTGATAAAGTATTATGTGAAAATAGAAGGAGTTATGAAAAATTGATAGAATATATTACTAAACAGTGTTTATGTTTTTAATAAATATTACAAAAACAACTAAGGGGGCATCAGTGTGGAAATATTAAAAGTATCGGCAAAATCCAAACCAAACTCTGTAGCAGGGGCGATAGCAGGTGTTGTAAGAGAACGTGGGAATGCAGAATTGCAAGCTGTAGGTGCGGGAGCTCTAAATCAAGCAATAAAAGCAATAGCAATCGCGCGAGGCTTTGTTGCTCCTAGTGGAATTGATTTAATCTGCATCCCAGCTTTTACTGATGTAGAGATTAATGGAGAAGAAAAAACTGCAATAAAGCTTATTATTGAAACAAGATAATGTTAAAAATTGATATGCATGTACATACAACCGCATCAGATGGAGAGTTTAGTCCAAGTGAAGTAATAGATTACAGTCTTTCAAAAAAATTAAGTGGAGTTGCGATTACTGATCATGATACAACAGAAGGAATCGATGAGGCGATTAATCATGCTTCTAATTTCGCTGACTATCTTGTAGTACCAGGAATAGAGTTGAGTTCTGAATATTATGGAGAAGAAATCCACATACTGGGGTATTTTATTGATCATAAGTCAGTCCAACTTAACAAAATGCTAGCCGATTTAAAAGAAGCGAGAGTCTTGAGAGCAAAAAAAATTGTATATCTACTAAATCAAGAAGGAATAAAGATTCATTTCGATGAAGTAGAAAAAATCTCAGGAGCTGACGTCATTGGAAGACCACATATTGCAAAAATACTAATAAAGAATGGTTATTCAATGTCGATTCAAAAAGCTTTTCAAGAATTTTTAGTTAAAGGAAGTAAAACTTACGTGCCAAGATACAAACTTAGTCTTCCACGAGCGATTGGTATAATTAAAGATGCAAAAGGAAAGGTAGTATTAGCTCATCCTGGTTTAATTAAAAAAAGGGAATTAATTGAAAAAATAGTAATGAGTCACAAGTTTAATGGCATAGAAACATATTATCCAAGTCATTCTGACAAAGATGTACTTTATTTTGAAGAGTTAGCCCAAAAACATAATCTTATCTGCACAGGAGGTTCAGATTTTCATCAAATCCCAACTGATGGAGACATTCACGAAGATCTTGGAACATGTAGCACTCCTTTAGAAGTAATTGCAGATTGGAAAAGAGAATTTGATTTGAGAATCACAAATTGATTCATTTGAACATTATAAGTGGATAAATAATTTGGATTTTGATGAGAACATGAAAAAAGGCGAGAGACTAAGTGATTTTAGGAACAATATCACAAAATCTTATTGTAATAAAACATCTTGAAGTATTCTTTAAATGTATATTTAGGGAATAGTTGCGGTTGATGAAAATAAGATTTACCACATCAGGAAAATCTTTGTGATCTAATCTACGTGATTTAATCTACCCTTTTGCACGTTGATTATTACTATTATTACTTCAAATGTCTTTTTAATTCATTATAGAAATTTTCGCGAGTTCCAATAAGAATTATCACTAAATTATTTTTTCTTCATAAACTTTGTAAGCTATCTCGTAATTAGTTTTGTTATAGTACATATCATAACAATAAA
>JAJOKP010000097.1 GCA_021129775.1 Clostridiales bacterium
TTTTTTACCTTTGCTCTTTAACTTCATATTGTCGTTGTAAAATGAAGGTTTTGATTTTCTTTTGCTTTTGAATCTTGGAAAACCTGCTCTGCCTGCAAAAAAGTTTTTTAGTGCTATACATGCATCTTTTATTGCCTGTTTGGCTACGTTATTTGAAACTTCATATAGCCAGTCGTATTCTTCATTCTGTTTTAGTTTTGTTAGTTCTTTTCTTAGATCGTTATCACTTATAAAACTTTCTCCACTTTCGTAGTTTTCTCTTTGCTTTTCAAGCGTCCAATTATATACCCAACGCGCTGTTCCGACCGATTTTATGAGTTGAATTTCTTGTTCTAGTGTAGGTTTTAATCTAACTTTTTTCGCAAGAATCATCTTCTTTCAACTCCTTAATCATCTTCTTGACCTTATGTGCTCTCCCTCCTTGAAGCCTACAACTAAATACTGTAATTATTTGTATCATATCCTCAACTAACTCTTGCTCATCTGTTTTTGGCGTGCTATCTATGATTTCAATAGTGGCACCATACTTATTACACAAATTCTCTATAAGCTCGTAACCAGTCAGCCTATCCTTATATAAAATTACCACCTTATCAACTTCTGAATTAGTTATTAGATCTATCAGTTGATTTAATCCTTTTTTATTGTAGTTAATCCCACTTCCTATGTCTTTGATAATTTCAAACTGATAACCTTTTGCTATCATATACGTTTTAACATTTTCAATTTGTCTTTCAAGGTCATCTTTTTGCTTATGAGAACTAACTCTACAGTAGCCTATTACTATTTTATCTTTTTTGTAAAAAGGAACTTGTAGTACATGATTAATTTGCTCTTTACAGTAATAACGATGACCACCTTCTGATACATGGTCCGGTTTAAGTTTGCCTTCACTATCCCACAACCTTAAAGTTTGAATACTTTTACCTACTAACTTCGAAAACTCACCAATTTTGTAGTATTCCATACTATCACCTTTTTCATATATTGTGCCACAAAACTACTGGCATTTCAATATAATTTAGTAGGTTTGTTTAGTAAGTCTTTAGCTGTCGTTAACCCTCTCTCCTTCGGATATATCTATTATTCTATATAATTTATAATAAACCTTTAAATTACAAACATTTTTTCTATTACATTTTCCTTACAAAACGATTACAAAAAAAAAGATCAAAAGCTCTTCGTAAATCTGGCGCACGATAGTGCTTAAATTGCAAGGCACGCCGTTTTGCGATTGAAGGAGCGTACGCACTATGTACGTGACTAAATGAGCAATAAGGTGTAACTCAGCAATTTGAGTGCTATCGTGCGTCTGATTGGGCGGAGGCTAGACGAGCGACTATAACTCTATACGGCGAACATGACACATAGTCTAGCCCTAAACTTTTGCAAAACTCTATCGACTTTGGTTCCCCACCATGCTCCCCACAGATTCCTATTTTTATATCTGGTCTTTCTTTCTTTCCTAACTCTACTGCTATTTCCATCAATCTTCCGACACCCTTTTGGTCTATCGACTGAAATGGGTCGTTCTCTAATATCTTCTTGTTAATATATTCTTTAATAAACACACCTGCATCATCTCTTGAAAAACCATATGTCATTTGTGTTAGGTCGTTTGTCCCAAATGAGAAAAACTCTGCTTCTTTTGCTATTTCATCTGCTACTAGAGCGGCTCTTGGAACTTCAATCATTGTTCCTATTAAATACTTAATTTCGTAGTTTTCTTCTTCAAAAATTTCATTCGCTGTATTTATAATTGTCGCTTTTATTGTTTGAAATTCTTTTGTTTCCCCAACTAACGGCACCATAATTTCTGGCTGTACATTGATATTATAATATTTCTTTACATGTACTGCTGCCTCAATGATTGCTCTTACTTGCATTTCATATATTTCTGGATAAGTTATTGCCAACCTGCAACCTCTGTGTCCTAGCATTGGATTTACTTCCATCAATAAGTTTACTACTTCTTTTAACTTCGCGTATGTCATATTTAAGTTCTTAGCTAATTCCTCTATTTCTTTTTCTTCTTGTGGTAGAAATTCATGTAATGGAGGATCTAAGAGCCTTACTGTTACTGGCAGTTCTTTCATTATCTTGAATATACTAATGAAGTCTTCTCTTTGCATTGGCAATAATTCTCTTAGCGCTAACATACGTTGTTCTAAATCCCGAGCTACAATCATTTCTCTTACTGTAGTAATTCTATTGGATTCAAAAAACATATGCTCTGTTCTGCATAGTCCTATTCCTTCTGCTCCAAAGTCTAATGCCTGCTTAGCATCTTTTGGAGTATCTGCATTTGCTCTTACTTTCATTTTTCTAAAGCTATCTGCCCAATTCATAAAAATTTGAAACTTACCCATTAATTCGGGCTTGGTTATTGGAATTTTCCCATTATACACATTCCCTTTTTCACCATCAAGAGAAATATACTCTCCTTCTTTAACTACCGTATTCCCAACTCTAAAGCATTTATTTTTTTCATCAATTTTTATTTCTCCTGCTCCTACAATACAACATTTTCCCATGCCTCTACCAACAACTGCCGCATGCGAAGTTGTCCCACCTCTTGCTGTTAGAATTCCCTCTGATACTGACATTCCTTCTATATCTTCAGGTGATGTTTCCTCTCTAACTAATATTACTTTTTCTCCTTCTTTATATGCTTTTACAGCATCCTGAGAGTTTAAAAAAACTTTGCCTGTAGCAGCACCTGGCGAAGCACCTAAGCCAGTGGTTATTCTCTTGTGTTTGACAAGTTCTCCTTTATCAAACCGTGGGTGAAGCAACTGATCTAATTGTGTAGGTTCAACCTTAAAAATCGCTTCTTTTTTGGTGATTAGACCTTCTTCAACCATGTCGACTGCTATATTTATTGCCGCTTGCGTAGTTCTTTTTCCTGTTCTTGTTTGTAAAATGTATAATTTGTTATTTTCTATTGTAAATTCAATGTCTTGCATTTCTTTGTAATGCTCTTCTAATACCTCTGCAATCTTTATAAATTCATCATACGTCTTTGGCATTATCTCTTTAAGTTGACTTATCTCATTTGGCGTTCTAATTCCTGCAACAACATCTTCACCTTGTGCATTAATTAAGAATTCACCAAACAATTTTTTTTCTCCACTTGAAGGATTTCTTGTAAATGCTACACCAGTTCCAGATGCTTCCCCCATATTTCCAAAAACCATCGACTGAATATTTACTGCAGTTCCTAAGTTGTCAGGGATGGAATTAATTTCTCTATAAATTTTTGCACGCGGATTATTCCAAGATTTAAAGACAGCTTCAATTGATGATAACAACTGCTCTTTAACATCTTGCGGAAAGTCTATCTTGCGTTCCCTAATAATAATCTTTTTAAATTCACTTACTATTTTTCTTAAATTTTCAACCGTTAATTCAGTATCATTAGTAATGCTATTTTCTTCTTTAATTTTATTCAATACATTTTCAAACTTATATTTCGCTATCCCCAAAACTACGTCTGCATACATCTGAATAAATCTTCTATAACTGTCGTATGCAAAACGCTCGTTGTTAGTTAAGGCTGCCATAGCTTTAACCGACTCATCATTCAATCCCAAATTTAGAATTGTATCCATCATTCCAGGCATTGAAACTACTGCTCCTGAACGGACAGATAGTAATAATGGATTCTGCTTACTTCCAAATTCTTTAGTGGTGTGCTTCTCTAGTCTCTCCAATTGTTGGAAAATTTCAGTTTTTAGTTCTTCCCCTAGCATATTTCCGTTTGCACAGTATTCATTACACGCTTCTGTAGTTAGCGTAAATCCAAAAGGGACTGGTAGTCCTATAGACGTCATCTCAGCAAGTCCTGCCCCTTTACCGCCAAGCAAAGGTTTAAGCGATAGATTCCCTTCATTAAAATCGTAAGCATACTTTTTCACATCATTCACCCCTAACATTTATTCGAACAACATCTACTCCAACTAAAATCATCTGCCTAATTATACATCTTGAATAAGTTTATCTATATATTATGTTTTAGTGTCAAGACTCCCACTTCTTCAAGTGGGAATTTCCAATCAGGCGGGGTAGAATCCCCATCTGATTCCCCGATGTTCAGCGTAGCTGGACGAGTTCACTTTCTATCGCACAAAACAAAACATATCATTTGTTATTTGCTATCTCATAACCAATTTCTCTCAATATCTCCATGATTATACTAGCACTTTCTTCAACTGCCTTTGTTGAAACATCAATAACAGGACAATTCAATTTTTTCATTACTTTCTCCGAATAGTCTAATTCTTCTAAAATTCTCTCCATGCTTGCATAATTAGCTTCCTGCTTTAAGCCTAATGCCTTTAATCTCTCCTGTCTAATCTGTGTTAGTTTTATAGGGTCTGTAGTTAGCCCAATAATTTTCTTGGGATTAACTTGTAATAATTCTCTTGAAAGTTCCACTTCTGGAACAAGCGGTACATTAGCAACTTTTATTTTTTTATGTGCTAAATACATACTAAGAGGTGTTTTCGATGTTCTAGATATTCCAACTAATATCAAATCCGCTTTTTTTAACCCTCGTGGATCCTTACCATCATCATATTTAACAGCAAATTCAATGGCTGCTATTCTTTTAAAATATGTAGCGTCTAATTTTCTATGTAGCCCCGCTTCTTTTTTGGGTGGTATATGTAATGCTTGGCTCATTGAATATATTACAGGAGACATTACATCAATACATGGAATATCAAAATGACTACACCTATCAACAATGAATCCACTAAGTTCATTTACCACCATGGTAAAAATAATTAATGCGTTTTCATCTTTTGCTTTGTCTATAATCTCCTCTAATTGTAATTTGTCGACTATGTGAGGGTATCTTCTCATTTCATAGTCTGTATAGTCAAATTGCCCAAGCCCTGCCTTTGCTACTTGCTCAGCTGTTTCACCAATTGAATCCGATACAATATAGATAACTAGACCCTGTACGTTCATGTTTTCCTCCTTTTGGTAGTTGTTTCTATTATTTTGATATCAAACTGATATAACAGTAGCCTAGAGTGAACTCGTCCAGCTACGCTGAACATCGGGGATTCAGATGGGGATGCTACCCCACCTGAATAAAAAAATTAAGACCTCTCACCCACTTAAAGAAGTGAGTGTCTTATCAAATTTGATCAAAATATTTTTCTTTTAAGCTACCATTTTTTGTCTGCTATATCAATATTTCAGTTTACTCTCTAAATATTCTTCAAGTTCATCAATAGCAACTCTCTCTTGCTCCATTGTATCTCTATGTCTTATTGTAACACAATTATCTTCTAATGAATTAAAATCAAAGGTAATACAATAAGGCGTACCAATTTCATCATGTCTTCTGTATCGTTTGCCAATACTACCTGCATCATCATATTCTATCATAAATTTTTCTGATAGTTTATTGTATACTTCCATGGCATTTTCTTTTAATTTCTTAGCTAGTGGAAATACTGCTGCCTTAAACGGAGCAAGTTCTGGATGAAGTTTAAGGACAACTCTACTTTCTTTTTCGTTTACAACTTCCTCGGTATATGCATCTATTAAGAACATTAATGCAAGTCTATCTACTCCTACTGAAGGCTCTATGCAATAAGGAACATATTTTTCATTAGTAGTAGGGTCTTGATAGCTAAAGTCAACCCCTGCATGTTCTGCATGTTGTTTCAAATCAAAGTCTGTTCTATCAGCTATTCCCCATATTTCACCCCATCCAAATGGGAATTGGAATTCAATATCAACTGTTGCGTTACTGTAGTGTGAAAGCTCGTTTTTTGAATGTTCTCTCATTCTAATACTTTTCTCGTCGACTCCGAGATTAAGCAACCATTCTTTACAGAATTTCGCCCAATACTCATACCATTTAATATCTTCTTCTGGCTTACAAAAAAATTCTAATTCCATTTGCTCAAATTCTCTAGTTCTAAAAATAAAATTACCAGGTGTAATTTCATTTCTAAACGCTTTTCCTATTTGGGCTATTCCAAATGGTATTTTTTTTCTAGATGTTCTTTGAACATTTTTGAAGTTAATAAAAATTCCTTGCGCTGTTTCTGGTCTAAGGTAAATATCTTTACTTGAGTCTTCTGTTACTCCTTGAGACGTTTTAAACATTAAGTTAAACTGCCTTATGTCTGTAAAATCAATTACGCCACAAGTGGGACACTTAATTGCTTTGTCTGCTATATATTCTTTCATTGTACTACTATCCCATCCATCGACTATTATCTCTTTACCCTTTTTATGGGCATATTCTTCAATTATTTTGTCTGCTCTAAATCGAGATTTACATTTTTTACAATCCATCAAAGGATCACTAAAACCACCAACATGCCCAGAAGCTACCCAGGTTTGCGGATTCATAAGTATGGAGCTATCTAAGCCAACATTATATGGACTTTGTTGAACAAACTTTTTCCACCAGGCTTTTTTAATGTTTTTCTTGAGTTCAGCTCCAAGCGGACCATAATCCCACGTATTAGCAAGGCCTCCATATATTTCAGAGCCTGGAAAAACAAATCCTCTGGATTTAGCTAATGCAACAATTTTTTCCATAGTTTTTTCAGTTTTCAAAATTATCTCCTCCAATTTTAGATAGTTTTTATATTTAACGCTCATTACATTGCGGGACCCATTCAACTCACAGAGTTCAACATGAGTAAAACGTAGTGGAATCAAATAGGCTCACTTAGGGCGACAAACGCTAAAAATGTAAAACAAAAAAATCCTTCATCCACATATAGGGACGAAAGATTCATCTTCCGCGGTTCCACCCTTGTTGGCACAATGTGCCCACTCAAAGAATAAGCTCAGAATTTCCTTTCATTAGCAAGTTGCATCAGTTTTCACCACACCTGACTCTCTATAACAACTTATTCTAACTACTCTTCTTCTTCACAGCTTAAATGTTTAATTATCTATTAATTTAACAAACTAACGACTGTTTGTCAATGCTTTTTTTCTTGCTCCTATCTATTGTATTAGCATTTACAATGGGTTGATTACTTATATAGAAAATTGTCCCCCTTTGAATCTTTATGTGACAGTTAAAACGAGTTTTCTTATACATCCTCCCACTACATATTTATTGAACAAAACACCATCTTGTTTTGGAAACTTTACTAATGATCGGTTACATTCTCATTTTCAACATCTGTAAACTTGTCAATATTAACAACTTTCCCATCCTTCGTTACAATTTCTACAGTCATTTTCGTCAAAATAGCCGCTGAAACTCCTATAATTGATGCAATAGGTGCCAGTACAATTCCAATTGCGCCTGCAGTAACTGGAATATTCAGCAACACTTCACCTTCTTTTTTTATTATTATTCTTGTAACGTTTCCCTTATTAATCAAAACTTTTAATTTTTCTAACATATCGTTTCCCATGTCTCCTACAGATTCAGTCCACTTCTTTCGCTCAGCTTCTTCTTCTAAAAATATCAAAGCATCAACAATATTACCATTAGCTTGCTCTATAGCTTCTCTAGCTTTCTTATAAGATACACCTGCTCGCTCCCTAACGATATCAATATTTTCTAGGTTAATGTCCATGTTTTCTCTCTCCTTTATACGTCATTTGATGTAAAACCATTGCTTCATATAATTAGTATGCTCTATAATTCAATTAATAATAAAAGAATCTCCGATTTTAGTTCACGAGTTTAGCTGCCTCAAAAAGCACGTTGGCAGGCATAAGCCCGAGGTGTACTCTCAATTCACAGTGATCTTGTTATATCTGCTTACTGAGTCAGCATATGCTATTTAAACCAGCTTTATCTACTCCACCTAAAATAATAAATCTACAATTTCACCAAAGACACCTTTATCAAATTTATTTAATAGTTTGCTATTATCAAAATACTTTCTAAATATTTTTAGCCTATTTGGCATTCTTTTTCTACATTTGTTGTAAAAGAAACTCCATTTCAGTAACTCCTGATCCTTCCGTCCATTTAAATTTCATGACTGAATTTTATAAATTCTGTTTATGATACTCTACAAGTGGTCCACATTAACGCGGTAATTATAGGAAAGCGGTCCACTACTTCGATATAAATCTCCGCTTGATACAATAGGAGTTGGGGTGGAATGGAGTGATTAAACTTATGGGTAAGTACCGCAAGCAAATCATCTTCTTAATTTGAATGTCTTTTTCTTTTAGTTATACTTTTATGCTACCATAACATATTATCGACTCGTTCTTGTTTGTGCACAGTACTCATTTTATTATAGTTGCGGTGTACATAAAACCGCAGTTTAAATTAGGATGCCATGGGGACGTTTCGTTCGACAGATTCTTTGCCTTCAAGTATTTTCATTTTTTTGTAATTGAATTAGCCTTCTGTTTTAAAAAAACAGCCACCATCTCGTGTAATTTGGGACCTTGACTGTCTAAAGTGCTTTCGCTATTCATACTTCTTAAAAATTATAGTTGCATTATGCCCGCCAAAACCCAGTGAATTTGATAATGCATAATTAACGTTGACATTTCTAGCTTTATCTTTCACGTAATCTAAATCGCAATCAGTATCAGGTGTGTCTAAATTTATTGTCGGTGGAACTTGACTGTTCATTATTGCCATAACACAAGCAATTGCTTCAATACTTCCTGCTGCTCCTAGTAAATGTCCTGTCATAGATTTTGTTGAACTTACGCAAACCTTTTTTGCATGCTCTTTGAAGGCTGTTTTGATTGCCATAGTTTCAAATTTATCATTGAGCGGAGTGCTTGTTCCATGCGCGTTAATATAATCTATGTCGGAATATGTAGCGCCTGCGTCTTTGATTGCTGATTTCATTGCCCTTACTGCACCGTCTCCACCAGGCGCCGGAGCTGTTATATGATATGCATCAGAACTCATTCCATAGCCAACAAACTCAGCATATATTTTTGCTCCTCTTTTAATAGCGTGATCTAATTCCTCAAAAATCAGTATGCCAGAACCTTCTCCCATAACAAAACCGTCTCTGTTTAAATCAAAAGGTCTACTAGCTTTTTGTGGCTCTTCATTATTTGTAGACAAAGCTTTCATAGAGCAGAACCCTCCTACTGAAATTGGAGTAATAGAGGCTTCCATCCCTCCTGTGATCATTATATCAGCGTCTCCTCTTTCTATTACTCTATATGCCTCACCAATTGCGTTGGTAGATGAAGCACAAGCGGTGACAACTGTCATATTTGGACCTTTTGCACCTAATAGCATAGAAACATACCCTGCACCCATATTAGATATCATCAGAGGAATAAAAAAAGGACTAAGTCTTTTAACACCTTTTTCTAGCATTTTTTGATGCTGAGCCTCTAGCGTGCTTATTCCACCAATTCCATTTCCTAATAACACGCCAAATCTTTCTGCCTCAATTTCATTTATGTCTAAATCGGCATCTTCAACAGCCATTTTAGAAGCTGCTACGGCAAATTGTGTGTACCTATCCATTCTTTTTACTTCTTTTCTATTAATGTATTCTTCAGGAATAAAGTCTTTGACTTCAGCTGCTATTTTAGTTGAAAAATCTGTTGTATCGAATCTTGTTATTTTATCTATTCCTGATTTTCCTGATAGTAAGGCTTCAAAGAACTCTTCTTTACCTGTTCCAAGCGGCGTAATACATCCCATTCCAGTAACTACTACTCTTCTTTTCATATTATACCTCCATAGCTGTAAGTTAGTTGGTTGGTTGGAAAGAGAAAAGAGAAAGAAAAAAAGGCGGACAACCACGAGGGGTTGCTCCTACAGTTTTTTACCTCTTTGATCTTTGATCTTTAATCTTTAATCTCTAGTCTCTAATTTTTTCCTATCCAACTAACCAACCAACTTTGCCTCTTTGTTCTTTTCCTGTCCAACTAACCAACTGACCAACTTCCTCTCTTTCCCTGTCCAACTGTCCAACTTTCTACTTTTTACTCTTTCTTTTCTTTAATATAGTTTAATATATCACCTATGTTATTAAATTTTTCAGCATCTTCGTCTGGTATCTCTACATCAAATTCATCTTCTATAGCCATTATTATTTCTACTGCATCTAGCGAATCTGCCTCTAAATCTTTTACTAAAGAAGTTTCTAGTTTAACTTTACTTACGTCATCTAATCCCAACTGATCACCAATAATTTTTACTACTTTTTCAAACTCCATTTTAATTCCTCCTAATTTCTCCTAATTTTTCACGCATGAACGGTTCTTGCTCGCCCCTACAGGTTTTTACCTCTTTAATCTTTTCCTCTCCAATTCTCAATTCTTAATTCTCCATTCTCAATTCCAACTACATCCCCATTCCGCCATCGACATGAATCACTTGTCCTGTAATATAATTAGATTTTTCGCTAGCTAAGAACAATACTAAATTTGCTACGTCCTCATCTGTTCCAAAACGCTTTAGAGGAATTTGTTTACTCATATCCTCCTTTACCTTCTCAGGTAAAACGCTAGTCATGTCTGTTTGAATAAATCCTGGCGCAATAGCGTTTACGCAAATACCTTTTCCACCTAATTCTCTTGCAATTGACTTTGTAAATCCTATAATTCCTGCTTTTGATGCACAGTAATTTGATTGTCCTGCATTTCCAACAACTGCAACTACAGAAGAAATGTTAATTATTTTGCCATATTTCTGTTTTATCATTTTTCTAGCAAATGCTTTTGTACATATAAATACTCCTGTTAAATTTACATTTATGACATCCTGCCAATCTTCTTCTTTCATACGTATAAGTAGATTATCTTTAGTAATGCCTGCGTTATTTACTAGAATATCAATATTCCCTAACTCTGTTTCAATTATTTTAGCCATTTCATCTACTTCTTTTGCATTTGCAACATTTGCTTTCAACGCTATAGCTCTTACTCCAAATTTTTCAATTTCATCTACAACTTCTTGAGCTTGAGTTTCGCTTCTAGCATAGTTTATTACAATATTTGCACCTTCTTTTGCTAATAATAATGCTACTGCTCTTCCAATTCCTCTAGACCCTCCAGTAACTAACACGTTTTTCCCTTTAAGCTCCAACATATCCCTCCTAATTAATCTTTTTCATTAATTCTTTTAAGCTACTAACATCATCAACATTGCAAGTCTTTACTTCTTTATTTATATTTCTAGCTATCCTCTTTATGAATGAAGATAGTGCTTTTCCTGGTCCAATTTCAATAAAAGTACTTGTTCCATCGTTAATCATTAATTCAATAGAGTCTTGCCATAGTACAGAGCTGCTTACTTGTTCTACGAGCGATTCGATAACTTCTGTCTTACCTTTTAAAGCACTTGCTCGAACATTCGTTATTACTACTGTTTTAGGATCACTTAAAGAGCATTTCATTAAATCCTCTCTTAATTTCTTTCCTGCTGGAATAAGTAACCTTGAATGAAAAGGTGCACTCACAGGAAGCACAACAGCTTTTTTTGCTCCAAACTCTTTTGCTTGAGCTACTGCCAAATTTATAGCTTCTACTTCTCCTGAAATTACAATTTGCCCTGGGCTGTTGTAGTTAGCAATATCCACTATCCCACATAAATTAATTTCTGAAACTAGATTTTCTACTTTTTCTCTATCTAATCCTAAAATTGCAGCCATTGTTCCTTTTCCTTGTGGAACTGCCTCTTGCATATACTTGCCTCTATTTTTTACTGTTTTTACCGCATCACTAAAATTAATGACTTTTGATTTTACAAGCGAAGTATATTCGCCTAAACTTAGTCCTGCTGTCATATCACAATCTAGTCCTTCGCTCTCTATAACCTTCATTATAGCTACACTTGTTGTCAAAATGGCAGGTTGAGTATTTTCTGTTTTAATTAATTCTTCACCTGATCCATAAAAACATAATTTTTGCATATCCATATTAACCGCATCACTTGCTTCTTCGTACGTATGCCTAGCTACAGAAAAATGGTCTGATATTTCTTTTCCCATACCTACATATTGTGCCCCTTGCCCAGGAAATACAAAAGCTGTTTTTGACATTTTTACTCCTCCTTGCAAAATTCATTCACTTTATAAAGTTTGGTTTTTGCATCATGTATTATACCTTCAATCAACTCTTTACACGGTCTTATTTCTTTTATCATGCCTGCAATTTGCCCTGCCATTACCGACCCATTTTCAACATCTCCATCTACAGCTGCTAATCTAAGCTTTCCTGCTCCAATTTCTTCTAATTCTTTTTTAGTAATTCCTTCTTCTTCTAATTTCATAAGCTCTTTTGCAAATTTATTCTTTAACACTCTTACTGGATGACCTGATACTCTTGCTGTAACTATAGCATCTCTATCTTTTGCCCTAAGTAACTTTTGCTTGTATTTTTCGTGTGCAGTACATTCAGTTGAACAAATAAACATAGTGCCAATTTGAACACCATCTGCGCCCAATGAAAGTGCTGCTAAAAAGCCTCTTCCATCTGCTATTCCTCCTGCTGCAATTACAGGAATTTTTATTCCACTTGCTATCTGTGGTACGAGAACCATGGTAGTTAATTCGCCAATATGTCCGCCTGCTTCGGTTCCTTCCACTATTACTGCATCAGCTCCTAATTTTTCCATTCTTCTTGCCAAAGCAATTGATGGAACCACAGGAATAACTTTAGTGCCAATTTTTTGAAACTGCTTTATGTATTTACTAGGATTCCCTGCTCCTGTTGTAATTACGCTTACTTTCTCTTTTAACAAGACTTCAATAACATCATCTATAAAAGGAGATAATAGCATTACATTTACGCCAAACGGTTTCTTAGTCATTATTTTAGCCTTTTTAATTTCTTTTAAAACAATTTCTGCAGGTGCGTTCCCCGCCGCAATAATTCCTAATCCTCCAGCTTCTGATACTGCCACTGCAAGTTCTGCTGTTGCAATCCAAGCCATCCCTCCTTGAATAATCGGGTACTTAATGTTTAATATATTGCATAATTTTGTACGAAACATATATATCCTCCATTTTTTCGATAACTTGCACTCTACAAAATTTACAAGAATCAAATATTTACAACTATTCTAAAAATCAAGTTCAATAAAAACTTTCTTAAAGTACTTCGTTACTCGCAAATTTGAATCAAGAATTCTTTTACTTTGACCATTTAACTACTGTAGAAGCCCATGTCAATCCCCCACCAAAAGCAACCAATACTACAATATCTTCTTTCTTCAACAAACCTTTTTTCGAAGCTTCATCGAGAGCTACAGGCACAGATGCCGCTGACATGTTTCCATATTTATCTAGATTCATATACACTTTATCCTTTGACAAATTCAGTCTTTTCGCAGCCGCTTCAATTATTCTTATATTAGCTTGATGTGGAATTAAAAAATCAATGTCTTCTAATTTAATATTGCTTAATTTTAGTGCTTCAACTGCTGCTTTACCCATTATTCTAACTGCAAAACGAAAAACCTCATTGCCTTCCATTTTTATATAATGCAGCTTATCTTTTATTGAACCATGTGTTGCGGGGATTCTTGATCCTCCAGCTGGTTGTGTTAATACATCTCCTTTGCTTCCATCCGCTCCTAAGCACGACGATAGTATGCCTCCACTCTCTGTAGTCTTTTTAATTACAACAGCGCCTGCTCCATCCCCAAATACGACACTTGTGTTTCTGTCTTCCCAATCCATTATTTTAGATAATGTTTCAGCTCCAATAATTAAAGCATTTTTATATACTCCACCTTTAATAAATTGTTCTCCTATTGACAATGCATATAAAAAACCTGAACAAGCTGCTTCAATATCAAATGCAGCTGCCTTACTAGCCCCAATATTTTTTTGTACTATGCAAGCAGTTGATGGAAACATCATATCTGGTGTTATGGTAGCGACAATAATTAAATCTACGTCTTCAGCGTTTAAATTTGCATCTTCTAATGCTCTCCTAGCAGCGACTGTAGATAAATCAGAAGTCGCTGTTTTTTCATCTGCAATTCTTCTGCTCTCTATTCCTGTTCTACTTCTGATCCATTCATCTGTAGTGTTCATAATTTTTTCTAAATCAAAGTTTGTCACTACGTTTGACGGCAAACAACTGCCTGTTCCACTAATTTTGACCGAGTACCCTTTATTCAAACTCATCATCTCCTAGCTCACACTACTTTTATGCTGAATAATGATTAAACCCCCAAGCATAATCATATTTCTCTCTTTTTAGGGAGGTGACGCGTCACCTCTGAAAAAAGGTGTCAAACGAAACGTCCCCGCTCACCAACAGAAAACATACTTAGTATTAATGTTTAACATCACAATTTAGCATCTGGTACTAATAGTAGTATATACTAATATATATATTAATGCAAGCATTAATGTGTATATTATTTTTAAAGGATTATTCAAAATTAAAAACGTGAAAAAACCCTTATACAAAGGGTTTTTTGAGATCTAAGTTCCATCTGCTTTAGGTCTTGAAGTGGACTTGTTCAGCTTCTGGCAAACGAGTTACTTCTCACCAACAATTACATAATCACCTTTAACGCTAAATATAATCAGTAAGACTAGGGGACAGGTACATTGTCTTATTTAACATTTGTCTTGCCGTTAAGCAAATTAATCTCTTTTTCAATATCTGCAACAATATTTGTTTCAATTAATATTTTAGATTGCCTGATAGCATTTTTTATTGCTTTTGAATTTGAACTGCCATGCGCTTTAATTACTACGCCTTTAACACCTAGGAACGGTGCTCCTCCATATTCTGAGTAATCAAATCTCTTTTTAAAACTTCTTATTCCCGATTTTATAAGTAAAGCGCCTAATTTACGAATAGGGCTTTTCATAAGCTCTTCTTTTAATATTTTAAATATTGTGCCTGCAACACCTTCGGTTAGCTTTAATATAATGTTACCAGTAAAACCATCGCATACTATTACATCAGCATACCCCGTTGGAACATCTCTTGCTTCAACATTCCCTTTGAAATTGAATGGAGCTTCTTTAAATAATTCATATGCTTCTTTCGTAAGCTCGTTTCCCTTTCCCTCTTCAACACCAACATTTACAAGACAAACATTTGGATTATCTATATTTAATAATTTGTTAGCATAAAGACTGCCCATTACTCCAAATTCTAACAAGTTTCTAGGTTTACAATCAGGGTTTGCTCCTCCATCAATTAATATTGCGTCTCCTTTTGCTGCCGGGTAGGCCGGCGCTAATGCAGGTCTGTTGATGCCATTCATTCTGCCTAGGATAAACAGGCCTCCTGCTAATATCGCTCCTGTATTGCCTGCTGAAATTATCGCATCGGCTTTGCCATCCTTCACCATATTTATAGCAACTACTAGTGATGAATCTTTTTTTCTTCTTATTGCAAATACGGGTTTTTCATCATTTTCAATAGTTTCACTACAATTAATCACTTCGATTTTTTCTTTCACATATGAATATTTAGCTAATTCCTCATTTATTGCTTTCTCTTCACCCGTTAGGATCATGTTTACGTTAAACTGTTTAACTGCTTCTACTGCACCTTTTACTGTTTCTTGTGGAGCGTTATCTCCACCCATTGCATCAATTACTATTTTCAAAATTTCCACCTCAGTCATATAAGTTATCAAACTACTTAACAGCTACTAAAATAAATTTCCCTCTGAAAACTTGGTTTTGGTTCACTGTGATTATTACATGTACAAAATGCTTGTTACCCCTTACTCTGGTAACTTCAGCTTTTGCAATAAGTTTTTCTCCTGCATGTACCTTGTTTAAATATTTAATATTCGAAACACCAGTCAGTGCAATATCTGTATCTATGACTGCTAGCGCTAATGATTCAGCTTGCGAAAAAATATTATGTCCTCTTACTATATTTGTTTTTGAAAAAGCCATATCTTCTGTTGTTTCAAGCATAGATATCCCATTTACACCAAGCCTTAAGTCTATTAACTCGCCAACAATTTCAGTACTAAAAATAGTTCTTACTTTATCATAGTTTTTCTTAGCTACTTTTTTTACTCTTTCTCTTAGTTCAGGTATTCCTAGCTCTAATCTATCTAGTCTAATCGTTTGTATGCTAACGTTATATTTTTCTGCCAATTTTTCGTCAGTAATAAATGGATCTTCCTGCATTAATTTTTTAAAATTTTCATGACGTTCAGCTTTACTTGATTTTTCTTGGTTTTTCATCTGCTTTCACCTCTGAGTTTTACACGTATTTTATATTGTCTTTCTATATGTAAGATATCATAAAATCGCTCGTTTACATTTATCTATTATGTTTTAGAGTCAAGACTCCCACTTCTTCAAGTGGGAATTTCCAAT